>JBEIHT010000031.1:0-24443 GCA_040381155.1 Aphanothece sp.
GCACCGCACAGCATCTTTAGGGGCTTTCTAGACGGCATTATCGATCAACTTCTTTGTCTGTTGTCCAAGATGGGGCCTGGCAATGCTTTGCCCCTAGAGTTCCCCGTGACTTGGAGAATGAATTTCAGCAAGCCCTAAATACTGCGCCCTTCTGGTGGCGGGTCCCGAACAACTGGCCCCCTATCTGACGAGCTTCTCGGTGGTCTTCAACGTCGGCAAGCTGGTGGGTCCACCCCTCGGGGGCTGGCTCGTGGCCCTGGCGGGGCCGGCCATGGCCCTGGCCATCGATGCCGCCACGTACCTGATTCCGATCGCCACCGTGCTCTGGGTGCTGCAGCCGCGGCGGGATCTCGATCAGCGCAGCCGGGCCGGGAGCGGCGCCACCCTCGGCACCGCCTGGCGGGACTGCGGCCCGGTGCTGCGCCACGTGCTGGTGTTCACCGGCCTCTCCTGCCTCGTGGGCTTCTTCCATCCTGGCCTGGCACCGCTGATTGCCGCCAGACTGCTGGGCCCGTCGCCGCAGGCCCTGGGTTGGTTCACCAGCGTGCTGGCGGCGGGAAGCGTCAGCGGCGGGTTGGTGCTGCAGCGCTACAGCCAGGGACTGAGCCGGCGGCCCACCCTTCTGTTGGGTGGCTGCACCGCCCTGACGGCGTTGGCGCAACTGGGGATGGCCCTGTCCCTGACCTGGCCGGAAGGGCTCCCCAGGACCGTGTTGGGCCTGGGGATGAGCTTCCTGATCGGTGCCGGCACCGCCTGCCTGCTGGCCGGGACCAACATGATCAGCCAGGTGGGGGCTCCGCAGGTCCTGCGGGGCCGGATGGCGGGGCTGGGTCAGATCGCCTTCCTGGGTGGCGGCGGCGTCAGTGGCCTGATGGCCGCCCTGCTGACGATGCGGCTGGGGATGCTCAGCTGCTTCGCCCTGTTCGGCCTGGCGGGCCTTGCCATCGGGGTGCTGGAGCTGAGCCGCAGCCGTCTGCGGCTGGAGCCGGCCTGAGGGCCAACCCCTGACAAGGAACGGGGGCCTCAGATCAGGCGGATGCCCCGCAGGATCGTGGAAGCCACGAAGGCGGCCACGAGGCCAGCGCCCACCAGACCCAGATAGATCACCACACCCATGGCCAAGTTCCTGCAAAGGTGCTGCCATTACAGCAGAAAGGGCGTGGCCGGGTTCCCGTGGACCGGAAACCCTCTAGGGTTGCCACACTTTCCGAAGACCGGCCACCGCTGGCCCGGCTCCTGCCCCGTCCCTCCGACCCCAGCGCCCCCCTCCGCCCCTCTTCCCAGCCGCGCCGCGGCGATCCCCCAGCATGCGCACTCTGTTCATCTATCCCGAGTTCCCGAAAACCTTCTGGAGCTACGAGAAGATTCTGGAGCTGGTGAACCGCAAAGTGCTGCTGCCGCCGCTGGGCATGGTCACCGTCGCCGCCCTGCTGCCCCAGCACTGGGAGATGAAGCTGGTGGACCGCAACGTTCGCGAGGTCCGCGAGGAGGAATGGGAGTGGGCGGAGCTGGTGGTCATCTCCGGCATGATCGTCCAGAAAGCCGACATGGCCGTGCAGATCGGCAAGGCGAAGCAACGGGGGCTGCCGGTCGCCGTCGGGGGGCCCTTCGCCAGCTCCACCCCGGACGCCCCGGAGCTGGACCTGGTGGATTTCAAGGTGCTTGATGAAGGCGAGATCACGCTGCCACTGTTCATCGAGGCGATCGAGAAGGGCGAGCGCAGCGGCCGCTTCAGCGCCAACGGTGAGAAGCCGGACGTGACCGGTACGCCCATCCCCCGCTTCGATCTCCTGGAGCTCGACGCCTACGACTCGATGTCGGTTCAGTTCTCGCGGGGCTGCCCGTTCCAATGCGAGTTCTGCGACATCATCGTGCTCTACGGACGCAAACCGCGCACCAAGACGCCCGCCCAACTGATCGCTGAGCTGCAATCTCTCTACGACCTTGGCTGGCGCCGTTCGATCTTCCTGGTTGACGATAACTTCATCGGCAACAAGCGCAACGCGAAGCTGCTTCTGCCGGCTCTGAAGCAGTGGCAGATCGAACGCAATTACCCGTTCAGCTTCGCCACTGAGGCTTCGGTCGACCTGGCCGCCGACGATGAATTGATGGAGATGATGGCCGAGGCTCGCTTCGACAGCGTGTTTCTGGGCATCGAAACCCCCGACGAAGCCAGCCTTTCGATCGCGGGCAAACATCAGAACACCCGCAGTTCGCTCGAGGAGTCGGTGGATCGCATCACCTCCTACGGCATCCGGGTGATGGCGGGCTTCATCATCGGCTTCGATGGCGAGAAGACAGGCGCCGGCGACCGCATCGTCACCTTTGTCAGCCGCACCGGCATCCCGGCGGCGATGATGGGCATGCTGCAGGCCCTGCCGAACACGGGCCTCTGGCATCGCCTGGAAAAGGAAGGGCGCCTGGTTCAGGAAAAGAAGGACGCCAAGGGGGTCAACCAGACCAACCTGCTGAATTTCGTGCCCAGCCGCCCGATCCGCGAGATCGCCAACGAATACGTGGATGCCTTCTGCCGCCTTTACGAACCCAATGCCTATATCGATCGGGTCACCCACTACTACACGAAAGTGGGCAAACCCCGCTGGCAGAAGTATGCCAAGGTCGTTAGCTTTGGCAAAGCAGGTTTGCCGAGCTGGACCGACATCCGCGCCCTCTCCATTGTGATCTGGCGCCAAGGAGTCGTTCGCGACACCCGCTGGCGTTTCTGGAAATCGCTATTCAAGATCGCCCGCGTTAACCCCGACAACTTTGAGCAATTTCTGGTCACACTCGCCCACAACGAGCACTTCCAGGAGTACCGCAGCATCGTCACCCGCGAGATTCACGACCAGCTGGCAGCCCTGCCGCCCGATCCGCCGACCGCCCCTGTTAGTGCCGACCGGGAGCTGCAGCCGGCCTGAACCCGCTGGCCCTCAGTCTTGGATGTAGGGCTGAGCCGCCACCAGGCAGTGCTCGGCCTTCTGCAGCTCCCGGCCGAGGTAGAGGGCGTGGTCGAAGCGGCTGATCGGCAGCGGACCCTCGCCTTCCGTGAGCTGGATGCCCAGCTCCTTGGCGGTGCGCCCCCGGTACACGGCGAGGGGGGCACGGGCGACCTCCCCGCGGCAGGCGAGCACCTCGCCGGTTTCCGGATCGGTGGCCAGGCCGCGCTCGTTGACGCCGTTGCCATAGTGCTCGGCCACCAGCTCACCAGCCTCGCGATCGACGCTGATCAAAAAGTAGCCGGCCGGATCGAGGGCGATGAAGCGCTGGGAGAGATCCTCATCCAGCCGCTGCCGGTCGCTGCTCATGGGGGCCTGGGACATGGGGGGGATCGTAAGCAGCAGTGAAGGGAAGTTCCGCATTGATCGCTTCGATCTCGCTGAGCATCTGCCGATTGGCACCGGGCAGCCACTGGCGCAGGATCGCGTCGAACTGGGGATCGAACCAGCGGTGCAGGCTGGCACGCGGCTGGGCCACGAAGCCACGGCGGCGCTTGTGGCTGCCACCGGCGCCGGGATCGAAGCCGCGGATGCCGCGGCTGATCGCCCACTCGATCGGCGCGTAGTAACACACTTCGAAGTGCAGGTTGTCGATCTCCAGATCACTGCCCCAGTAGCGACCCCAGAGCTGGCTCTCGTCGTGAACGCACAGGGACATGGCCAGCGGTTCGCCGGGATCGCCGCGGTGGGCGCTGAACAGCACCAGCCCCTCGCGCAGTTCCGCGGCGGCAGCGCTGAAGAAGGCTTCGGTGAGATATTTGCTGCCCCAGGCCCCCCAGCGGGCGCAGTGCTGGGCGTAGAAGTGATGCATGCGCCGCACCAGGCGCGGCGACAGCGCATCGCCCGCCAGCGGGGTCACCGTCAGCCCCGCGGCGGCCACCGCCTTGCGCTCGCGGCGGATGTTGCGGCGCTGGTTGGCATTAAAACTGGCCAGATAGTCCTCGAAGCTGGCGTGGCCAGGGTTGATCCACAGGCTCTGCTGGTTGAGCCAGAGGGCGCAGCCGCAGGCTTCGGCCAGGGGCCGCCAGGCGGGGTCAACGTAGAGGAAGTTGCAGCTGAGAATGTGGTTGGCGCGGCAGAAGTCGTCGATCAGGGCCAACATCTCGGCCGTCAGGGCGGCCGCGTCCTCGCCGGGCGCAAACCAGAAGCGGTAGCCCTGCACCGGGCTGACCGGGCTCATGCCCACCAGCTTCGGGTAGTAGCGGAGGCCGAGCTGACCGGCGAGCTGGGCGAACGATTGGTCGAAGACAAACTCGCCATAGCTGTGGCCCTTGAGGTAGAGGGGCGCCAGAGCCACCAGCCTCTCCCCGCGCCAGAGCCCCAGGTGGCAGGGCTGCCAGCCCTGGCGCGCCACGATGCTGCCGCTGGCCTCAAGCTGGTGGAGCCAGCGCCAGCGGTAGAAGGGACGGGCCTCGGCGCCGGAAGCCGCCGCTGCGGTGCCGAGCAGGGCCTGCCACTGCTCCTCAGGCAGCTCCTTGGTGGCGCGGTGCCAGCGGACGGTCAGCTCGGCCATGGCGCCAGGGCGGCAGCGGGGGCGAAGAAGGCGCAAAACTAGCCGGGTTCTCCTGTGACCTGGGCCAGAAGCGATGGAGTCTCCGCAGCGGATCCTGCTGGCGTGCCTGGCCCTGGCCCTGGGGGCGGTGGAGGGGGCCGAACCGAGGCCGGTGTCGGCGGGGCTGCTGCGGCCGGTGCTGATGCTGATGCGGCCCCAGCTGGAGAACCGCCTGGCCGAGGTCTGCGTCGAGGCCGCCGGCGGCGGGCGCCCCGACCTGGAGCGGGCCCTTCAGGACCCCTGCCGCAAACTGGCGATCCCCACCAGTCGCTGCCTGATCGAGGAGACCGACGCCACAGGCCGGGGGCTGGGGGTGCTCACCGAGATGCTCGGCGGCCGCTTCGGGGACGACAGCGAGGTGGTGGTGAAGCGCTGTCTGGCGCGCATGTTCGGGCTGCCGACCGACAGCCTGCGGGAGGTGCCGCTGCGGGAGCTGGGGCGACGCTTCGGGGGCCGGGGGGGAAGCCCCACCGGCCCCGGGACGCCGGCCACGCCCGAGCCCTGAGGCCCCCTCAGTCCCACCCCCGCTCAGCCGGCCGCAGCGGCCGCCAGGGCATCGGGAAGGATGTCGAGCCGGGGGGCCTCCGCGAACACTTCCGCAGCGTTGTTGGGGCTCTCCTGCAGGCGCACCCGGTGGAGGTGGGCGCCGCTGGCGGCGATCGGCTCGCGCAGCAGGTCGGCGATGTGCAGGGCGATGTTCTCGGCCGTGGGAACCGTGGTGGCGAAGTGGGGCACGTCCTTGTTCAGGAAGGTGTGGTCGAAGGGCTCCACCACCAGGTCGTCGACCAGCTTCTGGAGAACCGCCAGATCGCACACCATGCCGGTGCGCGGATCGATGCTGCCGCGGACGGTCACATCCACCAGGTAGTTGTGGCCGTGGCCGTGGGGGCGGGCGCACTTGCCGTAGATCGCCTCGTTCTCGACCTGGCTGAGCTCCTCCCGCGCCAGGCGATGGGCGGCGGCGAAGTGGGTGCGGATCGAGAGGAAGGCTTCCATGGGATCGGGGGAGGGAGCGGCCAGCACGTCGGCCCAGAGACCGGGCTGCTCGTGGAGTCGGAGGCTGATGAGGGGGAGGTGGGGCGCGAGGCGATCGCGGATCGCCAGGGCCAGGGCCTCGGTGGTGGGCAGGCGCCCCTGGGGAGTGCTGAGGTCGAACTCGGGCCAGACCTCGTTCAGAAAACGGAAGTCGAGCGGGGCGATCACCTCGCGGCGGATGGCGTGCTTGACGTCGGAGAGGTTGAGCACCATCCCATCGGCGTCGAGGGGGCCCGCCATCGCCACGATCAGCTCGTAGTTGTGGCCATGGCCCGGGGGCAGGCTGCAGAGGCCGAAACGGCCCTGGTTCTCGGCCTCACTCAGTTCGGGCAGGCGGTAGAGATGGCTGGCGCTGAACACGGCCCGGCGCGTGATCACACAAAGGCGCCCCCGGCCGTGGGCGGCGGAGGCGGGGGGCACCGGAGGCGGTGCCGTCAGCCCCGAGGGGGTCATGCGGCCAGGTCCATGGGGAGTCCATCCTAGAAACAGGCTTTGATTCCTGGCCGCCCCCTGGCCCGATCCCCTGATGGAGCCCGCCTTTCGCGACCCTGCGGCCCCCGCCGTGGCACCCGCAAGCCACCGGGAGCTGGCCCAGCGCCTGCGCGGGATCAACCTTTATCTGGTGGGAATGATGGGATCCGGAAAGAGCAGCATTGCCGGGCCGCTGGCCGAGGCCCTGGGCTACCGGGTCATCGATGCCGATACGGTCCTGGAGCAGGTGGCCGGGCGGCCGATCCCGGAGATCTTCGAGCGCGATGGCGAGGCGGCGTTCCGGGACCTTGAGACCGCCGTGCTCGATCAGCTCGCCGGTTGGCATTCGCTGGTGGTGGCCACCGGCGGCGGGGTGGTGACCCGGCCCGAAAACTGGGGTCGGCTGCACCAGGGGGTGGTGATCTGGCTGGAGGCCCCGGAGGAGCTGCTGCTGCGGCGACTGCGCGCCGATCCCACCCCCCGGCCCCTGCTGGCGCACCCCGATCCCGCCGCCCGCCTGGCCGAGCTGCTGGCGGCCCGCCGCCCCCTCTACGCCCAGGCCGACCTCACCATCCCCCAGGGCGACGAGACACCGGCGGCGGTGGCCGCCAAGGTGCTGGCGGCCCTGCCCTCGATCCTGCGGGATCCCCTGGCCCCACCCGAGCACCCCGCCGAGCTGGTGGATGGCGACGGACAGATCCGCCGGAATCTCAACCCTCCAGGCGCGCCGGCGGCTCCAGGCGCACCGCATACCACTGGATCGTGAGGCCGGGGGCGGTCTCGAGCTCGCAGGCGGTCTCCAGCAGGCGCAGGGCCCGCTCCCGGCCAACGGGAAGGGCCGCCAGGTCCGCCGGCGGTGCGTCCATCGCCGCCAGCCGCGCGCTCAGCCAGTCCAGGGTTTCTGCGGCCGTGAGGATGCGTTCACCCCCACCGGGCTCGAGCACCACGTAATGATCGAGTTCCCGCAGAAGCGGATCGGACATGGCCCGGGCCCTGTTGAGCACCATCCTGGCGGTCTGGCTGGCCTTCGGGGGCGCAACCGCCCCCGCGGCGGCGGCGGACGGCGGCCTTCTCGACGCCCGCCTCGCCGCCTGGCCGCAGTGGCGGCTGCCCGGGCCCCTGCCGCGGCCCGGCCGGACGGACCTGGAGTACCCGGCCTGGTTCGCCGGCGACTGGCTGGTGAGCAGCCTGGAGGACGGGGCGCCGCCCCAGGAGACTGTGCAGTGGCCGGTCCGTTTCCGCCCGATCCCCGGCGGCGGGGTGGTGGGGGAGCGGGCGGCCAACGCCCGCGCCGTGGGTCAGGCGTTGCTGGGGGAGGCCCTGCGGGAGGTGCGGGACGACCCGGCCAATCCCAACCGCCAGATCGCCCGCCTGGCCGGGGACCAGACCCTCGAAACCACGGTGGTGGGCCGCCGCAGCGAACGGCCGCCGGGGGATGGGGGGCTGTTCCTGGCCGATGAACTGGTCCTGCAGGTTCTGCATGGTCCTGGCGAACCCCGGGTCAGCCGGATCGAGACCCTGAGCCGTTACGAACGCCGGCTGGAGGAGGGCCAGACCTGGATTGCGGCGGAGCAGTGGCAGGCCCGCTATCCCTCGCCCGCCCAGGGGCTGGTGGCGAGCGCCACCGCCAGCGGCCACTGGCGGCTCAGGCTCGACCCGCTTCCGCCAGGATCCGATCCCGCCAGCTGAACAGGGGCTCCAACATCGGGTTGTCGGCGATGCCGGCAACACCGCGGCCGGCCAGGGGGGCGCCGACGGACTCGGGGAAGCGCAGCAGGGTCAGCTGGGCCGCCACCGCCAGATCGGCCAGGCTGAGGCGGTCACCCTCCAGGTAGGCGCCCCCCTCCACCAGAGCGCTGATCTGCTCCAGGTTGCGGCGCAGCTGGCGGCCTTCGCAGGGGGCCAGCACCTCGCCCACCGCCTCGCTGACGGGGCTGAGCAGCGAGCCGGGCAGGGCCGAGACCAGACGCCTCAGCGGCGCGGGCGTGGTTTCGGGCAACAGGGCGGCCCGCAGGACCGGGTCGGCGGCGGCGGCCTGCACCAGCGCCTGACGGCAGCCGCTGGAGAGGGCGGTGTCGGCCCAGTCCTCCAGCAGCAGAACCCGCGCTCGGGAGCGGGGCTCCCGGGGCAGCAGGGCAGGCTCGGGATGACGCTCCTCCAGATGGAGGGCGATCACCGTGGAGTCGGCGATCACCTCGCCGCCATCGACCAGCACCGGCACCTGGCGCTGGCCGGAGAGTCGGAAGAGCTCAAGCTGGCCCAGCCCCGGGGTCACCTCCACCAGGGAATGGTCCAGCCCCTTGAAGGAGAGGATCAGGCGCACCTTCTCGCAGAAGGCGGAATGGCTGAACTGATGCAGTTCCACTGCGCGCTGGCGGCGGGGCGTAGGCAGGGCGGGACCCGCCCGCGGCAGAGTAGCCCGCAGTTCCGCAGTGCTGCCGCCGGTCGGCGGCGTCCCGGCCGATGAAGGACTTCCTGGTCAACGTCACCCGCTATCCCCGCTACCTGATCGCCTTCAGCCTCGGGGTGATCAATTCAGTCGTGGAGCCGCTTGCCCAGCGGCGCAGCAACCCGGTCACCGCCGTGGCCCTGATCGGTGCCCTGATCAGCGGCATGCTCAGCCTCGGCCTGGTGCTGCGTGCGATGGTGAGTTGAGAACCATCGGGATCCCATGGCCCAGGGCCGAAGGGTGGAGCGGGTCGCCGCCCTGATCCGCCGCGAAGTGAGCGAGTTGCTGGTCAACGGCATCAGGGACGAGCGCATCCACAACGGCATGGTCAGCGTCACCCATGTGGAGGTGGCCGGCGACCTGCAGCACTGCCGCATCTTTGTGAGCGTGCTGGGGGGCGACGGGGATCGGGCCCTGGTGCTGGAGGGTCTGAAGGCGGCCGCGCCCTACGTGAAGGGGGAGCTGGGGCGACGTCTGCGGATGCGGCGCACGCCGGAGGTGGCCTTCCTGCTCGACCGCGGCCTGGAGCGGGGCGCCACCGTGCTGGAGCTGCTCGGCCGGCTGGAGGAGCAGCGGCTGGAGCGGGGGGAGATCCCGCTGGGCGAAGGCGCCAGCTCCAGCGAAGGGCCGTGACGGCCTCCGCCGCGGCCCTTCGCCGTCGCCTGGCCGCTCTACTGGTGGTCCGCGCCAGCGGCCACCTGGCCGACGACCAGCGCCGCTACCCCCGCTGGGAGCTGGCGAACGCCGAGCTGCGGCGCCTGCTGGCCGATGGGGTGGGCGGGGTGATCCTGCTCGGCGGCAGCGCCGCCGAGCTGCGCCTGCGCACCCGCCAGCTGCTCGCCTGGGCCAACGGCCCCCTGCTGCTCTGCGCCGATGTGGAGGAGGGGGTGGGGCAGCGCTTCAGCGGAGCGAGCTGGCTGGTGCCGCCCCTGGCCGTGGGCCGCCTGCGGCGCCGCGATCCGGAGGGCGCTCTCGCCCTGGCCCGGCGCTACGGCCGCTGCACGGGGCGCGAGGCCCGTGCCCTGGGGCTCAACTGGGTGCTGGGGCCGGTCTGCGATGTCAACAACAACCCGGCCAACCCGGTGATCAACGTGCGCGCCTGGGGCGAGGATCCCGAGACGGCCAGCGATCTGGCCGAGGCCTTCTGCCGCGCCACCCAGGCCGAAGGGGTGCTCTGCTGCGCCAAGCACTTCCCTGGCCATGGCGACACCGCCAGCGATTCCCACCTGGAGTTGCCCCTGCTGCCCCACGGACGGGAGCGACTGGAGGCGATCGAGCTGCCCCCCTTCCGACGCGCCATCGCGGCGGGCGTCGCCTCGGTGATGACCGCCCACCTGCTCCTGCCGGCCCTCGACCCCGATCTGCCGGCCACTCTCTCTCCCTCCGTGCTCAACGGCCTGCTGCGCCGGGATCTGGGCTTCGACGGTCTGATCGTCACCGACGCCCTGGTGATGGAGGCGATCGCCGGCCGCTGGGGGGCGGGGGAGGCGGCGGTGCTGGCCCTGGCCGCCGGGGCCGATCTGGTGCTGATGCCCGCCGACGCCGCGTCCGCCCTGGACGCGATCGTGGCGGCGGTGGCGGAGGGACGCCTCAGCGAGAAGCGGCTGGAGGAGAGCCTGGAGCGCCGGCGCCGGGCCCTGGCCCAGACCCGGGCCGACGCGATGGACCCCGATCCGGCCACCCCCCTGGGGAGCCTGAGCAACGGGCCGCTGCCGGACGACCTCGACCTGGCCGAGGAGCTGGTGGAGCGGAGCCTGGAGGGGCTGGGGCCGGGCTGGGGGCGGGCCGGCGAGGCCGGCCTGAATCTGATCCGTCTGGATTCCAGCCTGGGATCGCCGTTCCTCGACCCCATGGCCCCGGCCGTGCAACTGCCGGCGGCGGCGGGCCTGCGGCTGCGCCTGCTCGACGGCCAGGGTCCCTCCCCCTGGAGCGACGATCCGCAGCAGCCCCTGGCCCTGGAACGCCTGGGGGACGGCCCGGTGCTGCTGCAACTGTTCGTGCGCGGCAATCCATTCCGGGCCAGCGCCGGCAGCGGCGAACCCTGGCCCCAGGTGCTCCGGCAGTTGCTGGAGGCCGACAGGCTGGGGGGCCTGGCGGTGCTGGGCAGCCCCTACCTTTGGGACAGCCTGCGGCCGCTTCTGCCACCCGGGATCCCAGCCGCCTACAGCCCCGCCCAGATGCCCCGGGCCCAGCGGGCCCTGCTGGCGCGTCTGGGCCTGACGGGCGCCGCCGGCTCCACGGGAGGCTTCACCGACTGAGGGCCCCATGCTCAGCCTTTCGATGATCATCCGCGACGAGGCCACCCGGCTGGAGAGCTGCCTGGCTTCGCTGGCGGGCTTCGTGGACGAGATGGTGGTGATCGACACCGGATCCCGGGACGACAGTGTGGCGATCGCCCGGCGACTGGGGGCGACGGTGCACGAGCTGGCCTGGCCCGGCGACTTCGCCCCGGCCCGCAACCGGGCCCTGGAGGTGGTGCGAGGCGACTGGGTGCTGGTGCTGGACGCCGATGAGCGACTGCGACCCGAAGCGCGGGAGCCCCTGCGGCGGCTGATGGCGGAGCCCGATGCCCTGGTGATCACCCTGCTGCGGCGGGAGCTGGGGGCGGCCCAGGCCCCCTACTCGTCCGTCAGTCGGCTGTTCCGCCGCCATCCCGACCTGCACTGGAGTCGTCCGTACCACGCGATGATCGACGACAGCGTGCTGGCGATCCAGGCCCGGGACTCCCACTGGCGGGTGCTGCACTGCCCGGAACCGGCCCTGCTCCATGACGGCTACCGGCCGGAGCGGCTGCTGGAGGCCGGCAAGGCGGCCCGGCTGCGCCAGGCGATGGAGGCCGAGCTGGCGGAACGGCCCGACGACGCCTATGCGATCGCCAAGCTGGCCGGCCTGGAGCTGGCGGAGGGGCGACGGGAACGGGCCGTTGCCCTGCTGCGCCGTGGCCTGGCGGCCAACGCCGACGAGGCCGGCGCCGAACGCTTCGAGCTGCTCCTTGCCCTCGCCCTCGCCCTTGGCCCCAGCGATCCGGATCAGGCGGTCGCCCTCTACCGCGAAGCGCTGGCCCTGCCCCTCGACCCGCGGCTCAGCGTGGCGGCGGGGCTCAATCTGGCGCTGCTGCTCCAGCGGCAAGGGCAGCTGGCGGAGGCGGGGCAGCTGGCGGAGGGGGTGACGGCCGCCGCACCGGAGCTCGTGAACGGCTGGATCGCCCTCGGGCTGATCGAGCGCCAGCGGGGCCTGCCGCTGGCCGCCATCGCCGCCTACCGGCGGGCGCTGGAGCTCGACCGCCAGCACCCGGAAGCCCACCAGAACCTGGCGGTGGCCCTGCTGATGGCCGGCGACATCGGCGGCGCCCGGGAGGGCTTCCGCCAGGCCATCGCCCTGCTGCGGGAGCAGGGACGGACGGAGGAGTCCGACGCCCTGGCGAGCCGGGCCGGACAGCTCGTCCGGCTGGAGGGATGAGGCCAGCCATGGCGGACGCGCTGAGCCCTCCCCCCGATCTGGCCGGCCGCACCATCGCGGTCACCCGCGCCGCACAACAGCTCGGCGCAGCCCGGCGCCTGTTCGAGGCGGCGGGCGCCACCGTGGTCGACCTGCCGGCCCTGGTGATCGGCCCCCCCGATGACTGGGGACCGCTCGACGACGCCCTGGCGGAACTGGAGCAGTTCCACTGGATCCTCTTCTCCAGCGCCAACGGTGTGGAGGCGGTGCAGCGACGGCTGCAGCGCCAGGGCGGCAGCCTGACCCACCGGCCGCCGGGGGTGAAGATCGCCGCCGTCGGTCGCAAGACCGCCGCAGCGCTCGAGGATCTCGGGGCCAGCGCCGACTTCGTGCCGCCGGACTTCATCGCCGAGAGCCTGGTGGAGCATTTCCCGGTCTCCGGCTGGGGCCAGCGCCTGCTCCTGCCGCGGGTGCAGAGCGGCGGGCGCACCCTGCTGGCGGAGGCCTTCGGAGAGGCCGGTGCACGGGTGGTGGAGGTGCCGGCCTACGAAACCCGCTGCCCCGATGCCCTGCCCAGCCCCACGCTGTTGGCCCTGGATCAGGGGCGGGTGGAGGCGATCACCTTCAGCAGCGGCAAGACGGTGAGCCACACGGCCCAGCTGCTGGCGGCGGCCTTCGGGCCCAGCTGGCCTGCGCGGCTGGACGCCGTGCGGCTGGTGTCGATCGGCCCGGCCACCAGCGAGCGCTGCCTGCAGGTGCTCGGACGGGTGGACGCCGAAGCTGCCCCCCACGACCTGGAGGGTTTGGTGGACGCCTGCGCGCGGGCGCTCACATCTCCACCTTGACCCTCTGCCCGCTCTTCTGGAGGGTGAGCACACCACGGTGGACATCGATCGCGGCCACGCTCCAGCCCGGGGGCAGCAGATCGGTGCTGGTGCCGCCCCGGTCACCCGGGCGGAGGCTGCCGCTGAGGTTGCCGAAGCTGACGACGGCCTCGCTGGTGCCACCACCGCGAATCACGCCGCTGAGGCTGAAGTTCTTGGGCAGCTCCGGGGGGGCGATGGCAACCATGCCTCTGGCACCCGGCTTTCCAGGAGCGGCGGCCGTGGCCTGCCCGCGCATGGCGGCGGTGGCGGCGGCGATGGCGGCCAGCGGCAGGGGTTTGCCATCGGGGCCAAGCGGCACGGGCAGGGCACCAAGGAGCCGGCCGAAGGGATCGGGGCGGCCCAGGTCGACGGAGTTCAGCACCTCCTGGGGGGTGGCCAGCGGTCGCAGCCCGGCGGTGACATCCGCGGGGGCTTTGGCTGGCTTGGCGACCGCCAGGGTCGCCGGCGCCGTAGGGGAGCCCGGCGGAGCGGGGGGAATCAGAACCGTGGAATCGACAGGGGGCTGCGCTGGGACGCAGCCTTGGAGGAGCAGGGGCGTCAGGGCAACCGGAATGGTCAGGGCACGATGGGCCATGGCTTTAGCCTGTTTCCACCAGATCTCGGAAGCGGTCAAGGTTGGCCTGGAGCTCCTTGGTCACGATGCCACCCATGATGGTGGGTTCCATCAGCGGTGCAAGCACACCGGGCAACTCATAGCTCACGGTGAGCTTCACGGCGGTGCGGGCCGCCCCCAGGGGGTAAAAGCGCACGGCCCCTTTGGTGGGCAGACCACCCACGGATTCCCAGTGCAGTTGCTGAGATTCCACCCGCATGGTGATGCGCGCCTTCCAATGGAAGCGGAAGCCCTGTGCGGCCAGGGTCCAGTCGGTGAGATCGGGATCCTCCAGGGTGACCACCGACTCGATCCAGCGCATCCAGCGCGGCATCGCCTCCAGATCGCTCCAGACCTCCCACACCCGGGCAACGGGGGCTTCGATCTCCGTGGTCACACTGTGCTCGAGCCACCGTCCCATCGCTTGGTCTCCTAGGCCACGGCCGCGTTGCGGGCCAGGCTCACCGACCGACCAAGGATGGCGGCCGCGGCCAGACGGCCGCTCATCGTGGCTCCCTCCATGGAATCGATGTAGTCCTGCCGGGTGTAGCTGCCGGCCAGGAAGAAGTTGGCCACCGGCGTGCGCTGCTCCGGACGGAAGGGCTCCATTCCGGGGGCCTCGCGGTAGAGGGACTGGGCCAGCTTGACCACATGGCTCCAGACCAGACGCAGGTCGCGGGCGGAGGGGAACAGGTCCCGCACCTGGCGGTCGGTGTGGGCGACGATCTCCACGGTTTTCTTCGGGATCCAGGGATCACCGGGGGTGAGCACGCATTGGAGTAAGGAACCGAGCCCCTCCCGCCGGTAGTCGACGGGGCTGGTGAGGGCGAGATCGGCGAAGCAGCTGAAGTCGGCGTCGGCCGTGTAGAGGAGGTTGTCCAGGCCGATGGGATGGGTGGTGTCGAGCCGGTTGGCGGCCGCTCCGTTGCCCAGCTCCGTCACCCAGCCGTCATAGCGGAGCTGGACCGTGGCCACCGGCACGGCCTCCAGCCGATGGATCGCCTCGAAACTCGCGAAGCGGCGCCATTCCTCGGGCAACAGCCGCTGGATGCCGGGCACATCGCAGGCCGCCAGGTAGATATCCGCCTCAACCTGCCGCTCCCCCTCGGGCGTGGCCAGGGTCAGGCCGGTCACCAGCGTCTGGCCGTCCCGTTCTTCGTGGCGCAGTTCGCTGACCCGGTGGCGCAGGTGCAGCTGGCCGCCACGGGCCTCGATGTAGGCCAGGATCGGGCCGGTGAGCCAGCGGTGCGGCGAACCTTTGAGCAAATTGAGCTTGGAGGCCTCGGTGCGGGTGGCGAACATCAGGAAGATCGTCAGCATGCAGCGGGCTGAGATCCGCTCGCAATCGAGGAAGCCCAACGCGTAGGCGATCGGATTCCACATCCGCTCGATGCTGTGCTGGCTGCCGCCGTGGCCGACGAACCAGTCGCGGAAGCTGACCCGATCCAGCTCCCGGATCACCTGCATCGCCCCCTCGTAGTCGACCAGACCGCGCACGATCGGGCTGGTGCCCAGAGCGAGGGCGTTGCGCAGCTTGTCGAGCCAGGTGAGCTGGGGGGTGGTGAAGAAGGCCCGCAGGCCGTTGAAGGGAGCCCCGAGGGGAAAGCGGAAGTCTAGGGCGCGCAGATCACCGCCGCGGTTGACGAACAGATGGGTGTGCTCCTTGGCCAGCAGGTTGTCGAGCGCGCCCACCTTGCCCATCAGGGCGAAGAGATTGGCGTAGTTGTAGAAGAAAACGTGCAGGCCCATCTCGATGTGGTTGCCGTCGTCGTCGACCCAGCTGCCCACCTTGCCGCCCATGAAGGGCCTGGCTTCGTAGAGATCCACCTTGTGGCCGGCATCCACCAGATCCACGGCCGCGGACAGCGCCGCCAGACCCGAGCCCACAATGGCGACGCGCACCCGTTCCTCCCGCACGGCAGAGACTCTATGGAGTGGAGGGAGCCGCGGGGGGGCCGGAGAACCGGCCGATCGGCCGGGCGATGCCGGCATCCCTGGAGCGGCCTCCATAGAGTGAGGGTCTCCCAGACGCACGGTCGCCGCGAGCCATGACGAGCGAAGCCGCCACACCCACCGCCGCCGGCCCCGCCGCTGCCGCTGCCCACACCGACCGGGATGGGCGGGGCATCCTCATCTCCGAGAGCGCGATGCGCCAGCTGGCGGGCCTGATGCAGCAGCAGGGGGAGGCCAAGCTGCTGCGGGTCGGCGTGCGCTCCGGCGGCTGCAGCGGCATGAGCTACACCATGGATTTCATCGATCGCCAGGCGATCTGCCCCGACGACGAGGTGTACACCTACGAGCCGGAGCAGGCGCCCGCCTTCCAGGTGGTCTGCGATCCGAAGAGCCTGCTTTACATCTACGGCATGCAGCTCGACTTCTCCTCCGCCCTGATCGGCGGTGGCTTCAACTTCACCAACCCCAACGCCACCCAGACCTGCGGCTGCGGCAGCTCGTTCGCGGTCTGAGCGCCCACCGTCCCACTGGCATGGGAATCTGAAGGGATCGACGCGCCCGCCGCACCGCTGCCATGACGGCCACCTCCTCCGATTCCGGGACCACCCTGTTCGACGAGGCGATCAGCCGCTACCAGCAGGGGGCTGCCCCCGAGGAGCTGATCGGCGATTTCCTCACGATCACGGCCCAGCAGCCACGCCAGTCGGCGGGCTGGACCTGCCTGGCCTGGCTGCAGCTGCTGCTCGATCAGCCCCAGACCGCCCTGCAGTCGGCCCGCACCGCCGTCCGGCTCAATCCCCAGGATCCCCAGGCCCGCATCAACCTCAGCGTGGCGATGCTGGAAACGGGAGCCAAGGGGGTGCGGGAGCACATCGAGATGGTGAAACGGGTGATGCTGCTGGCGCCGGAGCTGAGCCAGGAGCTGCAGGATTCGATGGCCGATGGTCTGCGGCGCCGTCCCGGTTGGCAGGCCCTGGAGAAGGTGCGGAGCTGGTTGCAGGCTTGAGGCCGCTCCTGCTGCTGAGCAACGGCCACGGCGAGGATCTCAGCGCTGCCCTGCTGGGCCGTGAGCTCCGCCGCCAGGGGCTCAGCGTGGAGGCCATGCCGCTGGTGGGTCACGGCCAGGCCTACCGGCGGGAAGGCATTGCGGTGGTGGGGGGCCCCAGCCGCGAATACAGCACCGGCGGCCTGGGGTACACCTCGCTGGCCGGCCGCTGCCGCGAGCTTCTCCAGGGGCAGGCGCTCTACCTGCTCAGCCGGCTGCTGTGGCTGTGGCGGACGCGGGCGCGCTACGGGCTCGTGCTGGCGGTGGGGGATCTGGTGCCGGTGCTGGCGGCGTGGCTGATGGGGCGGCCGGCCGCCGTGTATCTGGTGGCTTACTCCAGCCACTATGAGGGGCGGCTGCGGCTGCCCTTCCCCTGCGCCGCGCTGCTGAAAGCGAGCTGCTGGCGGGCGATCTGGAGCCGGGACGCCCTCACCGCCGCCGATCTCAGCGGCCAGCTGGGCCGCCCCGTGGTCTTCCTGGGCAATCCCTTCCTCGACCTGGTGGCGACCTCGGAGCCTGAATCGGCCGGGGTCGGCGGCGGCGATCGGCCCCCGTCGCTGGCCCTGCTGCCCGGCAGCCGACTGCCGGAGGCGAGCCGCAACCTGCGGCTGATGCTGCGGCTGCTGCCGCACCTGCCCGAGCCGCTTCAGGATCCGGGCCGGCTGCGGCTGCAGGCAGCCCTGGTGGGCGACCTGCCGGCACCAGCGGTGGCCGCCACCGCGGCGCCGCTGGGCTGGCAGATCGAACCCGGCTCGCCGGAGGGGGACGATGGCGCCCGGTTTGTGCTGGCCAAGGGGCGCCTGCGGCTGCAGCTCCACTGGGGGCGCTTCGGCGCCGTGTTGCGCGGCAGCGATCTGGTGCTGTCGATGACCGGCACGGCGGCGGAGCAGGCGGTGGGGCTGGCCCTGCCGGTGCTGCAGCTGGCGGGGGGCGGCCCCCAGTTCACCCCAGGCTTCGCCGAGGCCCAGCGGCGCCTGCTGGGCCCGGGGGTGGTCTGCGCGCCGGGGCCGGCGGGGGGGGAGGCCACGTTGATGGCCAGCGCCGCCCTGGCCGCCACCCTCCTGCAGCGACGGGCCGAGCCCCCGGGGGATCCGGAGTGGGCCGGGCAGCTGCGGCGGCTGGCCGAGGAGCGCATCGGCCCGCCTGGCGGCAGCGCCCGCCTGGCGGCGGCGATCATGGAGCTGACCCGGACGGCTCCCCGATGAGCGACCCCTCCTCCAGCCCTGATGGGCGTCTGTCCCGCCTGCGGGACCTGGTCGACCGGCTGCTGGTGGCGGATGTGTTCCTGGTGCTGGCCGGCGCCCTCTGGTTCGCCGTGGCCGTGGTGCTGCACAGCTGGCACCGGGATGGGGCGCTGGCGCTGTTCCAGCGCCTCTGGCAGCCGCTGTTCACCCCGGCCATCTCCCTGCTGATGGCGGCGGCGCTGCTCAGCGGGGCGCTGGGGTGGTGGCAGCGGCGAGCGCCCCGTTGAGCTCGGGGTACTGGAAGCGGAAGCCCTGGGCCAGGGTGCGGCTGGGGAGCACCTGCTGACCCTCCAGCACCACCTGGGCGCCATCCCCCAGCAGGATCTGCAACACCGGGGCGGGCACGGGCAGCAGGCTGGGACGACCCAGGCAGCGGCCCAACGCCGCCGCGAAGATCGCCATGCGGGTGGGCTCGGGGGCGACCGCGTTGTAGACGCCGCTCCAGGCGGAATCCTCCAGGGCCGTGGCGATCAGGCGACAGAGATCATGGCGGTGGATCCAGCTCATCCACTGACGCCCCGAGCCCACCGGACCGCCGAAGCCCAGCCGGAACACCGGCAGCATCTTGCCGAGGGCGCCCCCGTCCGGCCCGAGCACGATGCCCAGCCGCAGGATCACCACCCGGCAGGGGCTGGGGGCGGCGCTGGCCGCCTCCTCCCAGCGGCGACAGAGCTGGCCGAGGAAGTCGTCCCCCGCCGGGCTGCTCTCCTCAAAGCGTGCCTCCAGGCTGGTTCCGTAGAAGCCGATGGCGGAGGCATTCACCAGCACGGGCGGCGGCTGGGGCAGCCGGGCCATGGCCTCCACCAACAACCGGGTGGTTTCCAGCCGGCTGTCGAGCAGAACTTGGCGATGGGCGGGGGTCCAGCGCTTCTCGGCGATCGGCTCGCCCGCGAGATTCACCACCCCCTCGGCCGCCGCCAGCGCCCGGCGCAGGTCATCCCGCTGCCAGCTGGCCGCCACGGCCGGATCGGCCTGCAGACAGGTGAGGCGCTCGTCGAGACGGGCGGGGAAGGGCTGGGAGCGGCGGCTCACCAGGGTGAGGGAATGACCCAGCTCCAGCAGGAAGGGCACCAGGTCCCGACCCACAAAGCCTGAACATCCCAGCAGCAACAGGCGCATGCCAACCGTCCCCGTGAATCAGCCCGCCGAGGCTAGGCCGCTTTAGCCTGGCGCCAGCTCCGTGTTCTGCCATGGCCGATCCCGCACCCGCCCCCGCCGCAGCGGCGACCCCGCTGAAGAAGGGAGCCCTGGTCCGGCTCAACCTGAGCGCCTACCGCGACAGTGTCGAAGCGGGGGCCAGCGACCCGGAACCGCCGGCCTACGTGCTGGAAGGGCCTGGCGAGATCCTGGCCATCAAGGGCGCCTACGCCCAGCTGCGCTGGCGGCGGCCCGTGCCGGATGTGTGGCTGCGGCTCGACCAGCTGGAGGCCTGGAGCGCCTGAAGACGGGGGGCTCGCTTCAGGAGAGCTCGCATCAAACGTCCAGGTCGAGGCGGCCCCGCTCCTCCTGCAGCCGTTGCAGCCGCCGACCCGCCTCGCTCAGCATTTCGCGGCCATCGTGCAGGTAACTGTCGACGTAACCCAGGGTGTAGCGCTCCAGCTCTGAGAGGGCATCCTGCACCTGGCCGAGGCAGTGGTACACACTCAGGCCGAATCCCTGGGCCGACGCGGGGCAGGCACGGGAGCGAAACAGGCTCTCCCCCTTGTCCAGGCGTTCACGGCTCTGGGCCAGGAAGGCGCAGAACGCCTCCATCAGGTGGTCGTCGTAGGGATCGGCCGCCAGGGCGCGCAGCTGCTCGGGGAAGGGATGGATCACCTGGCCGAGCAAACGGTCAATCGGTGCATACACCTGCCGCAGCCAGTCCACCAACAGCTGATCGCCGGAGGCGGAGGAACGGCGGCGCGCGCGCGCCGGCGGGGCTTCCGCGGAGCCACCGGCATCGGCCCCGGAGGCGACGGAGCGAACGCGATCCCGCAACTCCTCCCAGGCGGCATTGAGCGACAGGATGCGCTTGTCATCTCCCCCGGCGTCGGGATGGTGCCGCTTGACGAGGGCGCGGTAAGCGGCCTTGATCTCCGCGGCAGAGGCCCCTGGCTTCACCCCCAGCACGGCGTAGGGATCGCTGGCGTAACGGGCCATCGACAGGGGAACGCTGGGCCAATCATCTCGGAAAGCCAAGCGCTGCGGCGGCGGACCGGGCACAAAAAAAAGCTCCCCGGTGAACCGGGGAGCCAGCGACGGTCTGACGGTTGAACCTCAGAACTTGAACTGGGTCTGGACCAAGCCACCGAAAACGGTGTTGGTCTCGCCATTGGCCGTGTACTGACCATTGGGACGGCTGAGGTAGAAGAGAGCCGGGGTGACGCTGATGTTGTCGGTGACCTGGAACTTGTACCACCACTCCCAGGCATAGTTGCCGTCGTTGGGATCGCTGAGATCGGCGTTGTTGTTGAGGCCGGTCACGTAGGTGGGCTGACCGACGGCCATGCCGAGGGAGTTGCCCTTGGCGAAGGCGTCTTTCCACTGCAGACCCACCGTCCAAGACTGGGTCTGGTTGATATTATTGGGGCTGCCGTAGGCCTGGGGCTCGGCATAGTCAGCCTGATTCACATTGCTGATACCCCAGCCCACGCTGATCGAGGGAATAAGACCAGCCGACTTGGGCTGCCAGGCGCCGGTGAGGGCGAAGTTGTTGGTGTAGGCCGTGCCATCTTCGAGGTAGGCACAGCTCAGTGTTTGACGGGCAAACTGCGTGCCCCGGCGGGTCATGTTGTCGCCGCACTGGCCATAACGCCAGGCGCCGGTGAGGGCCCACTGAGGAGCGGCGATACCGATCTGGGTGGTGAAGCTGCCGCGGCTGGCATCGGTGAAAATACCACCGGTGTTGGGATCGGATTGATCACCACGCGGAGCCACGTAGCTGGTAGATGCAGCCAGAAAGGGATTGCCCTTCTTGACATTCTGTTTCCACATCAGGCCAGCCATGGCGCCCGTCGCCTTGTTGTAGGTGGCGGGTGCACCGTTGAGGGTGAAGACGTCGAGAATGCCAGCGTCGTAGAAGAAGGGGCGAACCGCCAGAAACTCGGTGTTACGCGCCCTGGCACCAATCAGGGCCGTGAAGGCAGAGCCGATAGGGAAGCGATAATAGAGACGATCGATACCGACGACATCAACCTGACCCGGATCGTTATTGGTGGTGTAGGCGCGATCGAGAGCCTGCAGGTTGTAGGGCTTACCGGAGAAGGAGCTGTTCTCGAAATTGCCAGCCCGCAGACGGGTGTAGAGCAGGTCTTTGCCCGTGAAGCTGGTGTTCAGGTTCAGCCGGACGTCGTAATTAAACGTGGTACCGCCCCAGCGGCTGTTGTTATTATCCCCATACTTGGCAGAGTTCGACGTGGGCGGAGTCACGTCAACACCCTTGGTCAGCTTGTAACCCGAGCCGCTGGCGGTGCTGTTGGCATCCTGGCCGCCACCGAACCAGGGGGCGCCGATCACAAACACCGTATCGCCCTGGAGTTTGGTGGTGGTGGAGAACTGGTTGGCCTCCAGCTCACCCACCTTGGCTTCCAGGCCATCCACGCGGCCTCGCAGGATGGCGAGCTCCTTCTCAAACTCCTTCATCAGGCGCTTCAGCTCGTCGGTGACTTCGCTGATGCGATCGAGGCAGGCGTTGAGTAGGGCGGCCGCTTCGTAGCGGGTCATCGCCTTGCCACCGCGGTAGGTGCCGTCCGGGTAGCCGGCCACGCAGCCGTAGCGCTCAATCAGGTTGCTGAGCGCCTGGTACGCCCAGTCCGTGGGGCGGACGTCGGAAAATTGGTTGATGCTGGTGACCTGGTCGGCGCTTCCATTGGAGGAGTAAGCGTTGACGTCGGTCAGATTGAGTTCGGCGGCTTGTGCAGCCATGGGGGCCAGAAGGCCCAAGGCAGCAGGAGCCACCAGCAGACGCTGGAAAGGTTTCATGGAGTTCCTCACACCAAAAAGAGGAGTAGTGCCGCCAGAGATGACGGACGGCTAAATGTTACTCAGCGGGGCAGGATGCTGCAGGATTCGCCAGCACAGGCACATGTAGTCGGCGACACACAAAGCCAGGGAATCGTGCCAGATTCAGAACCGGAACGTGGCCTGCACCAGATAACCCAGGCTGCTCAAGCTGCCACTGTCGTTCGTTCCCGGGCCGTAATTGATCGTGTACTGACCCAGCGGCCGGCTCAGCCAGAAGATGGCCGGCGTGATGGCGATCTGATCGGTGAGCTGCATTTTGTAGTACACCTCCAACGCATAGTTGGCGTCGTTGGGGTTGTGGAAATTGCCAGCCGGCTTGCCGCCACCCCCGGGGCAGCTGGGGGGGAACCACACCTGGCAGACCGTATCGCCATCGGAATTGGTGGTTTTGGTGGGCATGCCGAAGGCAGCACCGAGGGAATTGCCACTGACGAGAACATCGCTCCAAACAAGGCCCACATACCAGGATTCACTGGCGGCGCGGTAGCCCCGCTCATCGGCAGGCACGAGGGTATCGCTGTTGGTGTAATACACCCGATTGAGACCCCAGCCAGCACTGATCGAGGGCAGCCAACCGCTGCTGGCGGGCTGCCAGTAGCCGGAGAGGCCCAGGGATTGGGTATAGCCCGTATTCAGCCCACGCAGAGGCTGGATCTGCACGCTCAAGGGTGTACCCGGGAAGGCCACGTTGGTGCCGCTGTAGGTGTAAGCACCGCTGATATTCCAGTTTCGGCCGGTATAGGCCAACTGCAGGGTACCCGTAGCGGCGGCGCCAGTGGTGGCGATGCCCCCATCGGCTGGATTGGCTTGATCGCCATTGCTGGACACGTAATTGGCGGCCAGACTCCAGCCGGTGCTGCGACCCGCCTGCTTCCACCAAAGGCCACCGCCGGTGCCCAGCAGCTGGCTGTAGGCGCCGGGAGCACCTGCATATTGGAAGATTTTGAGAATGCGATCATCCGTGTAAAGACTGGGCCAGACCGGCAACATGTCGTCCTGCTGCACCCGGCCACCGATGGTGGCGGTGACGGTGGATCCGATTGGGAACTGGTAGTAGAGCCGATCAATGGAGACCACGTCACCACAATCCGTTCCCGTTCCGCAGTCCTCCTCAAACTGCGCATCGAGCTCGGTCAACGGAGTGGGCGGTGCTCCAAAGCCGGAATCCCTGAAGTTGCCTGCCCGCAGGGTGGTGAGCAGCAGATCCTTGCCGCTGAAACTTGTATCAAAGTTAAGTCGCAGGTCGTAATTGAAGCTCAACGCCTCGCGCAGGGGCGTGTAGCCAGGGATATCCGGATTTGTGTAAATGGGCTCGTCGACCGTGTTGCCGCTGTAATCAAGACCACCAAGCACCAGGCGGGCTTCACCATGCAGCCGGGTGGTGGTGGAAAACTGACTGGCCTCCAGCTCTCCCACCCTGGCCTGCAGTCCGTCCACACGGCCGCGCAGCACCTCGAGCTCCTTCTCGAATTCCTTCATCAGCCGCTTCAGCTCGTCGGTGACTTCGCTGATGCGATCAAGGCAGGCGTTCAGCAGGGCGGCCGCCTCGTAGCGGGTCATCGCCTTGCCACCGCGGTAGCTGCCATCGGGATAGCCAGCCACGCAGCCGTAGCGCTCGATCAGGTTGCTGAGCGCCTGGTACGCCCAGTCGGTGGGGCGGACGTCGGAAAATTGATGGATGCTGGTGACATGCTGCGCCTCGGCCTGGCTGCTGGTGAGAGCAGTGGTGTAGCGGCCGATGCTCTCCAGATCCAGGGGCAACGCTGCTGGGGGTGTCGCGCCGGCTGCCGAAGCCGGTGACAGGCCGGCCGCGGTGATCAGAGCAGCCAGGGTGGCGGAACGGCGCAGGACCATGGGCGGCCTTAATGAAACGCAGGGGGGGGAGGGGGGAAGAGTAACAGGGAATCGATAAAAAAGCCTGGCCGTAAGTGCGGCCAGGCTTGATATTGCCTCAAAGAGTTCTAACTATCGAATCAGAACTTGAAGGTGGTCTTGACGAGACCGCCAAAGTTCGTAAAGGTCTGGCTGCCGTTGTCTTTCTGCAGCTGTCCGAGGGGGGCGCTGAGGTAATAGAGAGCCGGGGTGACACTGATGTTGTCGGTCACCTGGAACTTGTACCACCACTCCCAGGCATAGTTGCCGTCGTTGGCTTTGACCACGTCGTCGTCACCCGACTTCGTGAAGAATGTGGGTTGACCCACGGCCATGCCAAGAGCGTTGCCTTTGATGAAGGCATCGGCCCACTGCAGACCCACGTACCAGGACTGGGACTGGGCACCGTCCACGAAGTTGATCGTATCGGAGCTGGCGGAGTTGACACCCCAACCAGCGCTGATCGATGGGATCAGGCCGGAGTCTGTGGGCTGCCAGTAGCCGCTGATGCCCACCGAGTTGACGCTGTCAGCAGCTTGGAAACCCACCACAGCCGCGGGGGTGCCGTTGCCACCGTAGAGGCCGGCGCCACCCGAGGAGTAGGTGTAGGCCGCCGCCAGACCGAAGTTGGAGCCGCCGTAACCGAGCTGGAAGGTGCCCGTTTGCTGGGAGCAATCGGTGCCAATACCACCGCAGTTGGGAGCGTTGCGAGAATCAGGATTGCTGTTGTCGCCGTTGGCGGAGACGTAGTTGGCACTGACGCTGAAGTTGCCGCTCTTCCACCACAGACCACCACCGGCACCAAGATTCAGGCTGTAGGTGCCGGGGGCACCGGCATAGGTGAAGATGTCGAGAACGGTGTCAGCCGGGTACACGCTCGGCCACATGGCCAGCATGTCGTCCTGAC
>JBEIHT010000032.1:0-24271 GCA_040381155.1 Aphanothece sp.
GGTGTGCCAGCTGTCCATTCATGGCGTCATCACCCCGGATGTGGAACGACTCGATGGGCGTTTGGATACGGTTTCCGTGGTGATTGGATCTGTGCTCCTGGTGAAGCTGTTGCTGGATTTCCGGCTGACCAGGGACCTGGCCACCGCCATCGCCAGGCACGCCGCCTGAGGCAAAACGGATGCCAAACACCCCCCAGCGTCAACGGGAAATCGCGGTGGTTGCGGCTGGCCAGGGTGAGTCCCGGCAACGGGCCGTGGTGAGGAGGATGGCGTCATCGAGGGGCAGCCGGGGGAAGGCCTCCAGCCAGGTGATCACGCTGATCCGCGGGTTCTGCTGCGGCTCCAGCCAGGCCAGGGCCACCGCCTCGCCGCGCAACACATCAACCAGGATGTTGGTGTCCAGCGCCTCCTCAGGGCGGTCGCGCCTCGGCCCGCGACAGCCCCCGCTGACGACGCTGGTGCGCCTGGTGACCGCCGCTCAGTCCCCGGCCCGCCGCCAGCCCAGCAGCTCGCCGGCGTGGAACGGCACCAGCGCCAGCTCGCCCTCCCCCAGGCGCTGGGGCACCAGGTGATCGCGGCGCTCCAGGGTGATCGTGCCGTCATTCAATGGCAGCCCATAGAAACGCGGGCCGAATTCCGAGGCGAAGGCTTCCAGCCGCTCCAGCGCCCCCTCCGCCTCGAACACCGATGCATAACTCTCTAGGGCATAGGGGGCGTTGTAGATGCCGGCGCAACCGCAGGCCGCTTCCTTGGCCGAACGGGGATGGGGGGCGGAATCGGTGCCCAGGAAATACTTCGGGTTGCCGGAGGTGGCGGCCGCCACCAGCACCAGGCGATGCCGCTCGCGCTTGGCCACCGGCAGGCAATAGAAATCCGGCCGCAACCCGCCGCGGAACATCGCGTTGCGGTTGATGTGCAGGTGGTGGGGGGTGATCGTGGCCGCCAGATTCGGCCCGGAGTTGCCCACGAAATCGGCGGCCTCCGCGGTGGTGATGTGCTCCAGCACCACCTTCAGCCCTGGATGACGCGCCAGCAGCGGCACCAGGTGCCGCTCGATGAACACCGCCTCGCGGTCGAACACATCCACCTCCGGGTCCGTCACCTCGCCGTGGATCAGCAGCGGCAGGCCGATCCGCTCCATGGTTTCCAACACCCGATCCAGGTGGCGGATGTCGCTCACGCCGGCGGCGGAATTGGTGGTGGCATTGGCGGGATAGAGCTTGCAGGCGCTGAACACCCCCTCGGCCTGGCCCCGCTCCAGCTCCGCCGGGTCGCTGGCGTCGGTGAGGTAGGCGGTCATCAGCGGCTCGAAGGCCGGTGGAGGCTCTTCCGGGCTGGCGATGGACTGCCCAGGGCCAGCGGCCACCGCCGCCAGGATCCGCTCCCGGTAGGCCCGCGCCGCCGCCACGGTGGTGACCGGCGGGCTGAGGTTGGGCATCACGATCGCCCGGGCGAACTGCCGCGCCGTGGCCGGTGCCACCGCCTGCAGCAGCGCGCCATCCCGGAGGTGCACATGCCAGTCGTCCGGACGGCGCAGGCAGAGGCTGGCGGGGGCTGGCATCGCTCAGATCATCGCGCCCGACAGCTGGCCCACCAGGGCCGTGAGGCCCATGGCCAGGGCACCCCAGAACAGCATCCGCAGGCTGGCCCGCAGGATCGGCGCCCCACCCGCCCAGGCGGCCGTGCCCCCCAGCAGGGTGAGGGCCACCAGGGCGCTGCCGGTGGTGACGGCACCCAGCTCACCGCGGGGGCTCAGCAGGATCGCCGCCAGCGGCACCAGCGCCCCCACCACGAAACTCGCCGCCGAGGCCAGGGCCGCCTGCACCGGCCGGGCCCGCAGCACCTCGTTCAACCCCAGTTCCTCCCGCGCGTGGGCGCCCAGGGCGTCGTGCATCGTCATCGCCTCGGCCACCTGGCGGGCCAGCCCATGGCTCAGGCCCCGTTCCATGTAGATCCCCACCAGCTCCGCCAGCTCACCGGCCGGGTCCTCCACCAGCTCCTGCCGCTCCCGCGCCAGATCCGCCCGCTCCGTGTCGGCCTGCGACTGCACCGAAACGAACTCCCCCGCCGCCATCGACATCGCCCCGGCCACGCTGGCGGCGATCGCCGCCAGCAAAATCGCGTCCCGCCCCGTTCCGGCCGCCGCGATGCCCACCACCAGGCTCGCCACCGAGATCGTGCCGTCGTTCGCCCCCAGCACCACCGCCCGCAGCCAGCCGATGCGATGGGTGTTATGGCCCTCCTGGTGGCGACGGTGCATGGCGGGCCGTGCTGTCCTCGGGTCGCGCCCAGTCTGCCGCCAAAGGCAGCGCACCGCTCAGCGCCCACGCCGCCAGCCCAGCAGGAACACCAGCGCCATCGCCAGATAGCCCAACGCCCACTCCCGGCCGCTGCCCCAGCCCGGCTGCAGCACCGTATCGGCCAGGGTGAAGCGCCAGGCGTGCATCAGCCCCACCCACGACAGCCCCGCCGCGGCCAGGGCGGTGGCGGCCGCCGCCAGCAGGCGCCGCTCGATCACATACACCAGCATCGCCGCCAGCAGCATGGCGGCGATGATCTGCCCTTGCTCCAGGGCGAAGGCGCCGGCGGCCCACACATCGGCCTGCTGCAACGGCAGCAGCAGCTGGGGGCCGAAGGGTCGCGCGGGGGTGCCGGATCCCCCGACCCGCAGGCCCGCCTTCAGCAGCAGCGACCCCCAGCCCGCCAGGCCCGGCAGCAACCCCAGCGCCACCGCCGGCGCCTGCCGGGCCGGCTTGGCCTGGAACGCCTGGGCCGCCATCACCAGGGCGATGTACAGCACGATCGCCATGCCCGCCTCGATCGGCACCAGCAGGCCCACCACGGCGAACAGCCCCAGCAGGCAGCCCAGGCCCATCACCAGCCCGTTCAGCCACGAATAGCCGATGCGGGCGCCCATGCCCTTCCAGCCCGGATGGCCGATGTAGAGGCTGGTGGGGAAGCAGGAGCCGAGCAGGGCGGCGGCGGTGGAACCCAGGCCGTTGATCAGCAGCGACGAGCGCACGGGGTAGTCGTCGCCCGCGGCGGCGGCGCTCTCCAGGTTCTGCAGGGAGCCGAGCACGTTGAACAGCCCCATCGGGATCGTCACCCCCAG
The DNA here is from genome assembly GCA_040381155.1 of Aphanothece sp. Taxonomy (GTDB): domain Bacteria; phylum Cyanobacteriota; class Cyanobacteriia; order PCC-6307; family Cyanobiaceae; genus Cyanobium. The sequence continues at coordinate 3,113 of JBEIHT010000032.1, forward strand.
CCAGGGCAGCAGCTGGGCCCGGCCCGCCCACAGCTCCGTCAGCTGCAGGCTCGGCCCGTGCAGCCCCACCTGGGCCAGGGCCGCCCGCCAGGCGGCCGGATCCACCGTCAGTCGGCCCGTGGCCCACGACAACCCCACCCCCACCAGCACCGCCAGAAGGCCCCCCGGCAGGGGCAGGCGCACTTCGCCGAAGTAGGCCAGCAGGATCACCGCCAGCACCGCCAGGCCCACCACCGGCACCGCATAGGTGCGCAGCAGGAAGCCCAGGCCGATGTAGCCCAGAGCGATGCCCGCCAGGGTGGCCAGCAGCGCCGCCCGCGGCAGCCAGCGCCGCAACGCCCCGGCCACGAAGGCCCCCGCCATCTCGATCAAGCCCGACCCCAGGCAGGCCACCAGCCCCGCCTGCCACGACAGCCGCACCGCCGCCGCCTCATCCAGCCCCTGCCCCAGGGCCGCCAGCTTCACCGGCAGCATCACCAGAAATACAAAGGCGAACAGGCTCACCGTGTTGATGCCATACGGCAGCGCCGTACGGTCGCCGCGGCCCTCCCGCTGCGCCAGGCGGAAGGCCTGAGCGGCATAGGCCAGGTTGCCCACCACCAGGGAGAGGCCGCTGGCCGGCAGGATCAACCCGAACACCAGGCCATCCGGATAGCCCAGCACCCCCCGGCAGAGCGACACGATCAGCAGGATCTGGATCAGGTTGTCCAGCCCCAGGCCGAGGAAGCCATCCAGGTCGCCCGCCACCCACCAGCGCGGGCCCGCCGACGACATCGGCCCCGGACCGGCAGAATCCTGCCAACGACTGTCGCCCATGCCCTTCCTGATCGATCTCGCCCTGATCCTGGGGGGCATCCTCATCCTTTTCGGTGGCGGCGAGCTGTTCGTGGCGGGCTCCACGGCGCTGGCCCTGCTGCTGGGCATCCCCCAGATCGTCATCGGCCTCACCGTGGTGTCCCTCGGCACCAGCGCCCCCGAACTGTTCGTGAGCGTGCTCTCCACCCTGCGGGGGGAGGACGCGATCGCCGTGAGCAACATCGTCGGCAGCAACATCTTCAACGTGCTGGTGGTGCTCGGCATGAGCGCCCTGGTGGTGCCCCTGCGAGTGCGCAGCCGCCTGGTGCGCCGCGATGTGCCCCTGCTGCTGGGGGTGTCGATGGCCACCTGGGGGATGGCCTCCGGCGGCCGCCTCACCTGGCAGGCGGGCCTGGCCCTGCTGGCCGGCACGGTGATGAATGTGATCTGGGAGATGCGCACCGCCGGCGAAAATCCGGATGAGCAGGGCGATGACCTCTCCGAGGAGCGCAGCAGCGGCCCGGTGGCGGCCGCCAAGCTCGCCGCAGGCCTGGTGCTGCTGGTGGTGGGCTCCCAGCTGCTGGTGCGCGGCGCCATCGGCGCGGCCCAGGCCCTGGGGGTGAGCGAAACCGTGATCGGCCTCACGATCGTGGCTGCCGGCACCTCCATGCCCGAACTGGTGACCTCCCTGGTGGCGGCCTACCGGGGCAAGGCCGACCTGGCGATCGGCAACGTGGTGGGCAGCAACCTCCTGAACCAGCTGGTGATCCTCGGCCTCTGCGCCACCGTGTCCGGCGATGGGCTGCTGGTGGATCGGGTGATGATCGACCGCGACTTTCCGATCATGGTGCTCACCACCCTCGCCTGCCTGCCGATCTTCTGGACCCAGGGGGTGATCACCCGCCTGGAGGGCGGCATCCTGGTGGGCCTCTACGGCCTCTACCTGGGCGAGCAGCTGCTGCTCAACCAGGCCCCAGGCCTGGTGGACGAATACCGGCTGGCCTTGCTGGTGCTGGCCCTGCCCCTGCTGCTGGCCTTCCTCACCTGGTCGGTGCTGCACTGGCGCCAGCAGCGGCGCCACCGCTCCCGCCCGCCCCTGCCCGGGGGAACCGGTAGTGTCTGAGGCCGTGCAAGCCGTCCTGGCCCGCCGCCGCTGATGGAGATGCCACTGGCACTGCTTGAAGGCGTCGCCGATGTGGACACCCTGCGCCAGTGGCTGCAGCACTGGGGCTATGGCGTGATCTTCGCCGCCATGCTGGCGGAAAATGCCGGCCTGCCCCTGCCCGGTGAAACCGTCACCCTGCTGGGGGGTTACGCCGCCGGCAGCGGCCACCTGCACGTGCTCGGCGTGATCGGTGCCGCCGCCAGCGGCGCGATCCTCGGCGACAACATCGGCTACTGGGTGGGGCGCCGCGCCGGCTGGTCGTTCCTGCTGCGGGTGGGCGCCCTGCTGCGCCAGTCGCCCGAGCAGATGGAGCGGCTGCGGGAGTCGTTCCTGCGCCACGCCGGCAAATCGGTGCTGCTGGGTCGCTTCGTGGCGGTGCTGCGCGTGATCGCCGGGCCGATGGCCGGGGCGGTGGGCATGCCCTACCGCCGTTTCCTGCTCTGCAATGCCGCCGGCGCCATCCTCTGGGCGGTGACGATGGTGTCGCTCGCCTGGCTGGGGGGCCGCTGGATTCCGTTCGAGCGGATGGTGAAGGGGGTGGTGGAATTCGGCCTGGGGGCGCTGCTGTTGGTGCTGGTCACCCTGGTGCTGCCCAAGCTGCTGGAGCGCCTGGAGCAGCGGCTGCCGGGGGAGGAGAAGCCCCGGGCCTGAGGGGCCGTGCCCTGGCGGCGAGGATCATGGGGAGCCGCCCCGATCTGCCGATGCTGCCCCCCCTGCCGCGGCGGACCTTCCGCTACCTGGTCTTTCCCCTCGCCTGCTGCGCGGTTGTGCTGGCGGCGGTGCTCGGCTGGCAGGGCCCCCAGGCCGCATGGGTCACGCTGGTGCTGCTGCTGATGGAGGTCTCCCTCTCCTTCGACAACGCCGTGGTCAACGCCCGGGTGCTGGAGCGGCTCACCCCCGGCCAGCAGCGCTTCTTCCTCACCTGGGGCCTGGTGATCCCGGTGTTCGGCGTGCGCTTCGTGGGGCCGCTGCTGATGGTGGCCCTCGCCGGCGGCGTCAGCCTCGGCACGGCGCTCGAGGCCGCCCTCCACGATCCGGGGCGCTACCGGGAGCTGCTGGAGCTGGCCGAACCCCGCATCCTCGCCTTCGGCGGCATGTTCCTGCTGATGGTGTTCCTGCGCTACTTCCTTGATGAAGCCAAGACCCTGCACTGGTTCCGGCCCCTGGAGCGGCGCCTCAGTGCGGCCGGCCGGATCGAGGCCCTGGAGGTGGCCCTCGCCCTGATCCTGCTGCTCTGCATCGTTCTGGCCCTGCCGGGGGCGCAGCGGGCCGATGTGCTGATCGCCGGAGTGATCGGCCTGGTGCTGCAGATCCTCAGCACCTCCCTGGCGGATGCCTTCGGCGATGAGGAACAGGTGGGGGTGCAGGCGGCGGCCGGCGGCGGGCTGGCCAGCCTGCTCTACCTGGAGCTGCTCGATGCCTCCTTCAGCCTTGATGGCACGATCGGCGCCTTCGCGATCACCACCAACCTGCTGCTGATCATGGTGGGCCTGGGGCTCGGCGCCCTGTTCATCCGCTCGCTCACCCTGATGCTGAGCCGCGAGAAGGCCCTCGACCAGCTGGTGTTCCTTGAGCATGGGGCCCACTACGCGATCGGCACCCTGGGGCTGCTGATGCTGGCCGGGGTGCTGCTGCGCCAGCACGCTCTGGCGGTACCGGAATGGCTCACCGGCCTGATCGGCCTGTTGCTGCTGGTGTTCGCCTTCTGGAGTTCGCTGCGCCATCGCCGCCGCTTCGGGCCCGTGGCGGGCACGGCGGAGGAGGGCTGATCGGCAGGGCGCTCAGAGGCCGAAATGGCGGCAGATCAGCCAGGGAACGATCACGGCCAGGCCCAGGGTGAGCGGTGCGCCATAGCGGGTCATGTCGAGGAAGCGATAGCGACCCGGGCCGAACACCATCAGGTTGGTCTGATAGCCGATCGGGGTGAGGAAGCTCTGGCTGGCGGCGAAGAGGATGGCGTAGATGAAGGCCATCGGCGGCAGACCCAGGCCCTTGCCGATCTCGGTGGCGATCGGCATCAGCAGCACCACCGTGGTGCCGTTGCTCAGGGCCTCCGTGAACAGCTGGGCGAGCACGAACACCACCAGCAGCACCGCGTAGGCGGGCCACCCCCGCAGGGACTGGAGCAGGTCGCCGGCGAGGGCCTCCGCCAGCCCCGTCTTCTGCATCGCCACGGAGAAGCTGGAGAGGGATCCCAGCAGCAGGATCACATCCCAGCGGATGGCGCGTTGCAGCTCGCCAGGGCGCAGGCAGCCCGTGGCCACCATCGCCACCACCGCCAGCAGCACCGCCGCCAGCAGGGGCAGCAGCTTCAGCATCGGCAGCAGGATCACCAGGGCGGCCACGGTCACCGCCACCCATTTGCGGTTGGTGGTGGGCAGATCCTTCTCCAGCTCGTCGAGCAGCACCAGGTCGTTGTTGGCCTGCAGGCCGCGGATCGCATCCACCGGCGCCTGGAGCAACAGCACATCTCCCGCCTGCAGCACCAGCCGCCCCAGCAGTTCGCGCAGCACCTGGTTGCCCCGCCGCACCGCCATCAGGGTGGCGTTGTAGCGCTGGCGGAAGCGCAGGTCGCGGGGGCTGGCGCCGGCGAGGGTGGAGCCGGCGGGCAGCAGCACCTCCACGATCCGCTGGCTGGTGACCTCCGGGCGGGAGAGCTCCTGGATCGCCTCCTCCTGTTCGCCGGCGGGGGAGAGCACCACGGTGTGCTCCTGCTGGAGGCGCAGCAGGGTGTCGCGGTTGCAGCGCAGCACCAGCCGATCGCCCCCCTGCAGGATCCGCTCCGCCAGGGGGGCGCCGAAGATCTCCTGGCCCCGCTGCAGCTCCAGCACGTCCACATCGAAGCGCCGTTGCAGGCGGCTGGCATGGAGGGTCTGGCCGATCAGCTCCGACCCCGGCGGGATCAGCACCTCGGTGAGGTAGCCCGCCCGGGCCAGCCCGCCCAGCAGGTCGTCCTGATCGAGGCCCCGGTCCGGCAGCAGCCGGTCGCTGGCCCAGAGCATGTAGAGGCTGCCCAGCAGCCACACCGGGATGCCGATGGCGGTGAAGCTGAACAGCTCCAGGGAGCCGTAACCGAGCTGGCGGCTCACATCACTGGCCAGCAGGTTGGTGGAGGTGCCCAGCAGGGAGAGCGTGCCGCCAAGCACGGTGGCGAAGGAGAGGGGCAGCAGCACCTTCGAGGGGGAAACGCCGCGGCGGTGGCACCAGCTCTCCAGCACCGGCAGCAGGGTGGCCACGATCGGGGTGTTGGGGATGAAGCCGGAGACCGGGCCCACAACGCCCACCAGCAGGGCGATCATGCGCCGGGGGCTGCGCACGGCGTCCGAGCCGATCAGGGCCCGCAGCCGATCGAGGCCGCCGCTGCGGAACAGGCCCGCCGAGACGGCGAACAGACCCATCAGGGTGATCAGGGCGGGGCTGCCGAACCCCTGCACCGCCTCATCGGGCTTGAGCACCCGGAAGGCCACCAGCAGGGCCGCCGCCAGCAGACCCACCACCTCCGGCGCCAGGGCGCCGGTGACAAACAGCAGGATCGCGAGTGTGAACACCCCCAGGGTGATCAACCCCGGCGGCGTGGCGGCCACCTCAAGGAAGGAGCGCATGGGGGCGGCCGGCGGCGCCGTCGACTATAAACACCGGTTTTTTGATGGGGAACGGGGATTCAGAGATAGAAGCCCACGGTCGTCACCACCCGCGTCCCCTGGGCCCGCAGGGCGTTGCGCAACAGGATCGTCGATTGGTTGTGCAACAGGTTTTCCCAGCGATGTCGGGTCACGAACACCGGCAGCACCACCCCGCAGAAACGGTTGCTGTCCTTGCGGTGCTCCCGCTCGAAGCGCAGCACGAACTCGCTCACCGGAGCCACCAGGGAGCGGTAGGGCGACTCCAGCACCTCCAGCTGCACCTCCGGCACCTGCCGCTGCCAGTTGTCCTGGAACGCCTGGGTGCGCTCGCCGCCGCTGAGATCCACATACACGCACACCAGATCGCTGGCGATGGTGCGGGCGAAGCGGATCGCCTCGAAGGTGCCGCGGTGCAGCTGGCCCACCAGCACCACCGTGGGCGTCCCGCCGGCCGCCGGGGGCGGCGGCAGCTTCAGCCGCACGTCCCGCGCAAGCCGCAGCCGCCGGGCCACATGGTCGTAGTGGGTGCGGATGCGCAGGTACATGGCGATCAGCACCGGGATCGCCAGCACCACCAGCCAGGCCCCCTGGGTGAACTTGGTGAACAGCAGCACCATCCCCACCAGGGCGGTGATCGCGCAGCCCACGCCGTTCACCAGCGCCTTGCCCAGCCAGCCCCGGCCCCGCAGCCGCCACCAGTGCACCACCATGCCGGCCTGGGAGAGGGTGAAGCTGAGGAACACCCCCACCGCGTAGAGGGGGATCAGCCGGCTGACGCTGCCGTTGGTGGCGATCAGCAGCAGGGCCGCAAAACCGCTCAGGGCATAGATGCCGTTGCTGAACACCAGCCGGTCGCCCAGGGAGGCGAGCTGGCGCGGCATGTAGCCGTCGCGGGCGAGGAACGCCGCCAGCCGCGGGAAATCGGCGTAGGCGGTGTTGGCCGCCAGCAGCAGGATCAGCAGGGTGGCCAGCTGCAGCAGGGCCAGCAGCTGGCCATTGCCGAAGATCCGCTCGCCGAGCTGATAGAGCAGGGTGGGGCCGTTCTCCACGAACACCACGCCGCTCTGGTGGGCCAGGGCGCTGATGCCGCTGAACATCAGCGCCAGCATCAGCACCATCACCGTGAGCACGCGGCGGGCGTTGCGCCATTCCACCGGCCGGAAGGCGGCCACGCTGTCGCTGATCGCCTCGATGCCGGTGAGGGCCGCGCAACCGGAGCTGAAGGCCCGCATCAGCAGCAGCGGGGTGAGGGCCGCCAGGTGACCGCCATGGGCCGCCGCGAGCCGGCTCTGCTGCAGCGAACTGGCCAGGGGCGGCAGGTCGCCCGTCATGGTGCGCAGGCTGCCCGCCAGCAGCAGGGTCACCACCATCGCCATGAACAGGTAGGTGGGCACGCTCAGCAGCCGGGCGCTGGAGCTCACCCCCCGCAGATTGGCCACCATCACCAGCAGCACCGCCACCAGGCAGAGGGGCACCCGCTCCGCCTCCAGGGCCGGGAAGTAGGAGGTGAGGGCGGCGATCCCCGCCGCCACGCTCACCGCCACCGTGAGCACGTAGTCGATCGAAAGGGAGGCGCCGGCCACCAGGCCGGGGATGGCGCCCAGGTTCTCCTGGGACACCCGGTAGGAGCCACCACCATGGGGGTAGGCCTGGATCGTCTGCCGATAGCTGGTGGCCACGATCAGCATCAGGCCCACGATCAGCGCCGTGATCGGCAGGGTGGCCGAGAGGGCGGCGGCGCCGGCCATGCCCAGCACCAGCACGATCTCCTGGGTGGCGTAGGCCACCGACGAGAGGGCGTCGGAGCTGAGGATCGCCAGGGCCTCGGCGTTGCTGTAGCGCTCCTCGTGGTGGGCGCTGGTGGGCAGAGGCCGGCCGATCAGGGTCCGCTGGAGGGCCTCCAGAAAAGAGAAGCGGGCCATGCCGGGGGGGATGGGGATCCAACCGCAACCTACGGGGTTCCCTGAGAGGCCCTAGGTTCAGGCCGATTTCATCCGGCCATCGATGACGATCTCCGCCGCTGCCCCCCACGCCGAGGGGGGGAGCACGCCCAAAAGGGGAGCGCACGAGTGGCACACGCTGCCGCCGGCGGAGTGCCTGCGGCGCCTGGAGGCCAGCGGCGAGGGGCTGAACACGGCGGAGGCCGTCCGGCGCCTGGAGCGCTATGGCCCCAACCGGCTGGAGCTGGCGGCGGGGCGCAGCAACCTGCGCATCCTCTGGGACCAGTTCAGCAACGTGATGCTGATCATGCTCCTGGCCGTGGCCGCCGTCTCGGCCGGGGTGGCAGTGGTGGAGCAGAAGTTCCCCAAGGACGCGATCGCCATCGTGCTGATCGTGCTGCTCAACGCCCTGCTCGGCTACCTGCAGGAGAGCCGCGCCCAGAAGGCCCTGCTCGCCCTGCGGCAGATGGCCCAGCCGCTGGTGCAGGTGCGCCGCGATGGCCAGTGGCAGCGCCTGGGCAGTGAGCAGCTGGTGCCCGGCGACCTGATCCGCCTGGAGGCGGGCGACCGGGTGCCGGCCGATGGGCGGGTGCTGGAGGTGGCGGAGCTGGGGCTGCGGGAGGCGGCCCTCACCGGCGAGGCCGAGGTGGTGGCCAAGCAGGCGGAGCTGCTGCACGAGCCCGGTACACCGGTGCTGGATCGGCGCAATTGCCTGTTTCAGGGCACCGAGGTGGCCCGCGGCCGGGGGCTGGCGGTGGTCACGGAAACCGGCATGGCCACCGAGCTGGGCCAGATCGCCGAGCTGATCAGCACCGCCGGTGGCGAATCCACCCCCCTTCAGGAGCGCCTCGACGGCCTGGCCAACGTGCTCGTGGGCTCCGCCCTGGCCCTGGTGGCGGTGGTGATGGTGCTGGGCCTGCTGATGAAGCAGCAGCTGCTCAACCTGCTGGAGGTGGCCCTCTCGATGGCGGTGGCGATCGTGCCGGAGGGCCTGCCGGCGGTGATCACCGTCACCCTGGCGATCGGCACCCAGCGGATGGTGCAGCGCGCCGCCTTGATCCGCCGCCTGCCGGCGGTGGAGGCCCTGGGCTCGGTCACCGTGATCTGCTCCGACAAGACCGGCACCCTCACCCAGAACCGCCAGGTGGTGGAGGAGCTGCGTTGCGGCACCGAGGCGGTGCGTGTGGGCGGCCAGGGCTACGAACCCGTGGGCAGCTTCACCTCCCGCCCGCTGCTGGCCCCCGAGGGGGCCAGGCCGGGCCTGAAGGAGGGGGGCCGCAACCTGCTGCTCGCCGCCGGCAGCCTCTGCAGCGACGCCGAACTGCAGCGGCAGGGCGACGGCAGCTGGGAGATTCTGGGCGACCCCACCGAGGGCGCCCTGGTGGTGGTGGCCGCCAAGGCGGGGCTGGATGGCTTCGAGCTCAAGGAGCGCTATCTCCGCCAGGCCGAGATCCCCTTCAGCTCCGAGCGGCAGCTGATGGCGGTGTGGGTGGCCGATCCCCACGGCCAGCTGCAGGCGCCCCTGGGGGAAGCCGCCAACGGCTCCACGGTGCTGCTGCTCAGCAAAGGGGCGCCGGAGGTGATCGTCTCCACCTGCGACCGCTGGCTGGATGGCGGCGGCGTCGCCGCCCTCGATGAACGCCAGCGCCAGTGGTGGCTGGATCAGGCCCGCGAGCTTGCCGCCGCCGGCCTGCGGGTGCTCGCCTTCGCCGCCGCCCCCCACCACCCCAGCCCGGAGCGGGAGCTGGAGCGCCAGGTGCTGCTCGGGCTGATGGCCCAGCTCGATCCGGCCCGGCCCGAGGTGCCGGAGGCGGTGGCCCGCTGCCGCCACGCCGGCATCCGGCCGGTGATGATCACCGGCGACCATCCGCTCACCGCCAAGGCGATCGCCACCGGCATCGGCCTGGTGCAGGGGGACGCGGAGGTGACGATCGGCCGGGAGCTGGAGAGCCTCGACGACGCGGCACTGCAGGAGCGGGTGGGCCACTGCAGCGTCTACGCCCGGGTGCCACCCGAGCAGAAGCTGCGCATCGTGCGCGCCCTGCAGGCCCGCCGCGAGGTGGTGGCGATGACCGGCGACGGCGTCAACGACGCCCCCGCCCTCAAACAGGCCCACATCGGCGTGGCCATGGGCATCACCGGTACGGAGGTGAGCAAGGAGGCCGCCGACATGGTGCTGCTCGACGACAACTTCGCCACGATCGTGAATGCGGTGGAGGAGGGGCGGCTGGTGTACGCCAACATCCGCCGCTTCGTGAAGTACATCCTCGGCAGCAATGTGGGGGAACTGATCACGATCGCCGCCGCGCCCCTGGTGGGTCTGGTGGGGGTGCCGATGACACCGCTGCAGATCCTCTGGATGAATCTGGTCACCGATGGCGTGCCGGCCCTGGCCCTGGCCCTGGAGCCCGCCGAGGACGGCCTGATGGACAAGGCGCCGGCCGAGCCCGGCGAGTCGATCTTCGCCCGCGGCATCGGCCGCTACATCCTGCGCATCGGCGTGGTCTTCGCGATCTTCGTGATCGCCCTGATGCTTTACGCCCACCGCCAGGGCCTCGACTGGAAAACGATCGTGTTCACCACCCTCTGCCTGGCGCAGATGGGTCATGCCCTGGCGGCCCGCAGCGACCGCCCCCTCTGGCAGGTGAATCCCTTCTCCAACCCCTGGCTGCTCTGGGCGGTGCTGCTCACCTCGGCCCTGCAGCTCGCCCTGCTCTACGTGCCGTTCCTCTCCAACTTCTTCGGCACCACTCCCCTGTCCCTGAGCGATCTGGGCCTCTGCGTGGGGGTGAGCGTGCTGTTCTTCTTCTATCTCGAACTGGAGAAGGTGGTGCGCCTGATGCGGCGCCGCAACCAAAGTGACGCCTGAGCCCTGCCGATGAACGACCTGGTCACAGCGGTGCCACGCCTGCTTGGGGAAGCCGCCGAGGCCAGCCCGCTGCTGGGCTATGCCGCCATCGCCCTGGCGATGCTGCTGGAGACGGTGGTGGCCCCGATGCCTGCCGAGCTGATCCTGCCGTTCTCCGGCTTCCTGGTGCATCAGGGGCGCCTGGAGCTGGTGCCGGTGATCCTGGCGGGGGTGTTGGGAAGCGTGTTGGGGGCCTGGTGCTGGTACGGCCTGGGGCGGCTGGTGAACGAGCGACGGCTGGAGCGCTTCGCCGAGCGCCACGGCAGCTGGTTGGGCTTCAGCCCCGGCACCCTGGCGGCCAGCCGCCGCTGGTTCAATCACCATGGGGTCGCGGTGGTGTTCTGGGGCCGGATCATCCCCGGGGTGCGCACCTTTGTGTCCGTACCGGCCGGCATCGAACTGATGCCCCAGCCCGCCTTCCTGGCCTGGACCGCCGCCGGCAGCCTGCTCTGGGTGTCGGCCCTCACCCTGGCCGGCCTGGGCCTGGGGGCCAATTACAGGCGGGTGATGGCCCTGCTGGAGCCGATCGCCGGGGTGCTGATCGGCGGGCTCGTGAGCCTGGCGGCGGTGGCGCTACTGCTGTGGCTGTGGCGGCGGCGCTGAGGCTCACCCCTCCGACTCCTGGCCGGCCTGCTCCCGTTCCGGAGGCGGCGAGCGCAGATCGTGGAGGGTGGAGAGGGTGAACACCACGGCGCCGGTGAGCACCAGGGCGAGGAGGGTGACCAGGCTGGCCAGCCGGCGGCGGCTCCAGGCCGGCTCCGCGGCCCCGTCGATCGGTCGGTTGCAGGCCGTGCACACCAGGCGGTTGGAGCGGCCCCAGCGGCCCTCCCCCTCCCGGGAGATCATGTGGCAGCCGCAGTAGGGACAGGCCATCGGCGGAGCCGCTGCTTGGCCCAATCTCCCACCGCCCGGAACGATCAGCCCTGCTTCTGGCCCCGATCACAAGTTCCTTCGTTACGCTCCGCGCCAACGCCAGGATCCTGCCTCTAGCCTTCGCGGCCACGTGTTCTCTTGAACACCCCCTCCCGGCGCCCATGAATCTGCTTCTCGCACAGACGGCCTGGCTGGTCCCCCTCTACCCGCTGGTGGCCTCGCTGCTGTCGCTGTGCTGGTCGCCCGGTCTGATCTCCCGCACCGGACCCCGGCCCTGCGGCTACGTGAACCTGCTGATGGTGAGCGTGGCCTTCCTGCACAGCGCCCTCGCCCTGGTGGCCCTGCACTCCAACTCCACCGCCGGATCGGCGGCCATCTACCGGCCCCTCACCTTCGGCTGGACCTGGCTGCACACCGCCGGCCTGCGGATCGGCTTCGACGGACTGATCACCGAGCCGGCCCTGATCGCCATGACCGTGATCACCGGCCTGCACGTGCTGGTGCAGATCTATTCGATCGGCTATCTGGAGATGGACTGGGGCTGGCCCCGCTTCTTCGGCTCCCTGAGCTTCTTCGAGGCCGGTCTCTGTGCCCTGGTGCTCACCGACTCGCTGTTCTTCAGCTACGTGATCCTGGAGCTGCTCACGATGGGCACGTACCTGATCGTGGGCACCTGGTACAACCAGCCGCTGGTGGTCAAGGGGGCGCGGGATGCCTTCCTCACCAAGCGGATCGGCGACCTGATCCTGCTGGCGGGCGTGATCGCCCTTCTGCCGATCACCGGCACCTGGAACTTCCATGGCCTGCAGGCCTGGGCGGCCGACCAGATCAACAATCAGGTGCCCCTGCCGCCGATCGTCACCGCCATTCTTCTGGCCCTGATCGCCGGACCGATGGGCAAGTGCGCCCAGATTCCTTTGCACCTCTGGCTGGATGAAGCGATGGAGAGCCCCCTGCCCTCCACCGTGCTGCGCAATTCGGTGGTGGTGGTGGGCGGCGCCTGGGTGCTGCTGCGGCTCGAACCGCTGATCGAGATGAGCCCCGTGGTGCAGACCGTGCTGGTGGTGGTGGGCGGCACCACGGCGGTGGTGGCCTCGCTGATCGCCCTGGCCCAGACCGATGTCAAGCGGGCCCTCTCCTTCCTGGTGAGCAGCTGGATGGGGCTGATCTTCGTGGCGGTGGGCCTGGGCGGCATCGACGCCGCCGACCACCTGCTGCTGGTGTACCCCCTGCCGATGGCCCTGGTGCTGATGGCGGTGGGGGCGATCATCTTCACCAACGTCACCCAGGACCTCACCCAGCTTGGCGGCCTCTGGAAGAAGCGCCCGCTGATCGGCCTGGCCTTCCTCACCGGTGCCGCCGGCCTGATGGCCCTGCCCCCCTTCGGCAGCTTCGCCGCGATCCGAGAGTTGCTGGCGATCGCCGTCGCCAGCGACCATCCCCTGCTGCTGGCCGGTCTGGTGCTGCTGAGCAATGCCCTGATCAGCGCGGGTCTGATCCGGGTGTTCGGCCAGATCTGGGGGGGCAACGAAACCCCCTTCACCACCCGCTCGCCCGAGGTGCTCTGGCTGATGGCTCTGCCCACCCTGCTGCTGATGGGCATGGTGCTGCACCTGCCCCAGCTGCTTGTGCGCAACGGCGTGTTTGCCCTCACCCCCCTGCCGGGCTGGGGGCCGCTGGCGGTGCCGCTGCTGATCTCCACTCTGGTGGGCGGCGGCCTTTCGGCGGTGTTCTACCTGCGGCCCCACCCCCTGGCCCAGCTGCCCTCCACCCTGGGAGGCCTGCAGGACTGGCTGGCCCACGACATGCAGACCGAGCGCTTCTACCACCGCACCGTGGTGGGCCTGGTGGTGGCCCTGGCCAGGCTGAGTTCCTGGACGGATGAGCAGCTGGTGGATGGCTTCAGCGGGGCCACCGGCGGCGCCGCCCTGGAGGGGGCCAGGCGCCTCAGCCTCACCACCAGCGGCCGCTCCCAGGCCTATGCCCTCTCCCTGCTGCTGGGGGTTCTGCTGATGGCCGCCTGGTTGCTTGCCAGCCTGCCCTCGCTGCCCCCCAACCTGCTCCCCTCCGTCCGCTGATGGCCTCCCTGCTCCTGCCCCTTCTGCTCGGGCCGCCTCTGCTGGCCGGCCTGCTTCTGCCCCTGCTGCCCGAGGGCCCATCCAGGCGCGTGCGCAACCTGGCCGCCCTCGCCGCCGGCCTGCAGCTGCTGGTGGGCCTGCTGGCCTGGCGGCAGCCGCCCACCGATCTGCACCTGGCCTGGCTGCCGAAGCTGGGGCTCTCCCTCGATCTCGGCCTTGATGGCCTCTCCCTGCCGCTGGTGGTCCTGGCGGCGTTGGTGAGCGTGGCCTCGATCCTCTCGGCCCCGGCCGACCAATCGCGGCCGCGCCTCTTCTATTCGCTGATGCTCGCCACCAATCTCGGGGTGGTGGGCGCCTTCCTGGCCCGCAACGCCCTGCTGTTCGTGCTGGCCTTCGAGCTGGTGCTGATCCCCACCACCCTGCTGGTGGCCATCTGGGGCGGCCCGCGGCGGGCCGGGGCGGCGATCCGTTACCTGATCTACGGAGCGGTGTCGGGCCTGTGCCTGCTGGCGGCGGTGCTCGCCTTCGGCTGGTTCAACGGCAACGGCTTCAGCTTCGGCTTCGACGATCTGGCCGCCGCCTCCCTGAGCCCCGGGGCCCAGGCCGCGATCCTGGCCCTGCTGCTGGTGGCGTTCGGCCTCAAGCTGCCGGTGGTGCCCCTGCACGGCTGGCAGCCCTTCACCTACCACGAGGCCCCCACGCCGGTGGTGATGTTGCTGGGGGGGGTCGTCTCCAAGCTCGGGGCCTACGGGCTGCTGCGCTTCGGCGTCAGCTTCCTGCCGGATGTCTGGCTGGCCTGGTCGCCCTGGATCGCGGCGGCCGGCTCCATCAGCGCCGTCTATGGCGCCCTCAACGCCGTCGCCCAGAAGGACATCCGCCGGCTGATGGCCTACAGCTCCCTGGGCCACATGGGCCTGCTGGTGCTGGGGGTGGCCGCCGCCACGCCGCTGAGCCTGCAGGGGGCGGTGGCCCAGTGCCTTGCCCACGGCATGATCGTGGCCCTGCTGTTCGCCTGTGTGGGTCTGATCGAGCGGCGCACCGGCACCACGGCCATCCCCGAACTCTCCGGCCTGCTCAACCCCCTGCGTGGCCTGCCCTTCACCATGGGCATGCTGCTGCTGGCCCTGATGGCGGCGGCGGGCATCCCCGGCCTCTCCGGCTTCCCGGCCGAGCTGCTGGTGTTCGAGGGCAGCTGGAGCGCCTTACCCTGGCCCACCCTGGTGAGCCTGATCGCCTCCGGCTTCACGGCGGTCTATGCGATCCGCCTGTTCAACCGGGTGGGTTTCGGCCGCCTCGACAACGCCCGCGCCGACTGGATCTCCACCAGCTGGGATGAGCGTCTGCCGGCCCTTGCCCTCACCCTGCTGGTGATCGGCGCCGGCCTCTGGCCCACGGCCCTCACCGGCTGGAGCGAGAGCGCCACCGCGGCGATCGCCCTGCGCTCCCAGCCCTTCCTGCTGGCCCAGGGACCCACCCTCTCCACCCTGGCCAGCGCCAGCACCGCCACCACCGTCGCCGTCGCTCCAGAGCTCCTGCCGTCATGACGCCCCCCACCAGCGCCCCCGCGGCCGAGCCCGCCAGCAAGCCCCTCATCCCCCCCTCCCAGCACCGCTGGGCGGAGGTGATCCACCGGCTGGAGGCCGGCGGCTCGATGCTGCCGGACACGCCGGAGAACCTGATGCAGATCATCGGCATCTACAAGGCCTACGCCGTGCCGATGGACTTCTACTGGCGCGATCTCCTCTATATCGCCGAGCGGGTGTTCCTCAATCCGCTGCCGGCCTTCAAGTACTTCATCAGCCAGCAGTACCTCGACCTGCCCAACTCCTACGCGGGCGAGCAATCGAAGCTGCGCATCTGGCGCGGCGGCGAGAAGGCCCACCCCGAGCTGCTGGAGTTCATGGCCCGGGGCGAAACCCGCGCTATGCCCAAGCTGCTGCACCACCTCTGGCATGACCGGGTGAACATGGAGTTCGCCGAGGCCTGCATGCAGGCGATGCTCTGGCACCAGGGCATGGGCGGCCGCTTCTACGACTACCTGGCCAGCGATGCCTACCGGGCCAATTCCGACCGGGCGATCAAGGCCTACTTCCGCGGCAACCCCTTGATGCTGGGGCTGTACAAGCTGTTCCCTGAGATGTTCATGGAACAGGTGAAGCAGATGAGTTACTACGCCAATCTCGGCCTCTTCTGGGAGGTGATGGCGCCGGTGTTCTTCGAGATGAGCGACATCTACGACGAAGGCGGCTTCAAGGGCGTGCCCGACGCCATGAACTTCCTGGTGAACGGCATCTTCGCGGTGGCCGGCCGGCCGATCTACCACCATGTGTATGTGGGCGACGAATGCATCGAGGTGATTCCCAAATCCGAGGGCTTCACCTGGCTCTATGAGGCAGCCCTGCCCTACGTGGAGGCGGTTTTTTATCGCACCTCCCCCTTCCGGGGCACCAAGAGCTACAACGCCCAGGCCGGCCAGGTGCCGGCCAACCAGGCGGACTTCCACTACGGCATCCTCTACGCCGATGTGTTTCCCGTGGGCTCGGCCGGCATTCCGCCCACCCTGCTGATGCAGGACATGCTCCATTTCCTGCCGCCCTACCTCACGGAGCTCTACAAGCAGCACCGCCGCGGCGAGGAGGACCAGTTGATCCAGCTGGGCATCACCTTCCAGCGCTCGATGTACAACGTCACCTCGGCGGTGATCCAGGCCCTGCGGGCCGCCCTGCTCTACCCGCTCGATGACACCGAGCCTGAGCACCTGATGGCGAACCGCCGCTTCTTCGAGGCCCAGATGGACCGCTTCCTCCGGCCCGAAGCCAGGCTCGGTGACATCCAGACCCAGGACTACCGCTGATTCTTCCCATGGCCAACATCATCGAAACCGCCAAAGGGGCGGGCTGCTTCGCCACCCTGCTCACCGCCGTGGAGGTGGCCGGCCTCACCGGTGCCCTGGAGAGCCCCGGACCCTTCACCGTCTTCGCGCCGGTGGACGACGCCTTCGCCGCCCTGCCCCCCGGCACCGTGCAGACGCTGGTGGACAACCCGCCCCAGCTGGCGCGCATCCTCAAATACCACGTGCTCGCCGGCGCCCACAAGCGCGCCGAGCTGGTGGATCAGCCCAGCTGGGACAGCCTGGAGGGGGCGCCGGTGGCCATCCGCCGCAGCGAGCCCTTCGAAGTGAAGAACGCCACCGTGGTGCAGGCCGACATCGTCTGCGACAACGGCATCGTGCACGTGATCGATCGGGTGATCCTGCCGGGCTGAGCGGCGTTCGTTGCCGCTGAACTGGTTCTCAGCCCCATGCCTGGCACAATGCGGCCACCTCGCCTGCCCCGGATGTCGCGCCCCTGGAGCTTCCGCCCCCGCCGCCTCTGGCCCGCCGCCCTGCTGGCGCCGGCCCTGCTGGCTGGCTGCGCGCCCGATGGCGGCGGCGTGCAGAGCCAGAAGCTGGCGATGATCCAGGGCCGCGGCAAGCTGATCTGCGGCGTGGAGGGCAAGCTGCCGGGCTTCAGCTTCGTGGCCCCCAACGGCCAGTACAGCGGCCTGGATGTGGATGTGTGCAAGGCGGTGGCGGCGGCGATCTTCGGCGACCCCGCCAAGGTGGAATACCGCGACCTCAACTCCAGCGAGCGCTTCGCCGCCCTGGCCAGCGGTGAGGTGGATCTGCTCTCGCGCAACACCACCATGACCCTCAGCCGCGACGCGGCCGGCGGCAATGGTCTCAGCTTCGCCCCCCCCACCTTCTATGACGGTCAGGGGGTGATGGCGCCCAACGCCAGCGGCATCAAGACCCTCAAGGATCTGGCCGGCAAGCCGATCTGCGTGGAGAGCGGCACCACCACCGAGCTCAATCTGGCTGACCGGATGCGGGAGCTCAACGTGCCCTACACGCCGCTGAAATTCCAGAGCAGCGACCAGACGTATGCCGCCTACCTTGGCGGCCGCTGCGTGGCGGTCACCAGCGACCGCTCCCAGCTGGCGGGCAAGCGCACCAGCTTCCCCAAGCCGGATGACCACACCCTGCTGCCGGATGTGCTGAGCAAGGAGCCGCTCACCCCGGCCACCACCAACGCGGATCCCGCCTGGGCCGATGCCGTGCGCTGGGTGGTGTTCGCCCTGATGCAGGCCGAAGAGAGCGGCATCACCCAGGCGAATGTGGACGCGAAACTGGCGGAGGCGAAGGCGAAGACCAACCTGGCCGACCTGCGCCGCTTCCTGGGGGTGGAGGGTGAATTCGGCAAGCAGCTGGGCCTGGCCCCTGATTTCGTGGTGCGGGCGGTGAAGGCGGTGGGCAACTACGGCGAGGTGTTCGAGCGCAATGTGGGGCCGAAGACCAGCCTCAAGCTCGACCGCGGCCTCAACCGCCAGTGGAAGGAAGGCGGGCTGATCTATTCGCCGCCGTTCCGCTGATGCAGGCGGCTCCTCCCTGGTGGCGGGACCGGCGGGTCCTGCCCTGGCTGGTGCAGGGCGTGGTGGGTCTGGTGATCCTGGTGCTGATCGCCTTCCTGCTCGGCAACCTGATCCGCAACCTCACCGCCGCGGGCCTGCTGCTGAGCTTCCGCTGGCTGCAGCAGCCGGCCGGCTTCGACATCGCCGAAACCCTGCTGCCCTTCAACGCTTCGATGCCCTACTGGCGAGCGCTGGCGGCGGGCCTGGTGAACACGCTGCGGGCGGTGCTCACCGGATTGGTGGGGGCCTCGTTGCTGGGCACGGCGATGGGGGTGGCCTCCTTCAGCCGCAACGGGCTGCTGCGTCGGCTGGCGCGGGTGTATGTAGAGGTGGTGCGCAACATCCCCCTGTTGCTGCAGCTGGTGTTCTGGTATTTCGTGGTGTTCCTGGCCCTGCCGAACGGCACGGCGGCGCTGCAGCTGCCCGGGGTGGTGATCGCTAAATCAGGGTTGTATCTGGCCTGGCTGGGGGAGGGCCTGCGCTGGGCCGGGCCCCAGCTGGTGAACGGGGTGTGGCAGGCGCCGCTGCGGATCACCGTGGAATTCGCCGCCCTGCTCACGGCCCTGGTGATCTATTCCGGCGCCTTCATCGCCGAGGTGGTGCGCGGCGGCGTGGAGGCGGTGCCGAAGGGCCAATGGGAGGCGGCCACCTCCCTGGGGCTGCGCTGGGCCGGCACCCTGCGCCACATCGTGCTGCCCCAGGCCCTGCGGGTGATCGTGCCGGGCCTCAACACCCAGTACATCTCCCTGGCCAAGAACTCCTCCCTGGCGGTGGCCGTGGGCTACACCGATCTGTATTCGGTGGCCGAAACCACCCTCAACCAGACCGGCCGGGCGGTGGAGGTGGTGCTGCTGCTGCTCGGGGCCTACCTGGTGATCGACCTGCTGATCTCAGCGCTGATGAACGGTCTCAACCAGCTCGTGCAGATCCGGGAGCGCTGAGCGATGAAGCCCGTCCTCCGCCGCCTCCGCCAGGAGCTGTTCCCCACCGCCGCCGACGGCGCCCTGAGCGTGGGGCTGATCGCCCTGATCGCCGTGGCGGGCATCGGGCTGCTGCGCTGGGCCTTCGGCCAGGCCCGCTGGGCGGTGATCCAGCTGAACGCCACCCTGTTTGCCGTGGGTCGCTACCCGATCGAGCAGCAATGGCGGCTGTGGCTGCTCACGGCCCTGCTGGCGGCGGCCACGGGCCTGAGCTGGGGGTTGTTGCGGGCCCATCCCCGCGCCGATCGCACGGGCCTGCTCTGGCCCCGCAACGACCGGCTGGCGGCCGTGCTGCTGGCCACCCTGGCCCTGCTGCTGCCCTGGGGCCTGGGGCTGGCGCTCCCCCTGCAGCTGCGCTGGTGGGGCCTCACCGCCCTGCTGCTGGCGGCGCGCTGGCTGGCGGGCCGCTTCGGCCGCCGCCTCTCCCCCGCCCAGCTGCGGCTGGTGCCCCTGATCTGGCCGGTGCTCTACCTGCTCGGCATGGTGCTGATCAACGGCGGCCTGGGCCTGGCGCCGGTGCCGCCCTCGGAGTGGGGCGGCCTGCTGCTCACCCTGCTCACCGCCAGCTTCGCGATCCTGCTCTGCTTCCCGATCGGCGTGCTGCTGGCCCTGGGCCGCCGCAGCGACCTGCCGCTGCTGCGCTGGGGCTCGGTGCTCTACATCGAGTTCATCCGCGGTGCGCCGCTGATCACCCTGCTCTTCCTGGGCCAGAACATCCTCGGCTTCCTGCTGCCCGGTGGCATGGCGCCGGAGCGGGTGTGGCGGGCGGCCTGGGTGCTCACCTTCTTCGCCGCCGCCTACCTGGCGGAAGCGGTGCGCTCCGGCCTGGCGGCGGTGCCCCCCGGCCAGCTGGAGGCGGCCCGCTCCCTGGGCCTGAGCCTGCCGCGGGCTTTGCAGCACGTGGTGCTGCCCCAGGCCCTGCGGGTGGCCCTGCCGGCGATGGTGGGGCAGTTCATCTCCCTGCTGCAGGACACCACCCTGCTCTCGCTGATCGGCCTGATGGAACTGCTGGGCACCGCCCGCACCGTGATGGCCAATCCGGCGTTCCTGGGACGCAACGGCGAGGTGTATCTCACCCTGGCCGTGCTGTTCTGGTGCTGCTGCGCGGCCCTGGGCCTGGGCAGCCGCGCCCTGGAACACCGCCTCGATCCCCGCTCCCTCGCCTCCGCCTCCCGATGAGCCAGGTTCCCACCGGCCCCGCCGCCGACGGCGCCGCCGCCCCCGTGATGATCGAAGCCCGGGCCGTGGAGAAGTGGTATCCCAACGGCTACCACGCCCTGCGGGGCGCCGAACTCACGGTGCGCCGGGGCGAGGTGGTGGTGATCATGGGCCCCTCCGGCTCGGGCAAGAGCACCTTCCTGCGCACCTTCAACGCCCTGGAGGATTTCCAGAAGGGCAGCATCACGGTGGATGGCATCGCCCTCTCCAACGACCTGCGCAACATCGATGCGATCCGCCGCGAGGTGGGCATGGTGTTCCAGCAGTTCAACCTCTTCCCCCACCTCACCGTGCTCGACAACCTGTGCCTGGCGCCGGTGGTGGTGCGGCGCCGCCAGCGGGCGGAGGTGGAGGAGCAGGCGCGGGCGCTGCTGGAGCGGGTGGGCATTGCCGAGCAGGCCGGCAAATTTCCCGGCCAGCTCTCCGGCGGCCAGCAGCAGCGTGTGGCGATCGCCCGGGCCCTCTGCATGGAGCCCCGCATCCTGCTGTTCGATGAACCCACCAGCGCCCTCGATCCGGAGATGGTGCGGGAGGTGCTGGATGTGATGCGCAACCTTGCGGAAGACGACATCACGATGGTGGTGGTCACCCACGAGGTGAAATTCGCCGAACAGGTGGCCGACACGGTGGTGCTGATGGCCGATGGCGAAGTGGTGGAGGAGGCGCCGCCGGATCGCTTCTTCCAGGCGCCGGCCCATGAGCGCACGCGGCGGTTTCTGGATCAGATTCTCTGAGGGGAGCCTGGCTCCTTCCCGGGAAGCGCCCTCGGCGCCGCCGATGCGGCGCGGCGGAGCGGCCACTGGATCCACGGCTGGCGGCACTGCCGGTGTTCGCGCTGGAGGCGCGCTACGAGGAGGGGCCGTTTCCCCTGCCGGCTGCACGAGCCGACCTTCTGACGCTGCTGGAAGCGGAGCTGGAGCGCTGCGAGCGGGCGGTGGGGGCAGCGGGCTGAGGCTGCGGCAGACTCCCCCCCAGCCCCCTGCCCGCCCAGCTGAGCCCATGGCCATCCGCAAGTCGGAGCTGTATTCGAGCCTGTGGGCCAGCTGCGACGCCCTGCGCGGCGGCATGGATGCCAGCCAGTACAAGGACTATGTGCTGGTGTTGCTGTTCCTCAAATACATCAGCGACAA
>JBEIHT010000033.1:0-24022 GCA_040381155.1 Aphanothece sp.
ATGGAGCCAGGAGCCCTGCACGATGGCCTGCTCCTGCAGGATCTCCATGCAGTGCTGCAGCATGCGCTGCTCACCGCTGGCGGATTCACGCCCCCAGACGGTGAGGAGATAGGAGAGCTCCAGCCCCAGCCAGCGCGTGGCCGGCTGGGATGGGGGAACGGCGGGGCTGTCGCCAAAGCGCCGCGCCTCGTCGACATCCACCCGATAAAGAAAAAGAGAAACGATTCCGCTGGGCCGACTTGTGAAATCAGCGCTTCTGTAGAGCTGCACGTCATAGCCGTCCCGGCTCGGCCCCAACCTTGCCTCCAGCTGATTTTTCAGCAGGAAAACAAGGGTGTCGCTGGCGCCGGGGATGGAGGAAGCACTCATCCTCTGCGGCTGCGCGTCTATTGGTTTGCTAGCCAGGCCCACAGAGCTGGTCAAGACGGCACCACACAACCTTCGGTTTTTCTTCTAATCCGTTGCGCATCGTGGCGATTGTCTAAATCGCACGTCCCGTTTTGCCGCGGCGGCTGGGCGGCGTCTCCAGCCCCCCCTGGCACCTAGCGTCCCTCCAGCCCTCCTCGAGCGAAACGGTGACCGCCACCCTCCCCGCCGTGCCCGCCACCAGTCCGGCCGTCGCTGCCACGTGGGATGTGATCGTGATCGGCTCGGGCATCGGCGGCCTGGTCACCGCCAGCCAGCTGGCGGCCAAGGGGGCGAAGGTGCTGGTGCTGGAGCGCTATCTGATTCCCGGCGGCAGCGGCGGCAGTTTCCGGCGCGCGGGCTACACCTTCGATGTGGGCGCCTCGATGATCTTCGGCTTCGGCAGCCGGGGGCACACCAACCTGCTCACCCGCGCCCTGGCGGATGTGGGGCAGCACTGCAGCACGATCCCCGATCCGGCCCAGCTCGAATACCACCTGCCCGGCGGCCTGCAGGTGGCGGTGGATCGGAACTACGACCGCTTCCTCGCCGACCTCACCGCCCTCTTCCCCCACGAGGCCCGCGGCATCCGCGCCTTCTACGACACCTGCTGGAGCGTGTTCCGCTGTCTCGATGCGATGCCGCTCCTCTCGCTGGAGGATCCGGCCTATCTGGCGAAGGTGTTCTTCCGCGCGCCGGGGGCCTGCCTCGGCCTGGCCCGCTGGCTGCCGGTGAACGCCGGGGCGGTGGCGCGCCGCCACATCCGCGATCCCCAGCTGCTGCGCTTCATCGACATGGAGTGTTTCTGCTGGTCGGTGATGCCGGCGGATCGCACGCCGATGATCAATGCCGGCATGGTGTTCTCCGATCGCCACGCCGGGGGCATCAACTACCCGCGGGGCGGTGTGGGCGTGATCGCCGAGAAGCTGGTGGCGGGCCTGGAGGCCCACGGCGGCGCGATCCGCTACCGGGCCCGGGTGAGCCAGGTGCTGATCGAGGGGCAGGGGGGGGACGCCCGGGCGGTGGGGGTGAGGCTCGCCAGCGGGGAAACGATCCATGCCCGCCGGGTGGTGAGCAACGCCACCCGCTGGGACACCTTCGCCGGCGACGGTTCCCCCGCCGCCACCCTGGTGGACGCCGCACACACCCCGGCGGCGGAGGCCGCCTGGCGGCGTCGCTACCGGCCCTCCCCCTCCTTCCTCTCCCTGCATCTGGGGGTGAGGGCCGAGGTGATCCCGCCGGGCAGCCATGTGCACCACCTGCTGCTGGAGGACTGGCAGGACATGGAGGCGGAACAGGGCACGGTGTTCGTGTCGATGCCCAGCCTGCTCGATCCCTCCCTGGCCCCTGCCGACCACCACATCGTGCACATCTTCACCCCATCGTCACTGGAGGCCTGGCGGGGGCTCTCACCGGCCCAGTACCGAGCCAAGAAGCAGGCGGACGCCGATCGGCTGATCACCCGCCTGGAGGCGATCCTGCCCGGCCTGGCTGGGGCGATCACCCATCGGGAGGTGGGCACACCGCGCAGCCACCGCCGCTTCCTCGGCCGCTTCGCCGGCAGCTACGGCCCCATCCCCGCCCGCAGCCTGCCCGGCCTGCTGCCGATGCCCTTCAACCGCACCGGCGTGCGCGGCCTCTACGCCGTGGGGGATTCCTGCTTCCCCGGCCAGGGCCTCAACGCCGTGGCCTTCAGCGGCTTCGCCTGCGCCCACCGCATCGGCGCCGACCTGGGCCTCAACCCCTGGCGACTGCCCGACTGAAGGCCGAGCCAGCCAGGCCCTCCCCCCTCAGTGGCGGAAGGCGGTGCGGGTCATCGGCTCAGGCATCGGCGCCCGCAGGCCCTCGAACCAGGCCACGTCGCGCTCGATGTCCGCCAGCAGTTCATCGGCCAGGGGTCGGGTGAAGCCGGAGCGCACCACGAAGCGCAGCACCGAGCGCTGCTGCTGGTCGGGCGGCAGGGTGTAGGCGGGCACCAGCCAGCCCCGCTCCCGCAGTTTGTCGGCCAGGTGATACACGCTCCAGTGGCGCAGCTCCGGTCCCAGCTCCACGCAGAACACCGGCAGCTGGCCGCGGGGGTGGCTGACCAGCCGCAGGGGCGGGATCGCGGCGATGCCATCGGCCAGGTGGCAGGCGATCGCCTCCAGGGCCTGCATGCGGTGGCGGTAACCGTGGCGGCCCAGGTGGATGAAGTTGTAGTACTGCCCCACCACCTGGGCGCCGGGGCGGGAGAAGTTCATGCCGATCGTCGGCGTCACCCCCCCCAGATAGTTCACATCGAAGCGCAGCTCCGCGGGCAGGAGGGCGTCGTGGCGCCAGAGCACCCAGCCCACGCCGGGCAGCACACCGCCGTACTTGTGGCCGCTGGCGTTGATCGACCACACCCGCGCCAACTGGAAATCCCAGACCAGCTCCGGCGCGTTGAACGGCGCCACGAAACCGCCGGAGGCAGCGTCCACATGGAGCGGCACCGCCAGGCCGGTGCGCTCCTGCAGGGCGTCGAGGGCGGCGGCGATCGCCGCCACCGGCTCGTAGCTGCCATCAACGACACTGCCCAGCACCGCCACCACGCCGATGGTGTGGTCGTCGCAGGCGGTGGCGGCCGCCTCGGGCTCCAGGTGCAGGCTCTCGGAGGTGAGCGGCAGCAGGCGGGGTTCCACATCGAAGTAGGCGCAGAACTTGTCCCAGCACACCTGGCGGTTGGCGCCCATCACCAGGTTCGGCCGGCGCTCCGGCGCTTCGCTTGCGGCTGTGGCGCCCGCAGCTGCGGCGCTTTCGGCGTGCCGTTGCCGCCAGTGCCAGCGCAGCACCAGGCCGGCGAGCATGCAGCCCTCGCTGGATCCCGTGGTGGAGGTGCCCACCGCATCACTGGGGTCGGGGGCGTGCCAGAGGTCGGCGAGCATGCGCAGGCAGCGCCGCTCCAGGTCGGTGGTCTGGGGATATTCGTCCTTGTCGATGATGTTCTTGTCGCCGCATTCCTCCATCAACCGCCGGGCTTCCGGCTCCATCCAGGTGCCCACGAAGGTGGCCAGGTTGAGCCGGGCGTTGCCGTCCAGCATCAGGTGGGCGTGAATCAGCTCATAGGCCACATCGCCCCGCAGGCCGTTCTCCTCGAACCGCTCCCCGGGCAGGTCGTCCGGCAGATGGGCGGCGCTGGAGCGGGCCCGCAGCTGGCCGCGCAGGCCCGGATGGGGGGGATCGGGGGTTCGGGCGACCATCGCGGACCCTGGCGCAGGGTCCTCCATGATCAACCCACACCGTGGGCGCAACCCGATGGCTTCCGCTCCCGTCGCGCCCGCCGCCCCCGCCCACCGCCTGCGGGCCTGCCTGCGCCCCTCCCCACCTGCCCCCGGCAGCGGCATCCGTCTGGCCCTCTGGCAGGGCGAGGGCGAAGCCGGATCCGCGGACGCGGTGGCGCAGAACCTGGAGCGCCTCGAGCTGTTGGCGGCCCTGGCGGCCGGTCACGGAGCCCAGCTGCTGGCCTTCCCGGAGCTCTATCTCAGCGGCTACATCGTCACCCCGGAGCTGGCGCACCAGCTGGCCGAACCCGTGGACGGCCCCAGCCTGCGCCGGGTCGCCGCCAGCGCCCGCCGCCACGGTCTGGCGATCGCCTGCCCCTACCCGGAGCGGGCGGCGGTGGCGGGCCAGGAGCGCTTGTACGACGCCATCGCCCTGTTCGATAGCGAGGGCCGCCTGCTGCGCAACTACCGCAAAACCCACCTCTGGGGACCGGATGAACGGCGTTGCTGGTGCCCCGGCTACCTCCATCCCGAGGAGGGGCCGGCCCTGACGGTGCAGACCGTGAACGGCATCGGCGTGGGGCTGCTCAACTGCTACGAAGCCGAGTTTCCGGAGCTGACCCGTCGGCTGGCGATCGAGGGGGCCAAGCTGGTGCTGATCCCCACCGCCGCGGACGCCTGGGCGATGCTCAGCGACGGTAGCCGAACGGAGCGGCCCTACCCCGATGTCTCCCGCACCCTGCTGCCGGCCCATGCCTTCGAGAACGATTGCTTCATCGCCTATGCCAACCGCTGCGGTGCGGAGTGTGTGGCAGGGCGCCCGATGGCGGCCTATCTGGGCAACAGCGTGATCGTGGGACCCCACGGCGACCTGCTGGCGGCGGCGCGGGCCGAGCCCACCCTGCTGCTGGCCGACTGCCTGCCGGGGGAGTACGGCCCCACCCACCCCGCCGGCAGCCGCTACCTCGACGACCGCCGGCCGGAGCTCTATTGATCCCCGACGCGCCCCAGGCCCTGCGGGGACAGCCAGGAGACGGGAAACCGTCGTGCGACGCACCACGGAGCGGATCCGGGTTTCATAGGCTTTCCCACACAATTGCCGCCCGCCACGGCCGTCTCGATGTCCGCCGCTCCCCTGCCCAGCTCCCAGGATCTGGCCCGCTATCTCGAGGCCCGGGGCGAACTGGGCAAGCCCTGGATGTGGCAGCTGCTCCGCCTCACCAAACTCAAGGAAGCCAAGGACAGCCTGCCGCCCGAGGAGTACATCCGCCGGCTGGAGGAGGCCCATGCCGATCTGATGCGCCTCGGCGAATTCTGGAAGGGCCGGGAGGCGGAGGTGTTCGGCGGCCGTTACACCCCCGCCGCGGTGATCGAACCGCTGCCCGGTTCCCCCGAAGACCGTTGAACCCGCCAAGCGAGCGGCACCGCTACCCGATGGCGCCGCTGATCCGTTTCACCCTCCTGGCCCTCTACCTGGCCCTGGTGCTGCCGTTGCCCTTCCTGGCACCGCCGGAGCTGCGCCTGGCCCTGTCCCTCGCCCTGCCCCTGGGCCTGCTGCTGGTGGTGGCCGCCACCAGCGAAGGGGTGGAACTGGATGGTGAGGGCCTGCGGGTCGCCCACCCGGCCTGGTGCGCCTGGCTGCTGCGCCGGGGCTGGAGCCTGGCCTGGCCCCAGGTGCGGGGTCTGACACCGGTGACCACCAGCCAGGGGGGGCGCGTCTGGTATGTGCGCAGCGCCGGGGCGGAGGCCGGCGGACGTGCGTACCTGCTGCCCCAGCGGGTCGCCCGCTTCGAGGATTTCCTGGCCCGCTTCGCCAGAGCCAGCGGCGTGGACACCAGCGCCGTGGGGCGCATCAGTCCGCCCTGGACCTACCGCTTGTTGGCGGTGATCTGCGGCCTACTGCTGGTGGCCGAACTGATCGGTCTGCTGGTTCTCTCTCCAGCCTGAATGGGATTCAGGCCCGGCTGGAGCCGTTGCTCTGCACCAGCAGGGAACCGCTGCCAGCTCCACCGGGCAGACTCTCATCCACCTCCGGCAGGGTGTCGAGGCTGAAGCGATAACCCTGTTGCCGCATCGTCTCGATGCCACCACCCTCGCCCAGTCCAGCCTGCTCCAGCTTGCGCCGCAGGGTGAGAACCTGGGTGTCAACGGAGCGGGGACCGCCGCTGAAGGGGGGCCAGGCCATGCGCAGCAATTCCTGACGGCTGCGCACCACCCCTGGGGGCATCAGGAGTGCGCAGAGCAGGGCGAATTCCCGGGGGCTGAGCTCCACCGGCTGGTCGCGCAGGGTGACCTGGCGCAGCAGCAGATGCACCTCCAGCGGACCGACGCAGACCCGCTCCTGCAGGCCATTGCCGCTGCGCCGCAGCAGGGTGCGGCAGCGGGCCGCCAACTCCTCCAGACCGAAGGGCTTGCGCAGCACATCGTCAGCCCCGGCATCGAGCAGGGACACCACGGGTTCCGAACCCGATCGGGCCGTGAGCACCATCACGGGGCAGTGGAGCTGGGCGGCCAGGCGCAGGGCGGAGGTTTCCTCCAGCAGCTCGGCGCTCACCAGCAGATCGGGCGACTGCTCATGGCAGATCTCTATCGCCTCGCGAGCCGTGGCCACGGCCGCCGCCAGGTGGCCGTCCTGACGCAACCGCTGGGCCAGCACGGTGCGGAGCGTGGCATGGGGATCAACCACCAGCACCCGCCTGGGATGACCTCCGGTTTCCGAAACTGTCGCCTGGGTCATGCGCCTGGGGAAGGAGTGGGAGACGGGAGGCGAAACCGGACAAGTGCGCGCCACCTTGCCATGTCCGCGTGGCGGCGGATGCCCAGCGGGATCATCCGTGTGCGTACGCTAACGGAAATATCACGACTGGCGAACTCCCGGCGCTGGCTGCTCAGCACTCCCCGCCCGGGCGGTACGGGCATCGACACCGCAGAGCCCAGCAGCCGGCACCATCCTTCGTCAGAATGGCCCCCTGGCCGTCAAAGCGATCGCCGTGCTCGAAAATCCCGACGCCATCCGCCACTTCCAATCTCTCTGCGACGCCTGCCAGGAGCTGGCCCACCGCCACCACGGTCCCAGCGAGCTGCGCCTCTATGCCGATGGCTACCTGCACGCCCTGCGCCGCACCGGTGTGCTCGACCACAGCTCGGAGCGCAAGCTGGTGGATCTGATCGACCGCTGGATCCGTGATCCTTCCAGTTTCATCGGACCGGATGGCGACCTCCGCACCCTCTACGAAAGCCGCCCCTACTGACCCAACTCCAGCTCAGGAGGCCAGAGCGACGGCGAGCTTTTCGCGCAATTCACCGCTGTTGTACATCTCGATTAAAATATCCGAGCCACCGATAAATTCGCCCTTCACATAGATCTGGGGGATGGTGGGCCACTCCGAGAATTCCTTGATTCCCTGGCGAATCTCCATGTCGGAGAGCACATCAAAGGTTTCAAAGGGTACACCAAGCGAGTGAAGAATCTGCACCACGTTGTTGGAGAAGCCGCATTGGGGCATCAGCTTGTTGCCCTTCATGAACACAAACACCGGGCTGCTGGCGATCAGGGCCTCAATGCGTTGCTGGGTGTGGGGATCCATCGTGAAAGGGGGCAGGGGAGCCGTCAGGGGGTTGAAGTGTGGACCGCGAGGGCGTGGATGGCCTCGCTGGCCAGCTCGCTGCGCAGGGCGCCGTACACCAGCTGGTGCTGGCGCACCCGGTTGAGGCCAGCGAAAGATTCGCTGACCACCCGCACTTGCAGATGGTCGCCCCCACCGGTGAGATCCTCCACGTCAACCTGGGCGCCGGGGAGAGCGTTGCGGATCGCCGCCTTGACCTGCTCCGGATTCACCATGGGTTCGGTTCGGGAGGGTCGCTCGAAAAGTGGCTGAGCAAATCTAGGCGGTTCCCCCGCTCAGCTGGCGGGGGACACAGCGTTGTAAGGGGTGGTGACAAAACCGATCTCCAGCAGCTGCTGGTAGGCCTTGCGGCCCACCTCAGACGTTGGGGTCATGCTGCTGACCACCTCCACCAGCAGGGGCACCGCCACCTCCGGCTGACCCTGGCGGCGGAACAGGGCGGCAAGGCGCATGTTGGCGTCAGCGAGAAGGTCGAGGGTCTGGCGGCCCTTGTCATCCATTTCCCGGGGGATGCGCGCATCGAGGCCGCGGAAGGCGCCGCTCAGGGAGCGGTAGAAGCCCAGCAGTCGCCGGGCCGCGTCGCGGGCCAGGTCGTACTGGCGGCGGGCCTCCGCCAGATTGCCGGCGGCCACGGCCGCATCGCCGCGCTGCAGCAGCGTGCGCACGCTGGCCACATCAAAGGCGCTCCCGGCGGCCACCGGGCTGGGCGCCTCCTGCTGGGCCCTGGCGGGAGCGGTGCTGAGCGGCGCAGAGACCAGACCCGTCAGGGCCACCAAGCCGACCGAAACAAGAAGGGCCAGCGGAGCACGGGCCCGGACCACTGCAGGGAGCCTGGTCACGTGATTGGCGGGCGTCTGGCTGGACTCTACGCAGGTGGTCAGGGCCGTTCCACAGCGTCGCGGGACGCTTGCTCGGCCGACTGCATCGCCGCCGCCAGCTCCGCCGTGAACTGCCGGGCCGCCTCCCGGCCGCTGCCCCGCGCCCAGAGTGGGGGGCCGAAGCAGAGGGCCGCGGAATCGCCGGGGCGGGGCCGGGGCTGGGAATAGGCGATGCCCACCGGCACCACCGGCACGGACACCCCCTGGCCCCTGGCCAGCTGGGCGAGGCGGGCCAGACCCTGCTGGAGCCGGATCGCCTCTCCGTTGCGATGGATCCGTCCTTCGGGGAAGACCACCAGCTGCTGCCCCGTGGCCAGCAGATCCACCGCGTAGCGCAGGCTGGCGGTGCTGGGACGCCCCTGATCGACCGGGAAGCAGCCGAGCCGGTGCAGAAACCACCCCTGCACGCCCTTCATCTCATCGATCGTGACCATGAAGCGGCAGTCGCGCCCGGTGACGCGCCGGCCGGCGGCATGGGGGAGGATCAGGGCGTCCCAGCGGGCCCGGTGGGTGGGGGCCAGCAGCACGGGACCCTCCATCGGCAGGTGGTGGCGGTCGAAGACCAGGATCCGCCCGAACCAGGCGGGCAGGGCCAGATCCTGGGTGACCACCATCGCCAGGGGGGAAAGCCAGGGGCTGATGCCGTTGCAGAGGTTGCGCTCCCGCGCCTGGGCGAGGGAAACGGGCCGGAGGCGCTGGCCAGCAGGGGCGCCGTCCTGCGCGGTCGCCGCCACCGAGAAGTCCCCCGTCGCCAACACTGCAGTTCTCCTGAATGTCCGCTGAATTTCGACCCTAGGTGCATTCCCCGCAGCGAATCGGCAGGGGGCAGGCAGTTGGGCCGGCGGCCGCCCCGGCGCTGCGCTCGGTACGGTGCAGGTTCATCCTTACGCCCCATGGCCAGCCTCGGCGTCAACATCGACCACATCGCCACCGTGCGCCAGGCCCGCCGCACGGTGGAGCCCGATCCGGTCAGCTATGCCCTGCTCGCGGAGCTCGGTGGTGCCGACGGCATCACCGTGCATCTGCGGGAGGACCGTCGCCACATCCAGGACCGGGATGTGGAGTTGCTGCGGGCCACGGTGCGCAGCCGCCTCAACCTGGAGATGGCCGCCACCGCCGAGATGGAGGCGATCGCCCTGCGCCTGGGCCCCGACATGGTCACCCTCGTGCCGGAGCGGCGGCAGGAGGTGACCACTGAGGGGGGCCTGGATGTGGCGGGCCAGCTGCCGGCCCTGGCGGGCCTGGTGGAGCGGCTGCAGGCGGCCGGCATCGGCGTCAGCCTGTTCGTGGATGCCGATCCCGCCCAGCTCGATGCCTGCTGTGCCAGCGGTGCCCGCTGGGTGGAGCTGCACACCGGCCGCTACGCCGAGGTGGGCTGGGCGGAACAGGGGGCCGAACTGGCCCGGCTGCGGGACGGGACCGCCCTGGCCCGCTCCCTCGGCCTGCGGGTGAACGCCGGCCATGGACTCACCTATCAGAATGTGGAGCCGATCGCGGCGATCGAGGGCATGGAGGAGCTCAACATCGGCCACACGATCGTGGCGCGGGCCCTCGCCGTGGGGCTGGAGCAGGCCGTGCGGCAGATGAAGGCGCTGATCCAGAATCCGCGACGCGATCCCCTGTTCGGCCCCCAGCCCTGACCTCCCCCATGCCCGGAACCGACGCCGTCGCCATCTACCACTTTGTCGCCGCCAGCGAACGCTTCCTGTGCGAGGAGGAGCCCCTGGCGGAGGTGCTGCGGGAGCGGGTGCGCCACTACGGCGAGCAGAACCGCCCCATCGATTTCTGGCTGGTGCGCCGCCCCGCCTTCCTGGAGCTTCCGGCCCTGGCCCAGATCGCCAGCTCGGTGCCCCGGCCCGCCGCCGCGGTGGTGTCCACCGATCCCTCCTTCATCACCTTCCTCAAGCTGCGGCTGGAATTCGTGGCGCGCGGTGCCTTCGAGGCCCCCGGCACGGCCCTTGCCGATCCCCTGGCCAGCCTGGCCTGAGCCCCTCAGAACAGCCCGAGGAAGCGGCGGCGCCCCTCCTCCCCGGCCTGCCGGCCCTGGCCGCCATCCTGCTGGTAGCGCGGCGTGTCATCGCCGATGGTGAGCACCGCCTCCTTGTTCTTCCACCACACCCAGTCGCGGATCGGCGGCGTGTCGCGCAGCTGCTCCCGGCTCAGGCCCAGGCCAAGGCGGGAGGAGGCGTCGAGCAGCACATCGAGCATCTCCTCGCCGTCGCGGCTGCGGGCCAGGGCCTCATTGGTGCGCTTGGCGCCATTGAGGGCCTTCACCAGCAGCTGGATGCGGCGCCCGACCGGCAGGCTCTTCGGATCGATCGGCGCTGGGGTCGGCTCAGTCGGCTCCATCGCGGTGGGCGGCCCTGGGGGATGGGCACCGTAGCCGGGGTGGGGGGCTGACAGATCGACCCGCGCCAGGCAAGACTGGCGTCAACGCCTGGTACGGATGCCGCCCCACCCGCTCCCGTCCCCCCAGCGTCACTGGATCATCGGCGACGTCCACGGCTGTGCCGACGCCCTGGCCGCCCTGGTGGCCCTCCTGCCGCGGGACGACCGGCTGGTGTTCTGCGGCGATGTGATCAACCGCGGCCCGCGCATCGAGGCCGCCATGGATTTCGCCTGGGCCCTGGTGCAGGCCGGCCGGGCCGTGTGGCTGATGGGCAACCACGAGCGCGCCCTGGTGGACGGCCTCGCCAGCCCCGACCTGTCCGCCCTGGCCAGCCTCGTGGGCTGCGACACCTACCGCCAGCTCGGCGATCGCCGGGCCCGGCTCTGGCTGGAGCGGCTGCGCCAGCTTCCCCTCGCCTACTGGGGCCAGGGCTGGGTGGCCACCCACGCGGGCTTCGATCCGATCACCTGGCAACCCGATCTGTGGGTGCGCATGGCCTTCTGGCAGGCCTACGACGGCCGCTTCGGCGACGTCATCGTCGGCCACACCCCCGGACCGGATGTGCGCCGCCTCGGCCGCGTCGTCCTGATCGACACCGGCGCCTGCTACGGCGGCCAGCTCACCGCCTACTGCGCCGAGACGGGCCAGGTGCGGCGCGTTCCCGGGCTCGCCCAGCGGCCCGACCCCAGCCCCGTCCTGCCGCTCGGACCCGGCAGCCTGCTCCCCTGAGCCACCTCCCCGGGCTGATCGTCTACCGGAGCAACCGCGCCGAGTTCCTGGCCCGGATCCTGGCGACCCAGCTGCAACTCGCTCCACCGCCCCCGTTCGAGACCGCGGAGGTGATGGTCAACACCTGGCCCACCGGCCGCTGGCTGGGGGAGCGGCTGGCGGAGGAGCTGGGGGGCGTGGCGGCCAACCTGCGCTTCCCCTTCCCCGCCGCCCGCCTGCGCCAGCTGGTGGACGAGCTGCTGGGCGAGGAGGACGCCGCCGGCCCCGATCCGTGGCGGGCGAGCCGGCTGGTCTGGCCCGTGCTGGAGCTGCTGCCCGCCCTGGCGGCCACGGCGCAGGGGGCGCCGTTGCGCCGCTGGCTGGACCCCCACCGGGAGGGCGGCCGTGCCGATGGGGGCCGTCTCGATCTGGCCAGCTGGCAGCTGGGCCGCACCATCGCCGATGCCTTCGACGATTACGCCCTCTACCGGCCGGAGCTGCTGGCGGCCTGGGGGGAGGGCCGGCTGGTGGACGGCCGCGGCGGCCCCCTGCCGGAGGGCCTGCGCTGGCAGCCACAGCTCTATGCGGCCCTGCGCCAACGCCTGCGGCAGGAGCCCGGGGGCCTGCGCAGCGAGCGGGCCATCGCCCGGCTGCGGCAGCGGTCGCGCTCAGCGCCCGGCGATGGGCGGTAGCCCCTGCGGCTGTTCGGCCTGAGCAGCATGGCGCCGGTGCAGGTGCGCCTGCTGCAGGCCATCGCCGCCCAGCGACGGGTGGAGATCTACCTGCTCACCCCCTGCGCCGACCTCTGGCAGCGCTGCGCCGACCGGCGCCGCGCGCTGAGGGACGCCCTCCAGCAACCGCTCGACATCGACTGGCTGCTGGAGGCACCGGCGCTGGAGGCCCGTTTCGGGCGGCTCGGGGCGGAATTCCAGCAGCTGCTGGAGGGCAGCGGCGAGGCCCAGCTGGGGGAGGAGCGCCTGGAAGAGGTGTTCTTCGCCGCCGCCGCCAGCCATCCCGCCGGGCCGGAGCACGCCCCCCTGCTGGCCCAGCTGCAGGAGCAGCTGGTGCGGCCCGACGGCCTGGCGAGCCTGACGCTGCGGGACGGTGACGACTCCCTGGAGTTCCACCCCTGCCCAGGCCCGCTGCGCCAGGTGGAGATCGTGCGCGATCGGCTGCTGCAGCTGATGGCCGCCGACCCCAGCCTCCAGCCCCGCGACATTCTGGTGATGACCCCCCAGGTGGATCGCTTCGCCCCGCTGGTGGCGGCGGTGTTCGGGGATCGGGAGGCCACGGGGGTGGCGCTCCCCTGGCGGCTCACCGACCGCAGCCAGCAGAGCCAGGCCGGCATCGGCCGCACGGTGCTGGCCCTGTTGCGGCTGGGCGGCGAGCGGCTCACCGCCTCCGCCCTGGAGGGCCTGCTCGAATGCCGCCCCCTGCAGCAGCGCTTCGGCCTCAGCCCCCAGGAGACCGGCGAACTCAACCGGGTGCTGCAGGACTGTGGCTTCCGCTGGGGCCTCGATGGTCCCGCCCGGGGCGGCGATCCGGTCCACTCCCTGGCCTGGGCGATCGACCGGCTGCTGCTCGGCCTGGTGCTGCCGGCGCGGCCGGGCCTGGCCCTGGGCAGCGGCGATGGGGCGGTGGCCCCGGCCGCCGGCGCAAGCGAACTGGACCTCGATGGCCGCTGGCTGCACCTGCTCACCCGGCTGCGCCACTGGCTGGGGCGCCTGGCGGCCGACGCCGATGCCCCCACCTGGGCCAGCAGGCTGCGGGAGCTGGTGGCCGATCTCTTCGGCGAGGGGGGCGAGGCCGACTGGGAGCTGCCGAGCCTGCTGGCGGCGATCGACAGCTGGCAGGAGGCCGCCGCCGAGAGTCCACTGCGCCTGGAGGCACCGGTGGTGGCGGCGGTGCTCGACGAGGCCCTGGCGGTGGACAGCGGCCGCTTCGGCCACCGCAGCGGCAGCCTGACGATCAGCGCCCTCGAACCGATGCGCGCCATCCCCCACCGGGTGGTGGTGCTGCTCGGGCTGGACGCCGGCCACTTCCCCCGCCAGCGGGACCGGCCGGGCTTCCACCTGATGGAGCGGCAGCGGCTGCTGGGGGATCCCCATCCCGCCGACCAGGACCGTTACGTGCTCCTGGAGGCCCTGCTCTCGGCCCGCAGCCACCTGCTGATCAGCTGGAGCTGCCGCGACGACCGCAGCGGCGCGGCGCTGCCGCCCGCCGGACCCGTGCGCCAGTGGCTGCAATGGCTGGAGGGCCACCTGGGGGGCGAAGCGCTGGCCCATCTGGTGGCCGAGCATCCGGCGGGGCCCCTGGAGCGGCGCAATTTCCGGCCCGCGGCTGGGCGGCCGCCCGCCAGCTGCGACCGGCGGCGCCTGGAGGCCCTGCGGCGGCTGGAGGGGCCACCACCGCCGCCGCCCCGGGGCCTCGCCCTGGCCGACCCGCCGGCCGCCGGCAGCCTCAAACCCGGCGAGGGGGAGCGCTTCGGCGAGCTGCGGCAGTGGCTGTGCCATCCCCAGCGGCACTGGTTGCGCCAGCTGGGGATGGCGGCGGGGGAATGGCTGGAGCGCCTCGACGACCTGGAGGCGCTCGAACTCGAGAATCGGCAGCGCTTCACCCTGCTGAACACCCTGCTCACGGACGGCGGCGGGGCGGATCCTCGCCAGGCGGACGATTGGCGGGAGCTCCACCGTGGCCGCGGCCTGCTGCCCGGTGGGGCGGCCGGCGAGCTGGAGGCCGAGGCGCTGGCGGAGCGCTGGCGCAGCCTGCAGGAGATCCTCGAGGGCCTGGGGGATCCCTGGCAGGAGCCCCTCGCCTGGGGGGACTGGCAGGGGGCCCCCGACTGGAGGGGCGACACCGTGGTACAGGTGCACCCGGGCAACGCCAAAGTGTCCCAGCGGATCGAGCTCTGGCTCAACCTGCAGCTGGCCGCCGCCGCCGCCCCGGACTCGGGCCGCCCGCCGGCCCAGGGGATGCTGATCGCCCGCAACGGCGAGCGGCTGGCAGCGGCGCTGCGGCTGCGGGCACCGGAGCCGGAGGAGGCCCGCGCCCAGTTGGAGCGCCTGGGGCTGCTGCGCCTGGAGTGGCGGGACGCCTGTTGGCCGGTGCCCCCCCGCAGCGGCCTGGCCTGGCTGCGGGCGGAACGGAGACGGCCCGGGGATGGGTTCGAGGCCGCACGCCAGGAGTGGGAGGGGGATGGCTACACCGATGGCGAGCGGGACCTGGAGGAGATGGTGGTCTGCTTCGGGGCGAAGCTGGCCGCCACCGCCCTGGTGGATGGCGCCTTCGGCGAGCGGGCCGCGGCCGTCCAAGGGCCGCTGCTGGAAGCGGAGATTCCCGAAGAGACAAGGCGGGCGCGACGATGAGCGAGCGGCTGCCCTTCGACGCCAATCGTCTGCCCCTGGAGCCGGGCCTGCGGCTGCTGGAGGCCAGCGCCGGCACGGGCAAGACCTTCGCCCTGGCCCATCTGGTGCTGCGCCTGGTGGCGGAGCGGGGCGATCCCCTCTCCCGCCTGCTGGTGGTGACCTTCACCGACGCGGCCACGGCGGAGCTGCGGGACCGCATCGGCCAGCGGCTGCAGGAGGCGCTGGCGAACCTGGAGGATCCCGAGCGCAAGCCCCCCGACGCCGTGCTCGCCACCTGGCTCGCGGAGCGGCGCCAGGATCCCGCCGTCGACCTGGCCCGACTGCGGGGCCGCCTGTTGCTGGCGCTGGAGGAGCTCGACGCCGCCGACATCACCACCATCCATGGCTTCTGCAGCCGCACCCTCAGGCGCCAGGCCCTGGAGGCGGGCCGCTCCCCCGACCTGCAGCTGGAGAGCGACGGCGACACCCGCATCGCCCAGGTGGTGCACGACTACGCCCAGCGCCAGCTGCTGCCCCTGCCCGCCGATCTGCTGGCGGGGCTGCGGGCCGCGGGGGTCCAGCCCAAGGCGCTGGCGGAGGTTCTGACCCAGCTGGACGGCGATCCGGCCCTGGGGCTGGATCCACCGCCGGACCTGCCCGATTGGCGGGAGCCGCTGCCCGCCTGGCTGCCGGCGCTGGTGGCGGCGCGCTGGGAGCGCTTTCGGGAGCTGTGGCAGCGGCAGGGACAGGAGCTGGAGGAGGGGCTGTGCGCGGAGGCGCGCCGCTGGCGAGAGGAGGCGGGAGCCGACAAAACTCACCCTTACTCCAAGCGGCCCCGACGGGACCGCTGCGGGGAGCTGGCGGCCTGGATCGCCGCCCAGCCCGCCGCTGGCAGCTACCGGGCGGTGCGGCGGCAGGAGCTGCTCACCAGCTACTTCCACCCGGGAGCCTTCGCCCAGGCGGCCCGGCGCATCGAGCGGCCGGCCGATGGCCGGGTGCGGCCGCCGAGCCCGGTGCTGATGGCGGCGATCGCCGATCTGGTGGATGGGCCGGCCGAGCTGGTGCGGCTGCACGCGGCCCAGCAGGGGCGGCTGGAGCTGCGGCGCCGGCGGGAGCGCAGCGGCGTCGTCACCTACTCCCAGCTGCTGGCCGACCTCGATCCCGCCGCGGAGGGCCGCGACACAGCGGCGCTGCTGAAGGCGGTGGCCGGGCGCTACGCCGCCGCCCTGGTGGACGAATTCCAGGACACCGACCCGATCCAGTGGCGGATCCTGGGAAGGGCCTTCGGCGGCGGCCAGCATCCGCTGCTGATCGTGGGCGATCCCAAGCAGGCGATCTATCGCTTCCGCGGCGGTGACCTGGCCACCTACCTGCGGGCCCGGGAGGCGGCGGCGGCCGTGCATGAGCTGGGGGAGAACCGCCGCTCCACCGCCGCCCTGATCGGCGCTCTCAACACCCTGATGGCGCCCGGTCTGCGGCGCTCCAAGCTGAAGGTGCCGCCCCTGCTGGCCCGCGCGGACCGGGCCGCTCCCGAGCCGCCGCAACGGCCGATCGAGCTGCTCTGGCTGGGGGGGCCCGACCAAGGGGCGCCCTCCCGCACCGCCCTGGAGGCCTGGCTCCATCCCCGCCTGGCGGCCACTGTGGTGGAACTGCTGGAGCGGGGGCTGGCGCTGGCGGAGGGCAAGGGCCGCCGGCCGCTGCGGCCCGAGGACATCTGCCTGCTGGTGGATCGCCATCAGCAGGCGGAGGCGCTGCGCCAGGCCCTGGAGCGGCGCGGGGTGGCCAGCCGGCTGGTGAGTCGCGCCGATGTGTTCCAGAGCCCTGCCGCCACCGCCCTGCAGCGGCTGCTCGATGCCCTCGCCAGGCCAGCCGACACCAGCCGGCGGCGCCTGCTGGCCGCCTCACCGCTGCTGGGGTGGGACGCCCGGCGGCTGGGCGGCGATCCCGAAGGAGAGGTGCGACTGGCGGGCCGGCTGGCGCGGCTGGCGGAGCAGTTGCCCCAGCGGGGGCTGCTCGGGGTGCTGGCCGATCTCCTCGATGGCGAGCGGATCGCCTCGCTGGCCCTGGGCGGGCGCCTGCTGGCCGACCTGCAGCAGGTGGCGGCCCTGGTGCAGGAGCGCCTCCATGCCGACCAGCTGGGGGCGGAGGCAGCGGCCGACTGGCTGCGGCGGTTGCGGCTCGATGGCGAGCGCCTGGTGCCGGAAGAGCACCAGGCCCACAGCGACCGGGTGGACGGGGCGGTGTCGGTGGTGACGATCCACCGCAGCAAGGGTCTGGAGTACCCGGTGGTGATCTGCCCCAGCCTGTGGGGCGCGGCCGGCTCCTCCCGCTCCCGCAGCCGGGGTCGCGGCGGCTGCCGCTGGCACCCCCCCGGCGCCGAGGCCCCCCGGCTCGATCTCCACCTGGACGATCGCTGGGGGCTGGCCCATCAGGCGCGCCAGGAGCAGCGGCAGGCGGAGGCGGCGGAGCGGGAGCGGCTGGCCTATGTGGCAGCGACCCGCGCCCGCGACCTGCTGGTGCTCGCCTGGGGACCGGCCAAGGGCCAGCAGGGGGGTCCCCTGTTCCCCTGGCTGTTCGCCGACGAGCCCCTGCCGGAGCTTGAGGAGGAGACGGTGGCGCAGCTGCCGCCGGAGCACTGGCGCGCCCGCCTGCTGGAGCAGATCGCCGAGCGGGAGCTGCCGATCAGCCTGCGGGATCCGCCGCCGGCGGAGGGTTCCCCCTGGCGTCCCCCCACCGGCGGCGACGGCGGCCCGCTGGCCTGCGGGCCCGTGCCGCGCCCTCAGGCGATCGATCGCCTCTGGGGGCGCAGCAGCTACAGCAGCTGGACCCAGGCGGCCCACGCCAGCGATGCCGGTGTGGCGGTCCCCCTGCCGGACGAGGGCCGCGACACCCTCGATCCGGAGGCGGACCTGGAGGTGGCGATCGACGCTCCGGCCCCTGAGCAGGACGCCAGCGACGGGCCGCTGGCCGACTTCCCCCGCGGTGCCGCCGCCGGCGACTGCCTGCACCGCCTCCTCGAGCGGATCGACTTCAGCCTGGCGCTGGACACCCCCGCCAACCGGGAGCTGGTGGAGCGGGAACTGCGCCGCTCCGGCCTCGCCGACTCCTGGACCAGCGCAACCCTGGCGGGGCTGGAGCGGATGCGGCTCACCCCCTTCGGCGGCCCGTTGGCCGAGCTGTGCCCCGCCGATCTCCCCCAGGAGCAGCGGCTGGCGGAAATGGCCTTCGACCTGCGCATGGATCTGGTGCGCGCCGCCGACCTGGCCCGCCCCTTCCAGCAGCACCCCCAGGGGCTGTTCGGCGCGGCCTACGGCGATCACCTCGCCGCCCTGCCGATCGCCAGCCGCGGCTTCCTCACCGGCTCGATCGATCTGGTGTTCCGCGTGCCCGGCCGCGGCGATGACGGCCGCTGGTGGGTGGTGGACTGGAAGAGCAACTGGCTGGGCCAGCGGGACGCGGCCGGCCAGCCCCAGGCCTGCGGCCCCCGCCACTACGGTCCGGCGGCGATGGCGCAGCTGATGGCCGACCGCCACTACCCCCTGCAGGCCCATCTGTACCTGGTGGCGCTGCACCGCTACCTGGGCTGGCGGCTGGAGGGCTACGACCCGGAGCGCCATCTGGGCGGTTACGCCTACGTGTTCCTGCGGGGCACCCCGGGTCCGGAAGCCGCCGTGGCCGCCGCCGCCGGCAGGGCGGTGCCCGGGATGGTGGTGGAGCGCCCGCCCCTGGCGCGGCTGCTGGCCCTCGATGGGGCCCTGGGGGGCAGAGCCGGGGCGGAACCATGCTGAAGCCGCCGCCCCGGGACGGTCCCGCCTGGCTGCCGGCGCTCGCCGCTGCCCTGGCGGAAGCCTTGCCCAGGCTTCTCCAGGCCCCCCCCGAGCCGAGGCTGGCGGAGCTGATCCGCGCCCTGGCGGCCGCCCTGGCGGAGGGGGAACCGGAACTGTCGCTCACCGCTGAAGCGCCGCCAGGGATCGATCCAGGCCACTGGCCCGAGACCTACCGCCTGGCCCTGGCGGCCTCGCCCCTGGCCGAGCCGCCCGCGGGTCCGCTGGTGCTGGAGCCCGACCGGATCGTCTGGCGCCGCTGGTGGGAGCAGCGCCAGCAGGTGCTGGAGAACCTGATCCAGCGGGCCGGCGCCACCCCGCCCCACCCCGCCAGCGCGGCGGAGGCCGACGCCCAGGAGCTCAGCGGCCTGGATGCGGAGCAGCGCCGCGCCGTGCTGGCGGTGGGGCGCCACCGGCTCGTGCTGTTGCAGGGGGGGCCCGGAACGGGCAAGACCAGCACGGTGGCGCGCATGCTGCCGTGGTTCGAACGGCAGCGGCTCGGGGCCCGCATCCATCTGGCGGCGCCGACGGGCAAGGCCGCGGCCCGGCTCCGCGCCGCCAGCGGCGGCCGCTACGGCTGCACCACCCTGCACCGGCTCCTGGAGAGCCGGGGGGAGCGCTTCGGGCGCCACCGCGGCAACCGCCTCGCCCTTGATCTGCTGGTGGTCGATGAGCTGTCGATGGTGGATCTGGCCCTGATGGCGGCCCTGCTGGAGGCCCTGCCCGACAGCTGCCATCTGGTGCTGGTGGGGGATCCGGCCCAGTTGCCGCCGGTGGCGCCGGGGGCCCTGCTGCCGGAGCTGCAGCGCCCCCGGCTGATCGAGGCGCTGGGGGCGGCGGCGATCACGCTGGCCACCGTGCACCGCAACGGCGGGGCGATCGCCGCGGTGGCCGATCGCTTGCGGGCGGCCATCGCCGCCGGCGAGAGCGATCCGCTGGCCGCCATCCGCCCGGCGCTGGAGCGGCTGGTGGTGGGGGACAACCTCCGCTGGCAGGAGAGCGCCGCCGACGGTCTGCCCGCCCCGATGCGCGAGGCCCTGGAGGCGCACCGGCGGCGGCTGGCGGAGCTGGCCCGCGCCTGTCCAGTGGGCGACCTCGCCGGCGAACGGGCGCTGCTGGCGGAGCGGGAGCGGTTGCTGGTGCTCACCCCCCGCCGCCGCGGCCGCTGGGGCGTGGCAGCGATCCACCGCGCCCTGCTGGGGGAGGCCGCCCTGGCCGATCCCCTGCGCTGGCCCTCCGGCACGCCGGTGCTCTGCACCCGAAACCTGCCGGACCTGGGGCTGGCCAACGGCGACGTGGGGGTTGTGCTCGCCCCGGATCCGGAGGATGGCGAGCCCAGGCTGCTGTTCGAGCCGGGGGATGGCTCCCAGGGGGACGCGTCGATCCGGATTCATCCGGCCCAGCTGGCCGGCAGCCTGGAGCCGGCCTTCGCCCTCACCGTGCACAAGGCCCAGGGCAGCGAAGCGGACGGCGTGATCGTGCTGTTTCAGGCGGGTGGGCACGAGGATCTGCGCCTGCTCTACACCGCCCTCACCCGAGCCCGGCAGCAGGCTCTGCTGATCACCGCCCCAGCCAGCCCCGCCTGAGAGGTGGCGCTCGGCGGCCGAGCCCGTGGTCCCGATCCGGCCAACACTCTTACCATTTCGTTCCCATTGGCGCGGCCCCGTTTCCCCGTCCTTTCCGAGAGCGGACAGCATGACCTCCCCATTCCCCTCCCCGGCGGCCTGCCGCTCTGAGCGCCCCTGGGGCTGGTTCGAGACCCTCGCCACAGGGGACGGCTACCTGGTCAAGCGGCTGCGCATCGCAGCGGGGCGTCGCATCAGCCTGCAGCGCCATCAACACCGCTGTGAGCACTGGGTGGTGGTGGACGGTTGCGGCCAGCTGGAACTGGAGGGGGAGCTGATCCCCGCCGGGGTGGGCACCAGCCTGTTCGTGCCCCAGGGCGCCTGGCACCGCGCCAGCGCCGGAGCGGAGGATCTGCTGATCGTGGAGGTGCAGCGCGGCGCCGACCTGCGGGAGGACGACATCGAGCGGATCGCCGATGACTTCGGCCGGGTCGCCTGATCGCAGCAGCGGGGACGGGCGGGGCTGGGCGGGGACGGGAGAGGGACGGGGATGGTGGGGCACCAGCTGATAGAGTGAATTTTCCACCTTTGATCGGAGCCAGGCAGCTCAGGGCAACGGATCGCGATTCGGCCGACATCCTGTCAGTCCATTCGCTTCTCCCAGCCCACCGGGTCGCTGCCCGCCTGCGTTGAAGGATTCGTCCGGTCCTCCGCAGGCCCGTCCCCATCCGTGACCCACACCCCCGAGGGTGCCCAGCTTTCTGCTGTCGCCATGAACGGCGACCAGATTCCTGAACCCACGCCGCTGCCTGAAGCCGCGCCGGCCGAGGAGGCCGACACCGAGAGCCCGTTGGTCGAGGCCCTCCAGCCCGATCAGACCCTTTCCGGCTTCGCCGCCTTCCGTCTTCTGCCAGAGCTGATGGTGGGTCTGGAGCGCCTCGGCTTCCTCGAACCCACGCCGATCCAGAAGGCGGCGATTCCCGAGCTGATGCTCGGTCGCGACCTGCTGGGCCAGGCCCAGACGGGCACCGGCAAGACCGCCGCCTTCGCCCTGCCCCTGCTGCATCGCCTGGATCCGGCGGCCCGCACCCCCCAGGTGCTGGTGCTCACCCCCACCCGCGAACTGGCCCTGCAGGTATGTGAGGCCATCCGCGGCTTCGCCGCCGCCATGGGGGGTGTGCGTGTCCTGCCCGTCTACGGCGGGGCCGACTTCCGCGACCAGATCCAGCATCTGCGCCGGGGAGTGCCGATCGTCGTCGGCACACCGGGCCGGGTGATGGATCACATGCGCCAGGGCACCCTTGATGTCTCGGGTCTGCGCACCCTGGTCCTCGATGAGGCCGACGAGATGCTGCGCATGGGCTTCCTGGAAGACGTGGAGTGGGTGCTCGAGCAGCTGCCCAAGAGCCGCCAGGTGGTGCTCTTCTCCGCCACCATGCCCAGCGAGATCCGCCGTCTCACCCGCCGCTACCTGGCGGATCCCGCCGAGGTGACGATCCGGACGAAGGGCGCCGAGGGGCGCCGCATCCGCCAACGTTTTCTGACTGTTCCAGCCCCGCGCAAGCTCGAAGCGCTGGAGCGGGTGCTGGAGGCCGAGGGTGGCGAGGGGGTGATCGTCTTCGCTCGCACCCGGGCCGTCACCCTCGATGTGGCCGAGGCGCTCGAGGCCCTGGGCCACGAGGTGGCCGTGCTCAACGGTGAGGTGCCCCAGGCCCAGCGGGAGCGCACGATCGAGCGCCTGCGCGACGGCCGCGTCGATGTGCTGGTGGCCACCGATGTGGCCGCCCGCGGTCTCGATGTCGACCGCATCGGTCTGGTGGTGAACTACGACATCCCCTTCGACGGCGAGGCCTACGTGCACCGCATCGGCCGCACCGGCCGGGCCGGTCGGCGTGGGGACGCCATCCTCTTCCTGACCCCCCGCGAGCGACGTTTTCTCACCGGCCTGGAGCGGGCGGTGGGCCAGCCGATCGAGCCGATGGAGGTGCCCGGCAACGCCACCATCAATCAGAGCCGTCTCGATCGGCTGCGCCAGCGGCTCACCGAGGCCCTGATCACCCCCCCGGGAAGCGAGGAGGAGCAGGCCCTGCTGGCCGAACTGCTGCAACGGGTGGCCAGCGAGCAGGGCTGCAGCCCCGAGCGGCTGGCCCTGGCGGCCCTGCAGCTCGGCCTGGGTGGCCGGCCGCTGCTCCGCCACGGCGAGGAGGTGCCCTCCCGTTTCGCCGAGCCGGAGCGCCGGGAGCGCCCCGGCCGCGGCGACGGCCGGCCGGAAGCGCGCTCCAGCGGCCGCCCAGAGGAACCGCCGGAGGCCCACATGGAGCGCTTCCGCATCGAGGTGGGCTGGCGCGATCGGGTCCGACCCGGCAACATCGTGGGCGCAATTGCGAATGAGGCCCGCCTCGATGGCCGCTCGATCGGCAAGATCCGCATTTTCGACTCCCACAGCCTCGTCGATCTTCCCCGGGGAATGCCGGAAGATGTGTTCGCCGATCTCGCCCGGTTGCGGGTCATGAACAAGGAACTCCAGATTTCCAGACTTCCATCGTGAACAGGATCCCCCGACGCCTCAACGCCCTTCTCGCCGCCGCCACGGTCGTCGCCCTCAGCGCGGCCTTGACCCAACCGGCGGCCAGGGCCCGCGATGTCGGGGAAATCGTGATGGCGGTCTGCCTGAGCGCCTTTGAAAGTGAGATGGCCCAGGCGGGCAAGAATCCGCCCGCCGGCATGGCCAACTACGCCTGCTCCTGCGTGGTGGATCAGATCAGCAGCGGCAGCAGCCTCGATACGGCCCGCACCAGTTGCCGCACCGCCACCGCCCGCCGCTATCCGATCTGATTCGGTTGATCTGGGGCGGCTCAGGCGCAGAGCCCGGTCACCTCGGTGCTGGAGAGCACACAGAGTTCGCTCAGCGAGAGCCGTTCCACCGCCGCCACCAGGCTGGGTTGGACCTCCATGGATTCGCTCACCACCAGGGCCTGCAGCAGGTCAAAGTGATCCTGGGGAGCCAGTTCGCCGTTCTCGCGCCAGGCAAGGCTCCAGGGGGGAGGGGCCGTCATCGTCGGGATCACTGGGATCAGGGTTTGCTGACAATGCAGCACTCTCGGACGGCGGCGGCCCGTTCTTTGGATTCCCTTCCAGCCTGCTTCAAGCTTCTCAATGATCTGCCGACCTCGTCGCCGGGGATGGGGCGAAACCGGGCTGTAGAGTCTCTCCGATTCCTAGATGTTCAGGCCCCACCCACGGCTAGACCAGCCGGCTGTGACCCTCCCGGTCCGACCTCTTCCAGGCTTCGTTCACCGGTCTTCACTGTTCACTGGCTTCCCCCCGGACTCCTGCACCTCCCACGAATCCGTCCCAGCCAATTGCGTGAATGACCATCTACATCGGCAACCTCTCGTTTCGTGCGGAACGGGAAGACCTCGTCGACCTGTTCACCCAGTACGGAGAGGTGAAACAGTGCAGCCTCCCCCTCGACCGGGAAACCGGCCGCAAGCGGGGGTTCGCCTTCGTTGAGCTGATCGACGACGCCGCCGAGCAGAAAGCCATCGACGACCTGCAGAACGTCGAGTGGATGGGCCGGATGATCCGCGTCAACAAAGCCACACCCCGGGAAGGCGGCGGCG
Organism: Aphanothece sp.; assembly: GCA_040381155.1. Lineage (GTDB taxonomy): Bacteria > Cyanobacteriota > Cyanobacteriia > PCC-6307 > Cyanobiaceae > Cyanobium. The sequence continues at coordinate 23,602 of JBEIHT010000033.1, forward strand.
GCGGCCAGGGGGGCGGCGGCGGCGGTTATCGCGGTGGTCCCCGCGGTGGCGGTGGCGGTGGCGGTGGCGGTGGACGGGGGTCTGGCGGCGGCTACGGCGCAAACGATGGCAACCGCTGGTGAGTGACCCTGGGGCTTCGGCAGCGGGCGAATCCGGTCTGCGTCGCCTGCTTCGCCATCTCCATCCCCACCGTCGCACCCTGGTCCTGGCCAGCGCCGCCTCGGTTCTCAACAAAATCTTCGACCTGGCACCCCCGGTCCTGATCGGTCTGGCGGTCGATGTGGTCAGCCGTCAGAACTCCTCCTGGCTGTCGGCCTTCGGCTTCCGGTCGGTGCCGGGCCAGCTCACCGTGCTCGCCGTGCTCTCCTTCGTGCTCTGGAGCGCCGAGTCGCTGTTCGAGTACCTGCAGCGGCTGCTCTGG
>JBEIHT010000034.1:0-22283 GCA_040381155.1 Aphanothece sp.
GGATTGAATCGCTGCCGCCACCACCGAGGGCAAAGTCATCACCGGCTCCCGAATTGAGAAAATCATTGCCATCCAAGCCACCAAGGAAGTTTGGGGCAAGGAAATCGCCAAGCAGGATGTCGTTGCCAGTGCCACCATTGATCGTATCGGCACCAGCACCGCCGATTCCACTATCATTGCCGGCCTCCAGATTGAGGAAATCATTGCCCTTATCTCCAATCGCTATATCATTGCCATCGCCACCATTCAGGGTGTCGTTACCTTCATTCCCTGAACCAACGGGCAAGCTGGCCCCAGCCGCAAAAAGCTGTATCTCGTTATTCGTGACAGGCAGCTCGCCTGGCACCCCAGGGATGATCGGCGGGATATTGCTGGGTATCTCGATAACCGTCTTGGCAGATGCGAGTGGGTTGCTGGCGGAGAATAGGCCCAGGAAAAAATCACCCAACAGGATGTCATCTCCGTCATCACCATTGATGAGATCGCCTCCGCCACCGCCAACCAGCACGTCGTTACCAGCATTGCCGCTGAGCGTATCGACACCATCTGCCCCATAAAAGTTTGGGGCAAAGCTGTCACCAAAAACGACGTCATTTTCCGTACCTCCGCTCATCAAATCATTCCCTGCTCCACCGATCATGATGTCGTTGTCGCTGCCTCCGTCAACAACGTCATTGCCACGATCAGCAAGAATGGTGTCGTTCCCATTTCCACCAAAGATAGTATCGCTGCCTTCATTGCCAGAGCCAAGCGTAAAACCAGCTGGGCCGTATTTCAACGAGAGATTAACGGAGAAGTCTCCAGAAGATATGCCAGGCAAGATAAAAACAAAAATCGGGAATGCATCAACATCATCGCTTGCGCTATACACAGCGCGACTGACGCTGAATGTGTAGGGGGGACTGGAGGAAGTCAGGCCAAGGAAATAGTCTCCAAGGATAAAGTCGTTGCCATCATCACCGATAATCGTGTCACCGCCGCCACCGCCAATAACAATATCCTCGCCGAGCCCTCCGCGGATAAGATCGCTACCATCTGAACCTTGCTCATTTGGCGACAAACCATCGCCGATGAGCACATCATTACCACCACCACCACTCAAGGTATCGCTACCCCCGAACCCCACGAGGAAATCGTTGGGCGTATTTTGCAGAGGGAACGTAATCGCAGAAATCGGTGGATCTGCCCCAGGGTCAGGTATAGAAATGGAGACAGATCCTCCACCAGGCTTATTGATAGAGAAACTTATGCCGGGCAACGTGTAGTTTATCGTTGAAAAAACGCCATCACCGAAAAGAGTTTCAGACGAGGCAGAGCCAGCGTAGATGTCAGGAAGCTGATCCAGACTAAAGGGGATCGTAACATCAAGCGAAGTGTCCGCTGATGCAAAGATTGGAATTGGCAATGGGACAAAGATGATGGTCGTTGTATTAATCGAGATACCACCAGTAATTGATGGCTTCGCGTAAAGAAGGTCGTAGAATGACATGGCTTGGCTGGGTGGTGAAGAGCAGGGGAAAGGGAGTGAGTGTCAGGCTATCTTCGACGGTATTAAATCTGCCAGGACAATGAAGGCTCTAAGCCTTGCCTGAGGGGGAAGGAGGCCGAGCCATGGGTTAACAGCCAGTGCAAGAAAAAATCAGAGACTTGGCAGAATCCTTAATGTAGTATGCCGTCACTCTAAAGAGTTTAAGTCTAAACAAATATTACAGCACTAGACACCCCCTGACAAGTAGCCATAACTACAAAAGTTGCAGGATCCACATAGGCCAAGAACGGCGCGATGCCAAAGGTTGCGAAGTTACAATGCATTAAGTTCCCTTCATATTTCCATTTCACAAAGATTCTGCACTCCAGAACGGGAGTCACTCTATCAATGCAACACACTACCATTATATCAATGAGAAATAGGCCGCTTGACTTGGTTTGCGAATGATGGCCATTGGGCAAGCCCAGCCCATCCCTCTTGGACGACTGGCCAGGGAGACCTCGGAAAACCCAAGTCTTCTGCACGACAATCACCCTGTCATCGCAGCCGCGGACTGGGCTGATGGGCAGCAAGCAACTCGGTTCCCGCTTCGCGCAAGGCTTCGCCTACGGTGATCGCGCTCAGACCTCGACTAAGAAAGGGTGATCGGCCGCCCGATACGCTGGTCACCAGGCGGCGCATCCACCTTCTGAAGCCGTGGTACTGGCTCAGCGACCCGGCGTTGGAGGAGGACCTGCTCAAGGTGCCCGCCCTGCGCCGCTTTGCCGGCATCGAGCGCATCCATGGCCGCAGCCCGGAGAATTCCGGCTGGTGATGCGAGAGGGTTGAGAGCCGGGGCTTCTCCAATCCCTGTTGCCCAGAAGTTCCCTAAGCGCCTTCCGCCGAGGGCCACTCCGCCATCAGGGTGAGGAAGGTTTGCAATCGCTCCCGGTTGCTGGCGGATGGGTCGAGCTGGAATCGGGCGGAAAGCAGAGCTGATCGACGCAGGAGAGCAAGTGCTTCGTTCTGGCGTTCAGCTGTTTCAGCCTGGCGTTCTCGCGCCTCAGCTGCTCGGTTTCTTTCTCGATCTGCTTGGTTTCTTTCTCGATCTGCTCGATCGCGCTCTCGATCTCGCTCATTCGCTGATCGTAGCCGGGATCCCGTCGCCAGTTGAGCATCGATAACAACTGTCGCCACCGAGGCAGCGATGCAAGGGATGCCCCATTGCTGCTGGAGCGGCACGGTTCGACCGGCGACGGTGATGTGGTCATAGGAGCTGAACAGGGCGATCAGGCCAAGCACCAGGCCGCCGAGGGCCTGGGTGAGCCCCAGTCGGTCCAGTCCGAACCAGGGGCGTCGCCTTGGCGATAAGTCTGGCGGAAGCGAGGGGTCCGCGACGTTGCCGGCGGGCGGGTCGCTGGCCGCGTTGGAGGGCGTCACGGGAGTGGCGTGGCGGCGGAAGGGTGATGAAGAGACGGCGGCAGCGCCAGCTCCTTCGGATCAAACGGCGGTGGAGCCGCGTCCGATCGCGCCATCATCGCCATCGGCACCGGCCGCCCCTCCACCCCGTCCAGCTGCACCTCCAGCGGCTCCAGCCTGGTGCGGCCCGCGCGCTTCACCAGCCCCGGCCCGCAGCAGCCCCGCCCCTCAGCCCAGCAGCCCCCGCCGGCGCAGATCCTCCCCATTCAGCAGCCGCAGACCCCCCTCCGGCGTGTCCGCCACCAGGCCCCGGCGCCGCAGGCTGCTCAGGCTGCGGGAGGCTGTCTCCCGCGCCAGCCCCGCCAGGGAGGCCAGCTCCCGCTGCGGCAACGGCGGGATCGGGTCGGTGGCCGCCGCCCCCACCGCACTGCGGGTCGCCAGCTCCACCAGCGTGGCCAGCAGTCGCAGGGTGGCATCACCCGCCCGCAGCCGCAGCCGACGGTTCAGCGTCTGCAGCCGCTTGGCCTGCAGCTGCGCCAGCGCCAGCGCCAGCCGCGGCTCGCTGCGCAGCAGCCCCGCAAACGGTCCCGCCCGCAGGATCACCAGCTGGCAGGGGGTGAGGGTCACCACATCCGCCGTGCGCAGCCCCTGCGGATTCAGCACCGCCATCTCGCCGCACACCTCCCCCGGCCCCAGCAGCGCCAGCACCGTCTCCTCCCCCTGCAGATCGAAGCAGCGCACCTTCACCAGGCCACTGCGCAACAGAAAGATCCCCTGGGATTCGTCCTGCTCCAGCACCACCGTCTGATCCGCCGCCAGGGACAGGGGCCGGTGGTTCTCCAGCAACCGCTGCCGCTGCTCCACATCCAGCGTGGCGAACAGCTCCACCCGGGCCAGGTCGGCGGGCAGCAGCGGCGCGGAGGAAGCCGGATGCGGGGGCATGGACACACGCTCTGGGCCTGATCTTCCCACGGCCCTGTGAGGAAGATCACAGCTTCGGCCGAGGCCGCTCACAGGGTCGCCCATCGATCCCGCAGACGATCAGGTCACAGGGGCAGACCCACGCCCCTCCCCATCCCTTTCGGAGCCTGACCATGACCAACCTTCCTTCCCAGCAATCCGAAGCGCTCGCCTGCGAAGCGCTCAGCGACGACGAACTCCAGGCCGTCAGCGGCGGCGTGGCCCTCGTGACCGGCCGCGCCGCACTGGGGATCCAGTTGACGACCGGCAGGATCGTGAATCCCGGCCTGAGTGGCGGCATCAAGCCCTTCAATTGCGGCGCCTGCGTGCAGGGCATTCCCTTCAATCTCGTCAACAATCCCGCCGTCAATCCGGTGCTCAACGCCCCCCTGAGCCGCTTCTGAAGCCACACCCCCGGTCCTTCCCCGCCTCCGGGGAAGGACCTCCCCCCAACCACCGCCGGACTCCACCATGGCCAGCGCGCCCCCCCAGCCCACGCACCGCCCCAGCGTCGGCCTGCTCTTCAATCCCTCCACCCCCGAGGTGATGGCGCAGGTCGCCGATCTGGTGGAACACCTCTCGGTGAACCCGGGGCAGATGTTCAACGACCTCGGGCCCAACTCCCCCTTCGGGGCGCGCTTCGCCTTCCCCGATTCCCTGCTGCGGGCGGTGGCGGCCCTCGGCCAGGGACGGCTGCTCAACGGCCACAGCTTCAGCCTCTCCCTCCCCAGCGCCTCCCCCCTCGATGACGAGCTGGCGGACGCGATCAGCCACGTGGGCGATCGCCTCGGCTGCTTCGCCTGGCTGGCCGAACACCTCAACGTGCTGATCCCCCCCGCGGCCCCGAAGCCCACAGCGAAGGCGGCATGGCCCTGCCCGTGAACTACGATGCCGAAACCCTCGGCCTGCTCAGCCACAAGCTGCAACGCATGCGCCAGCGCACCGGCCTGCGGCTGCTGCTGGAAAATCCCGCCCTGCTCACGCCGCTGGAGGGGATGGAGCTGGATGAACCCACCTTTCTCAATATCCTCCACCAGCACGGCCACTGCGGCGTGCTGCTCGATCTGCACAACCTGCTGGTGAGCGAGCGCAACGGCGGCCCGCCGATGGAGCACTACCTGGCCCGCCTCAATCCCGCCGCCGTGGAGGAGGTGCACCTGGCGGGGGGCGAAGAGCTGTTCGGCACCTACACCGACAGCCATTCCCAGCTCACCCCCGAGGCCGTCTGGGCGATGGCCCGCTCCTTCCTGCCCTGCTGCCCCAATCTGCGGGCGATCACGTTCGAATACAACGAAACCTATTTCGACTTCATCGGCAGCCAGGGCGTGCGCGCCGAACTGGAACGCATGCATCGCCTCGCCGAAACCTGCGCCCTCTCCCCCACCCCCACCGGAGCCCCATGCTGAGCGATTTCCAGCAGGCCCTCGCCGAGATCACCGCCTCGCCCCGCCTCTGCGTCGCCGTGCGCCGCAACCCGGCGCTGCTGGCGGAGCGCTACCAGCTCAGCGAGCGGGAGCGGCGCCAGGTGCTCGCCACGGTGAACCATCCCTCGATGGAATGCACCTGCAGCCTCTACCGCGCCAATCGCCTGGCGCCGCTGATGCGCAATCTCCCCCGCACCATCGCCGCCCTCACCGAACGGCTGGAGCCGGTGCTCAACGACTACTGGGAGGCCCACCCCTGGCCGCACCGCTACGGCTACCTGGAAAGCGAGCGCTTCTGCCGCTGGCTCGAACCCCTCACCGCCGACCCCGCCGCTCCCGCCGGCCTGCGCCAGAGCTGGCAGGGGGATCGCCAGGATCTGCGGGAGCGGGTGGGCCACTTCCTCGCCGACTCGGGCATCCCCGTCCCCGCCTGGGAGACGTGACCATCCCGACAGCCCGGAGCGGCCAGGCTCGCCAGAATGGCAATCAACAACGCTTGCTGGAGGAGTTGGCGATGCTCCGCGGCGCGGCCCTGACCTCCCTGGCTCTCCTGCTGGCCGGCACCGGCACCGCCTGGGCCCAGGTGGCGGGCGGTGGTCTCGGCACCCGCGTCAACGGCACCGCCCTGGGCCGCTGCAGCGCCGGGGTCTGCAGCGTGCAGGGGGGCAGCGTCGCCGGCCCCAACCTCTTCCACCGCTTCAGCCAGTTCGACACCCGCTCCGGCATCCAGCGGGTGGATCTCGACAGCCGCGGCCGCAGCAACGTGGTGGTGGGCGTGAGCCACCCGGCGGGCAGCTTCTTCAACGCCCCCCTGCGGCTCAGCGGCGCCGCCAACCTCTTCTGGCTCTCCCCCGGCGGCCTCTGGCTGGGGAATGGCGCCCGCTTCCAGGGCGCCACCAGCCTGCTGCTCTCCACCGCCCCCAGCCTGCGCCTCGGCGGCGGGGAGTTCAGCGCCGTGGGCGGGCTGGCGGATCGGCTGGAGGCCGGAGCCGACGCCCCCAGCCTCGACTTCGAGGCCCTGGCCACCGGCAGCGGCCCGATCGTGCTCGCCGGCGGCCGGCTCACGGTGGATCGCCAGCTGCTGCTCCACAGCGGCGCCGGGCCGATCCTCACGGCACCGGGCGAGCGCAGCGTGCTGCGGGCCGGGGGGAGCGTGCAGCTCAGCGGCGGCAACCTGCAGCTGCGCGGTCTCGACATCCAGGCCGGCAACGGCTCCGACGACCGGTTGCTGCTGCGCTCCGGGGCGCTGGTGGGGGGCGCTCTGGGGCGCCTGGAGCTGGCCGAGGCCACGCTGCTGGGCTCCCAGGTGCGGCTGGAGGGGGCGGGCGGCCTGGCGCTGGAGCGGGTGGAGGCCCGTGCGGAGGGGGCGGCCGGACCCGGAGCGCTGCAGCTCAACGCCGGCAGCGACGGCGCCGCGGCCGGCGCCCGGCTCGACGGCGTCCGCCTCGCGGGCGGCGAGGTTCTGGTGAGCAGCAACGGCCCCCTGGCGGCCGTCGACCTGGTGGCGGTTGCCGGCGGCGGGACCGACGCCGGACGACTGCAGGTGGAGGCGGGACCTGCGGCCAACGGCGCGCCCAGCCTCAGGCTGGAGCGGGTCAACCTGCAGGGCCGGAGTGTGGTCATCCGCGCCGATGGCGCGGGCAGTGTGCGGGACGGTGAGATCCGCACGCTGCCCGCGGGCGCGCAGGATCGGCAGAACGATGCCGCCGACCTCTGGCTCGGCACACGCCCTGGGCCGGGCGGGACGGCCGCTCCGCTCGATCTGGAGAACGTGCGCCTTGACGGCCGGGTGGTGGTGGTCGCCGCGGCGGGAGATCTGCAGGGGCGCGCATTGCAGACCCAGGCCCGCGACCTCTGGTTGGAAGCGGCCGACGCCGGCGCCCGCCTCCGCCTGCAGCAATCCAGCCTTCAGGCGGAGGCGGGGGTGCGCGCCAGGAGCCGCGGCGATCTGCTCGGCACGGCGCTGACGGCGGAGAGTCCGTCGATCCAGCTGGAAGCGGGCGGAACCCTGGCGCTGGAGGGCAGCCAACTCAAGGCTCCAGGCGCCTCGGGCCAGATCCTGCTCGATGCCCTCTCCCCCCCCGGCGATCCCCAACGGGGGACCCTGGCGCTGCGCTCCACCCTCCTGTCGGGCCAGACGATCGTGGGCCGTGCCGATCGGTTGGTAAGCCTGGCGGAGGTCAGCGCCGAGGCGGGGACGCCTGGCAACCGCGGGCTGATCCGCCTGGAGACCGCCCCGGCAGAGGATCCCCCCACAGGACCTGGGCCCGGCACCCAGGGCGACCTGTTTCTGCGCGCCTCGCGCCTCCAGGGCCAATGGCTGCTGCTGCTCAGCGGCTCCGTAACGCTGCACGACAGCCAGCTGGAGGCCCCCAAGGGACTGGTGCACCTGGAGGCCACGACCGCTGACCTGGAACTCAGTGCCAGCCAGCTCGACGTGGGGGTGCACGACGAGGCGGATCTGCGTCGGCAGGTGGAGTTCCGCTTCCGACCCTCTGACGGTGTGGAGGCGGTCCTCTTCGCTCCGGATCCCCTCGTGACGCTGCTGGCCGCCGCCGACCTGCGGATCCTGGGCAGCCGCGTCGAAGCAACCCAGGATGTGGAGGCCCTGCGGGGGCGCAACCCGGCATTAGCCGACAGCGAGATCGCCCTCACCGACACCAGCGGCTCCGTGGTGGCCCAGGCCGGGGCGGGGCTGCTGGTGGAGGACAGCAGCCTCGGCGCCAACGCCACCGACAACCTGGCAGGAAACCTCTTCCTCAAGGCCAAGGGTCAGGCGGAGGGGGATCAGCTGCGGATCCATCGCTCCTCCCTGAGCGCCAGCGGCCCCCTGGGCAGTGGCGACATCCGGCTCAACAGCGCCGGCGGCATCCGGATTGAGGAGCGCAGCCGGCTCCAGGCGGACGCCACAGCTCGCCGCGCCGATCCGCTCCAGCCGGATCTGCCCAGCCGCGACGCCGGCTTCAGCGGCGGCGAGATCACGCTCACAAACGGTTCAGCGCTGCGTCCGATCGCCATCGAGAATTCCCAGCTGCTAGCCCGGCAGGGTTTCGACAACGGCCGACCCCGGCTGAATTCCCAGGCGCGAACGGGCACCCTGATCGCCGATGCTTACGACGATTTTGACAACGGCGACGTCTCCACCGGCGGGGCGATCACGCTGCTCAGCTCAGGGGGAATCTCCGTCCGTGGTGACGGGGCAACCCTGAGCGTCTCCGCCGATCCCCAGGGCCTGGATCAGCGCGAGAGCATCGGTGGCGTCATTCGGATCGCCAACACCAGCCAGGCGGCGATCGTGATCGGTGCGGGAGCGCAACTGACCGCTTCCTCCAACCAGGTGGCTGGCCCACCCCAGCCGGGGGCAGGCCAGCCACTGCGGGGCGAGATCAACCTCTGGAATCGGGGCTCGATCGAGATCGGCGGGGCCCGGTTGGAGGCCTCCACTTATGCCACCGCCCGCCCACCGGGGGCCGCGCCCCTGGCCGACGGCGTCACTCCGGTCGAGCAAAACGAAGCCCAGGACGAGTCAGAGCCGCACAACAGCCTGTCAGTTTTTAGTGAAACAGGCCTTGATCTACAGGCCAGTACGTTGTTGTACGCCTCTCCAGATGGCCGGAATCAGCGCAGCATCGTCACACCACCTGCGCGGGAGGAGTCCGGCAATTCAGAGGCTTTCAGCGACACCTTCAACGCCGTCTTTGATGACCGCTTCTGGGGGAGGCAACGCACCGACTGGTTCGGCAGAAATTACTATCTCGATCCCCGGGGAGACGATGGCAGGTTTTTCAGCAACGATGACGGGATTCAGGACCAGGTGATCAGTGGCGGCGCCTTCTTTCCCGAGGGCCTCGTGGATTCGGCCCGTCATTTCCCCGCCCGGCTGAGCAGCAACCCCGACCATCCCCTGATCAGAACCTTCTTCGACCTGCAGTCGCCGCCCGACCTTGGCCGGACCAGCCTGCCTGCGATGGCGCCGATTGCGATCCCGGCCCTCCCGCAGCGCCCCCTGGCGCTTGCAACCGCTCCACTGGCGCCCCCGGCGGCCCCCTTCAGCAGCGGCGGAGCAACCCGGCCGCCGCCGCTGGCCGGTGGCCTGCCTGCGGTGGTCGCCTTCGCGACTCCCCAGCTCCCGCCCGAAGGGCAGGGACCCACGGAGCCCGTGCGGTCCCTCTCCAGCGCAGCGGCCGTGAGCACCCTGCTCGCCGAAGATCAGCAGGCCAGCGCGGCCGCCATCGCCGCCCTCGGCCTCGGTCAGGTCCGCCGCCATGCCTGGCAGGTGAGCAGCCTCCAGGAAGGGCTTCAGAGGGCCGCCAACGGCGGTGATCCGGCCCGGCTGGCCTCGCCTCGGCCGCGCAGCTACGCGCCGGCCATCCTGCAGATCAGCCTCAGCGAGGTTGCCGGTCAGTCGCTCGTTCAGGTGAATCAGATCCTTGTCCCCGCGGTCGGGGAGGTGCGGGGCTGGCAGAGCCGGATCGACAGGGGAGACCTGCAACGCACGATCCGCGCCTTCCAAAGGCAGGTGAGCCTGCAGGAGAGCCTGGACAACGACAACTCCGGGGAGCGCCTGGCCTCCATCCTGCTGGCTCCGGCGATGGCGGCGATCCGACAGGCGGGTGTCAACGCCCTGATCCTGTCTCTGGATCGCGGCCTGCAGGGGATTCCTTTCGCCGCCCTGCCTCTGGCGGGTCAACCGCTGGGGGATGCGGTGGCCCTCACCGTCACCCCTGCCCTGGCGCTCACGGATCTCGCCGCCACGCCGGCGACGGGCCAGCCCCATGTGCTGCTGGCGGGGAGCAGCCGCTTTCACAACGGCCTCGCCCCCCTGCCCATGGCCAGGCAGGAGATCGAGAGGCTGGCCAGTTTGCACCCCGGAGCCCAGATCCTGCTGGATGAGGCGTTTGAAGCCCAGCGGCTGCTGAAGGAAACCGTGGATCAGCCGATCGCGATTCTCCATCTGGCAACCCATGCTGACTTTCTGGGTTCGCAATCCGGCAAGGCCGTGATCTACACCAGCAGGGGGGATTTATCCCTGCGGGACATGGGCAGCAAGCAGCAGGCCGGCGCAACCTTTCCGATCGGGTTGTTTGTGCTCAATGCCTGCCGCACCTCGCTGGGCGACGAGCAGAGCGAGTTGGGCATCGCTGGCCTGGCCTTGCAGGCGGGCGCCCGCAGCGCCCTGGGCAACCTGTGGTTTGTGGATGATGTCGTCACGGCGGCCTTTTCGATCGAATTCCATCGGGCGCTGCAGCAGGGCCTGCCCAAGGACCTTGCCCTGCAGGAGACGCAGCGGCAGTTCCGCAATGGCGACATCCGGGTTCGAGGTGATCAGATTATCAATCGTGACCACCAGATTATCCTGGATGGATTGAGCCAAAGCCAGCAGATCATGCTTGACGGCAAGCTTAGCCATCCCTACTATTGGAGTGGAATTATTCTCTCCGGAATTCCCTGGTGAGCGCGTGGCCGCCCCCCTTCGCATTCCCCCGGGATCGACCCCTGCAACACGACGAACATCTGCCTCCCTGAGCCATGACATGCAACCCTTGCTTCCCGCTCCTCCGCTGGGCCATGCGCCTGACGACCCTGCTCGTGCTGGTTCTCGATCTCTCCCTCGGCTCTCTGCCGGTGGCGGCAGCTCCTGCTGCAACGGCCAATGAAATCTGCACCGCCAATACGATCAATTCGAGTTGTCCCCCGAATCCCAGTCTTACGCAAACCATTTTCTGGGCTCCAGCCAATTGCGGAACGCTCGGAACCACAAACTCTCGCAACATGGCTCCGCGGGCTTTTATCAGTCTTTTCAATGCCAACCCAAGCCGTACCCTGACCGTCTGGGGAACCAGTGCCAATGACGTCATGGTCGGCAGCCCAGGAACCCCGGACACCCTGCGTGGCCTGGGTGGGCGCAATGCCTATGTGGTGGGCGGTGGCACCGCCACTCTCGGGGCGAACAGGGCCTTCGTGGACCCTCTGGAGCCGCCACAATCCCGGCCGGATATGGTGGAAATGAGTGTCTTTCCAACTGGGATTCATTATATTAATATCAGCAGAAATGGCCAGAGCAATCCCGGCACCATTAAGGCCCCCAGCCTGGTAGGCACTCCCGCCGTCCCTGTCGACGTGGTAGCGCGCGGAGCTGACGACCTGCTCACCAAGCCCTCCTGCGCCCTGCCGGCGTCCACCACCCCTTTGGCGAATCCCTATGTGCTGGCCTCCTACGGAGACCAGCTCCTGACCCAACAGCCCCAGACGCCCAAGCAGCCAGACACGAGCAAAGCGGGGCCAAGCTTCGCCAACCCAGGGGCGCCAATCCTAAAGGGATTTCGATTCAATGCCGACGATCGCATCATCCTGAAGAGCAGTGAATTTCCAATCCAGGCCTGGGGCAATCAGGAGTGGACATCAGGCAACCCCGTCATCCCTATTCAACTCATTGATGAGCCCCTGAAGGCGCAAGCCGCCGCGCCGCTTGTCTATTCCAACCGCACCGGTCTGCTGCTGTTGGCGCAGAACCGGGAACCCCTGGGAAGTGAGTCCAACCCCGGCCTCCTGATCGCCCAGCTTCTGGATCAGCGTGGGCGTCCGCTGCGGCTCAAGCCCACCCCTGGCAATCCCTTCCTCCTCTCCCGCTCGGTGATCATCACCCCGCCCGACACCCAGACGGACCCCAATCGACCCAAGGACCCCACCACCCGTTTCCCGGGGTGATGCACTCTGCCGCCGCCGCCCCCCTGCTGCTCGCCCAGCTGCTGGCCCCCTCCCCCCAGCCCGGTCCGGTGCGGCTGCCGGCGGCGGTGCCCTCGCCACCCCGCCAGGAGCGGCCCGCCACCCTGGCGCCGGAACCGGCTCCCCCGCCGGCGACGCCCGCCACCCCAGCCGGCCCCGCGGACGAGGCCGCGCCCCTCCCCCGGGTGGAGGGCCTGGAGCGCTACCCACCCGCCCTGCTCCAACAGCTCCTGGCCCCCTGCCTGCAACGCGCCAGCCCCTTGGGGCCCGCGGATCCCGCCGCCAGCGCCGCCCGCCTCGAACGCTGTGCCGCCCTGCTCACCAGCCGGCTGGTGGCCGATGGCTATGTGAACAGCCGCGTCTTCCCCCGGCCCGACCCGGCCCCCAACGGCACCCTGCTGGTGGTGGAGGGGCGGATCGTGGAGGTGCGGGTGGAGAGCGCCGACGCCGCCCTGCGCCGCCGCCTGCTCCGCCTGGTGCTGCCCCTGCAGGGCCAGGTGCTGCATCTGCCCAGCCTGGAGCGCCAGCTCGATCTGCTGGAGCGCCTGCCCGGGGTGAGCGGCGTGCGCGCCAGCCTCAACCGCCTCGGCGGCGACAGCACCAAGGCGGTGCTCGTGCTCCAGGCGGAGGCGCGAGCCCAGCCGCTGCAGGGGGAGCTGAGCCTGCGCAACGACGGCAGCGGCGGCAGCGGCCAGTTCCGCGGCCTGGGGGTGCTGGCCAAAGGCGGCCTGGCCACCCCGGCCGACCAGCTGCTGCTGGTGGGGGAACTGGACAGCGACGACCAGCCCGAGCTCGGTTACCGGCTCCTCTCGCTCAGCTACCGCCTGCCCCTCGGCTCCCGGCTCGCCTTCACCACCGCCGGCGCGATCAGCTGGCGGCAGCTGGTGGAGAGTCCGCCGCCGTTTCACGACCTGCTCTTCCGCCAGGACCAGCTGCTCGGCCGCTTCGACCTCACCCTGCACGAGGGCCTGCGCCAGCGGCTCTCGGCCTTCGCCGGCCTCAGCGCCAACCGCAACCGCGCCTGGCTGGCGGGGGAGCGCTTCGCCGCCATCCCCGGCGGCGGTGGTGCCGGGGCCCTGAGCACCGGCTTCCTGCAGGCCGGCCTGGCCTGGGAGGGCTGGCTGGGCACCGCGGGCCTCACCGCCAACCTCTACGGCCTGCAGGGGATCGCCGGCTTCAGCGGCGACGAGGCCCTGCGGGACCTGCAGGCCTTCAGTGGCATCGAGGTGGGCCGGGCCCGCGCCCTCGGCGGCGAACTCGCCCTGGCCTGGCCCCTGGCGCCCCGCTGGCTGCTGCAGCTGCGGGCCGCCGGCCAGGGGGCCCTCGCCCCGCTCACCAACCCGATGGGCTTCAGCCTCGGCAGCGACAACGGCCTGCGCGGCCTGCCCTCCCAGGTGATCAGCGGCGACAGCGGCCTGCTCGGCAGCGGCGAACTCAGCTGGGCGTTCTGGCGCCAGGGCCCGCAGGAGCTGCAGCTGGTGCCCTTCCTCGGCGCCGGCTGGGTCCACACCACCCGGCCCTACGGGATTGAAACCGCCAGCGCCGGGGCCGGCGGCCTGCTGCTGCGCTGGCTCAACGGCCAACGCTGGCAACTGGAGCTGGGCTGGGCCTCCCAGTTCGGCGACGGTCTGGTGCGCGCCGTGCCCAACTGGTTGATCGACAATGGCCTCTACACCAAACTCACCTATCGCTTCTGAGCCGGCTCCTCTCCTACGGCCTGGCGGTCGTGGCGCTGCTGCTGCTGCACCAGGCGCGGCTGGCGGAGTCCCTGAACCTGCGGCTGCACGACCTCGCCCTCAAGGCGCGGCCGCTGCCTTCGGCCGCCACCCTGCCGATCCGGGTAATCGCGATCGACGAGGGGGATTTGCGCCGCCTCGGCGTGCCCCTGGAGGATCGCCATCTGGTGGCAGCGATCCGGCGGCTGGAAGCCGCGGGGGTGCGGGCGATCGGGCTTGATCTCTACCGCGACCTGGGGGTGGGGCCGGGCCGGGAGGCGCTGCGGCGGCTGGCGGCCCTCCCCGGACCCCTGATTTCGGTGTTCAGCGACATCGATCGCATCGGGCCGATCCCCGGCACCCCGCCGCACCGCCAGGCCTACAACGACATCCTCCTCGACCCCGATGGCGTGGTGCGGCGCGACCTGGTGCATGTGCGCGGCCAGGATGCCGCCCACGTGGCCCTGCCCCTGCGGCTGCTGGAGCACAGCCGCGGCCAGAATCCCGGCCCGCTGCGGCGGCAGCTGGAGCGCGATCCCCGCAGCCTGGCGCCCCTCGACTCCGAATCCGGCGGCTACAGCGGCCTGGACGACGCGGGCCTGCAGCGCCTGCTGCCCTTCCATGATCCGGCCACCATCCCCAGCTGGAGCCTCAGCGCCCTGCTGGCGGGCCAGGTGCCCCCCGCCGCCCTGCGGGACACCATCGTGCTGGTGGGCAGCCGTGCGCCGTCCCTGCGGGACATCTTCACGGTGCCGATCGGCCCCGGCGCCGGCCCGGGGGCGATGGCGGGGGTGGATCTGCACGCCCAGCGGCTGGCAGCCCTGCTGGCGCGGGAGCGGGGCGGGCGGCTGGGGCTCACCGCCGCGCCGGGCTGGCTGAACGGCGCCCTGCTGGTGGGTGCGCTGGTGGCGGGGGTGGCGCGGGGGGAGGGCATCGGCAGCCTGCGGCGCAGCGTGCTCGTGGTGGCCCTGGTGGGCGGCGGCGCCCTGCTGGCGGGGCTGGTGGCCCTGGGGCTGGGGGGGCTGTGGCTGAATCTGACCCTGCCGCTTGCCGCCCTGCCCGCCATGGCCGCCGCCGCCTGGACGGGGCGGGGGGCGGAGCAGCAGGGGCAGCGCCGCCAGCTGCAGCGCCTGCTCGGCCAGACCATCTCCCCGGCGGTGGCCCGGGAGCTGTGGAGCCAGCGCCGCAGCCTGCTGGCGGGGGATCGCTTCCGGGGCCGCCGCCTGTTCGTGACGGTGCTGATCGCCGACATCGCCGGCTTCACCTCCCTGGCGGAGCAGCTGGGCCCGGAGGATCTGCTGGCCTGGCTGAACCAGGCCCTGGAGCCGGTGGTGGGGCCGATCGAGAGCGGCGGCGGGCTGGTGAACAAGTTCACCGGCGACGGCCTACTGGCGGTGTTCGGCGCCCCCCTCAGCCAGGGCCGCGAGGCCGATGCCCGCGCCGCCCTGGCGGCCGCCCGCGCCATCCGCCACGGCATCGAGGCGCTCAACGCGGAGCTGGCCGCCACCGGCCAGCCCCTGGTGCGCCTGCGCCTCGGCCTCCACAGCGGCTGGGTGCTGGCCGGCTCGGTGGGCAGCCGCGACCGCTGGGAATACGGCGTGATCGGCGACGCGGTCAACTGCGCCGCCCGCATCGAGGCCCTGCAGGGTCAACCGCTGGTCGAGGGCTGCCGGATCCTGATCTCTGCCATCACCCGCGACCTCGCCGGGGCGGAGGACGCCGGCGCCGGCGAGGGGGGACGGCTCTGGGGGGCCATGCCCCTGAGCGGCCGGGGGCAGGCCGAGGAGATCTGGGAGGTGTGAGCGGCGCGGCCGTCCCACCGGGGCCTCAGGTGGGCCAGCTCATCACCCCCAGGCACTGCAGCGGGGCCGGTTCCGGGTTGGAGGATGGTTCGTCTCATGGGCGGGCCCGATTGGAACCTGCCAGCACTCAGGGTTGAGCCTGGCCGCAAACAGCCCATCACCGAGTCCGCAGTTGCACCATCAGAGGCTCCGCTTTTGGTGCATGACTGCCGGTGTTTCCCGCATCGGCGAGCCCGCATGCCGGCCTACAGCCCCCGGATCGTGGATGGCGAGCTGCGGGAGCTGCTCGGGTCCGCTGGGGCTGTGGAGATCGAAGGTCCCAAGGCCTGCGGCAAGACGATGACGGCCTCCCAGCAGGCCGCATCCCAGATGCTGCTCGACATCGACCAGGCCGCCCGCCAGGTGCTGGCGGTGGAGCCGGCCCTGCTGCTGGAGGGAGCCAGGCCGCGCCTGCTGGATGGATGGCCGGTGGCCCCTGAGCTCTGGAAACCGGTGCGTCCAGTGGGGCCATAGCGTCACATCGTGGATCCATCCCTGGCCCTGGCGGCCGTGGGAGCGGTTCCGGAGCGCCTGCTGCGGGATCTGGAGTGGTTCGTCCAGGTGTTCGAATCCCTGGTGATCCGCGACCTGCGGGTGTACAGCCAGGGCCTCGCTGGCGAGGTGTTCCACTACCGCGACGACTACGGCCTGGAGGTGGATGCGGTTGTGCAGCTGCGCGATGGGCGCTGGGGCGGGATCAAGATCAGGCTGGGAGAGGGGCAGGTGGAGCAGGCCGCCGCCACCCTGCAGCGCTTCTCCGCGCAGATCGACAGCACACGCTCCGGGTCGCCGGCATTTCTGGCTGTGATCTGCGGCAGGGGTTATGGCTACCGCCGCCCGGATGGGGTTCTGGTGGTTCCGATCGGGGCGCTCGGGCCGTAGATCCCTGATGGTGCTGAATCGCCAGTGCCTGAGGGTCTGGTGAAACGCCAACCCCTAAACCATCCCCTCCGCCACCAGCCCCGCGTACGGGCCCTCCGCCTCCGCCAGCAGGGCCTCGTGGCGCCCCTGCTGCACCACCCGGCCCCGATCGAGCACCAGGATCCGGTCGGCGTCGCGGATCGTGCTCAGGCGGTGCGCCACCAGGATCTGGGTGCAGGCGCGGCGGCGCAGCGCCTCATCCACCAGCCGCTCCGTCTCCCCATCCAGGGCGCTGGTGGCTTCATCGAGGATCAGGATTGAAGGGTCCTGCAGCAGGGCCCGGGCGATCTCCAGCCGCTGGCGCTGGCCGCCCGAGAAATTGCGTGCCCCCTCGGCCAGCACCGTGTCGAAGCCGTCGGGCAGGGCCTCGATCGCCTCCAGGATCCGCACCTCGCCGCACACCCGGCGCAGCAGCTCCTCCGGCAGCGGCCGCCAGAGCTGCAGGTTGTCCCGCACGCTCATGCCGTACAGGGTGATCTCCTGCTGCACCAGCGCCAGGGAGGCCACCGCCACCGCCCGGGGCACCGCCGCCAGGGGGTGGCCGTCGTACAGGATTTCTCCCGCCGTGGGCTGGAGCAGGCCGGCGATCAGGTGGGCCAGGGTGCTCTTGCCCGAGCCGCTCGCCCCCACCAGCGCCAGCCGCTGCCCCGGCTGAATCGTGAGGGAGAGATCCTGGATCAGGGGCGGCCGCACCGGCGCGAAGGCGAAGCGCAGATCCCGGATCTCCACCGCCCCCGAAAGGCGCGACCGCTGCGCCGGCCAGGCCCGCACCGGCGGCGCCGCCAGCAGCGGGTCGATCGGCTGGTCGAGCACATCCTGCAGCCGCAGCACCGCGGTCTCGATGCCGGGCAGCTCCGCCAGGAAGGCCACCAGCCGGTCCACCTCCGCCTTCAGACCCGCCGCCACCTGCTGCGCCGCCAGCAGCATGCCCAGGGTGAGCTGGCCGGCAAGCACCAGCTGGAAGCCCACCACCAGCACCCCCAACGTGATCAGCTGGCTGAGCAGGCCGGGCAGCAGGGCCAGGGCCCCCTGGTCGAGCGCCAGGCGGTGGCGCAGGCTCGCCAGCCGGCTCTGGTGCCCCGCGAAGCGCTGCAGCACCTCCGCTTCGCTGGCGGTGCTCTTCACCATGTCGATGTCCCGCAGGGCCGCCACCAGCACCGAGGCGGTCTTGCCGCCCTCCTGCTCCAGCTGCAGGGTGGCGTCCCGCTGGCGGCGCAGGCTCAGCTGCACCACCAGCGCGTTCAGCGCCGTGCCCACCCCCACCACCAGCGCCAGCCGTGGGCTGTAGGCCAGCGTGAGCAGCAGGTAGAACACCAGCAGCACCAGGCCGGCGGCCAGGGGCAGCAGCCGCCCGGCGATGAAGGAGGCCACCTCCCGGTTGAGCAGCACCCGCTGGCTGATGTCGCCCGCGTAGCGCTGCTGGAAGAAGGACTCGGGCAGGGCCAGCACATGGCGCTCGAAGGCCAGGGCGCCGCGGCTGTCGAGCCGGCGGCTGAGGTGGCGGCTGCCCAGCCGCTGCAGCGTGGCCCCCGCCCCCTGCAGCACGATCACCGCCACCATCAGCCAGAGCAGCGGCTTGAGCCAGGCCTGCAGCCCCGCTCCCCACACCTCATCGATGTAGATCTGGGTGAAGATCGGCAGCGCCAGCTGGGGGCCGATCAGCAGCAGGCTGGCCAGCAGGAAGAACAGCACCGCCGCCTTCTCCTCCCCCAGCCGCCGCCCCACCAGCGACCAGGCCCCCGGCAAACGGCCACCGCGGCGGAAGCCCGGGCCCGGCGCCAGCTCCAGCACCACCCCGGTGAAGGCGCCGCGGAAGGCGCTGAGGCTGAGCCAGCGGCGGCCGACCGCCGGATCGTTGATCGCCACCCGATCGCCGCGGAAGCCCTCCAGCACCACGAAGTGGTTGAAGCGCCAGAACAGGATCACGGGCATCGCCCGCTGGCGCAGGGCCTCGATCTCCATCCGGTACCCCTTCCCCTCCAGCCCGTAGAGGGCGCCGGCGCGCAGCAGGCTGGCGGCGTCGCTGCCATCGCGGCTGACGCCACAGGCCTGGCGCAGCTCCAGCAGCGGCACCAGGCGGCCGTGGTGGCGCAGCAGGATCGCCAGGCAGGCGGCCCCGCATTCGCTCGCCTCCATCTGCAACACCGTGGGGGTGCGGGCGACGGCCATGTCACGGGCGACAGCCATGTCAGTAGATGCCGCTCACGTCGCGCAGCAGGGGGATCAGGTAGCTGATCGGCTGCCGCCATTCCACGAGCACCGACACGTCGGTGCCGGTGCCGGCGGTGAGCCGCAGGTCGGGACCGGGCCCGCCCCCCCAGTCGTAGCCGCTGCGGGTGCGGGGATCCCGGCGCAGGCTGGTGACCGCCTCGATCAGCGGCTCCCCCGGCGCGGCCGTCGGCTGGATCGCATTCACCAGCGCCTCCAGGCCCAGCCGCTGGCGCAGCGCCTCGCGGCTCACCGGCAGGGCCCGCAGGCTGAGGATGCGCCCCTGGATGCCCCCGTGCCGCTGCGCCCTGGTGGTGGTGGGGGTGACGCGCACCAGCTGGCCGGGCTTGAGGCGCTTGCCGTCCTGGCTGGGGAAGTAGGCCAGGCTCACCAGCTCCCCCCGGCTGTCGCCCCGCTCCAGGGTGAAGATCGTGGTGCCGGCCATCACCACGGCGCCGGGCTGCACCAGCCGCTCCACCACGCAGCCGGCCAGGGGGGCCACCACCACGGAATCGCGGTCGTATTCGGCCCGCTGGCGCGCCAGATCCTGCGCCTCGTCGTTGATCGCCTGCTGGCGCTGGGCGGCCTCCCCCAGGTGCTGGCCATCGAGGCGCTGCAGCTCCCGCTCCTTGTCCACAAAGGTCTGCTCGGCGATCGCGCCGCTGGCCCGGTAGGGCAGCAGCCGCTCCAGGTCCCCCACCAGCAGCGCCCGCTCCCGCTGGGCCTGCAGCCGGGCCAGCCCATCCTGGGCCCGCAGCTGGGCCAGCCGCCGGCCGGCGGCGGCCAGGCCGAGGCGCAGCTCCACCTGGTCCACCCGCGCCATCACCTGGCCGGCGCGCACGCAGCGTCCCTCGCCGCTGAGGATCGCCAGCAGCGGGCCGCTGCTGCGGCTCTGCACGGGCAGCAGCGAATCGGGCCGCAGCAGCACACCCCGACCCTGGAGGCGCACCGGCACCCGCCCCAGCACCCCCCACACCAGGGCGCCACCACTCACCAGCAGCAGGGCGGTGAGCACGCCCCACCAGCCCGGACGGAGCAGGGGCAGGGGCTGGTCGAGGGGGTCGCGGGCGGAGGCCTGGTCGAGCGCCTCCTGGCGGTAGCGGATCATCGGCCGGCGCTCATGGCGAGGGGGCGGGGTCGGCGGCCAGCTGGCGCGCCATCAGCGCCGCGAACGCACCCGGCTGGGCGACCAGCTCCGCGAAGGTGCCCTCCTGCACGATCCGGCCCGCCTCCAGCACCACGATCCGATCGGCGTGGCGCACCGTGCTCAGCCGGTGGGCGATCACCAGGCGGGTGAGGCCGAGGGCCTCCAGGCTGCGGCTCACCTGGGCCTGGCTGCGGTTGTCGAGGGCGCTGGTGGCCTCATCGAGGATCAGGGCGCGCGGCCGGCGGGCCAGGGCGCGAGCGATGGCGAGCCGCTGGCGCTGGCCGCCGGAGAGGCTGCCGCCCCCCTCCGGCAGCAGCGTGTGCATCCCCATCGGCAGGGCGCGGATGTCGTCGGCCACGGCCGCCTGCTCGGCGGCGCTCCAGGTCTCCTCCAGGCTGATCTCGCTGCCGCCGGCGATCACCTCCTGCAGGCTGCCCGCCAGCAGGGCGGGGTTCTGGGGCACCACGCCGATCTGGCGGCGCACCCGATCGATGCGTAGCCGCTCCAGGGGGCGGCCATCCACCAGCACCCGGCCCCGCTGCGGCCGCTCCAGGCCGAGCAGCAGCCGCACCAGGGTCGACTTGCCGCTGCCCGTCGGCCCCACCACCGCCACGAATTCACCGGGCTGGATCGCCAGGCTCAGGTCGTCGAGCACCCAGGGGCCCCCGTCGCCGTAGCGGAAGCCCACCCCCTCCAGCGCCAGGGCGCCCCGCAGGGGCCCGGGATCCAGGCCCGCCTCCGCGCTCTCCGGCTGGGCCTCCAGCAGCGGCCGCGCCCGCTCGAGCAGCACCGGCAGCTCGAAGGCCTGGATCAGCAGCCCGGCGCTGCTGGCCACCGCGCCGAGGAAGGTGGCGAAGGCGGAGAAGAAGCCGAGCAGCTCGCCCACGTTCGGCACCGCCAGCGCCGGGTTGCGACCCGCCTCCGCCACCAGGCCGGTGATCACCAGGAACAGCAGCAGGGTGCCGACGCTGGGCAGGAGGGTGGTGAACAGGCCGGCCAGGGCCGTGCGTTCCTCCACCGCGTAGCCCGTGTCGATGCCGGCGCGGTAGGGCGCCCACCAGTGGCGGGCGGCGGCCTCCTCCACCCCGGCGAGGCGCAGCTTGGCCACGTTGCCGATCAGCTCCAGGTTGCGGCTGTTCGCCTCCCCCTCCTGCTCCTCCCGCCGCCGCTCCAGCCGCATCGCCCCCCGGCCGATCCACACCGTGCTGCCCACCAGCACCGCCGCCAGAAGCAAGGCCAGGGCGGTGAGCGGCACGCTGATCCGCAGCATGAACAGCAGAAACACGCCGCTGAGCAGGGCCTGCAGTGCCCCGCCGCTGAGCAGCGACTGGAGCTGCTCCTGCAGCTCGGCCAGGGCACCGAAGCGCAGGCTCAGGTCCCCCACCCGGTAGCGGCGGAAGAAACCGGTGGGCAGGCTCAGCAGCCGCTGCAGGGCCGCCAGCTGCAGCCGCTGCCCGCCCCGCTGCTGCACGCTCACCAGGGTGCGGGATTCGGTCCAGCGCAGGGCCCCATCCGCCAGGGCGGCCACCAGCAGCAGCGCCCCCATCTGCACCATCAGGGCCGTGTCCTTCTCCGGCAGGGCCACGTTGGTGAGCAGGGTGTTGACCGTGGGCAGCAGCAGGCCCAGGAGGGTGCTGAGCAGGGCGGTGATCAGGGCCGGCCGCAGCCGGTCGCTCACCAGCGCCAGACCGAGGCCGAACAGGGCCCCCACGCCGCCGAGCCCGGCGATCCAGCGGGCGGCGCCCACCTCCCGGCCCACCGCCAGCAGGAAGCCGATCCCCAGGCCGAGGGCGGTGGCGGCGATCAGCACCGCGGCCGGCCGGCTGGCGGGGCCGTAGCTGAAGCGCACCAGATCCCGGGCGGTGCGGGCCTGGCGCGGCAGAGCGGGCTGCACGCTCAGGGCCGCCAGGGGGAAGGTCCAGCGGGCGATGGCGGCGGCGCGCAGCGGCCGGGGGGCACGGCGGGGCTGGCGGGGATCGCGCAGGGTGTAGCCGCGGGGCTGGGAGAGCAGCAGCAGCGGGCCATCGGCGCCGAGCAGCACCAGATCGCCGCAGTCGCGTCGCAGGTCATCCGGCTCCAGCCGCACCGGCCGCACGATCAGATCCGCCGCCTCCAGCAGGGCCCGCAGGCGGGCGTGGGGATCGGCCGGCGGCTCCCGCAGGGCGCGGGGCGTGGTGCCGCAGCGCGCCGCCAGCCAGGACACCACCAGGGGCACGGGATCCAGGGCCGCTGTCGTGTTGGCGGCCGCGCTGGCTGGTGGCGCGGGGGAGGGCGCGGGGGAGGGCGCGGGGGAAGGCGCGGCGGAGGGCGCGGCGGCTGCGGTGAACGGCGCCACCGCCGGCAGGGCGGCGAGCTCCGCGGGAAGTTCGGCGCCGGTGGGGGGGCTCCACAGGCTCGCGGAGCGCACCACCTTCAGCCGGAAGCGCTGGCCGGCAGCCCCCTCCGCGGCGGGCA
>JBEIHT010000035.1:0-22252 GCA_040381155.1 Aphanothece sp.
AGATCGCCCCGCTCCACCCGGATCGTCGGCACCCCCTGCTTGCGCACCAGCTGCACGATCCGCGTCTCGCTCAGGCCCGGGTCGTTGCGCAGGTTCGTGCGGCCCTCCAGGCTCGCCGCCACCAGCCGCGCCCCCAACCGCCGGCCGATCGCCGGCTGGCCCGCCAGATGCAGCTCCGCCGCTTCCAGCAAGGTGCTCTCCGCCACGCTCGCCACCACCCCCTGCCGCAGCATCCGCAGCTGGGCCTGCCGCACCGCCTGCTCCCACGCCAGCCGTTCGGATGGCCACAGGCTCGCCAGCCACTGCCGCTCGGCGCCGCTCAGGTTCAACGGATCGATGCGGGCCTTGCCGCTGGCGAGTTGTTCCTGCACCGCCGCCAGCCGCCGGCTCAGGTCGTCCTCCAGCCGCCGGCTGCCCGCCTCATCCACCACCTGCACCTGGCTGCGGATCAGCATCCGCCGCCGCCGCTCCTCAAAGGCGCTGGTGTCCCACACACTGGCGTCGCGGGGGGCCACATAGGTGTCCCGGGCGATCTCCCCCACCCGCACACTCGGCTCCACCAGCCACGGCCAGCTGGAGAGCAGCGCCACCAGCAGGCAGGCCAGCAGCACCAGCGCCGTGCCGCTCTGGCTCCAGGCCACGATCGCCTGCCGCGGCCGCTCCAGCCGCAGCAGGCGGCGCCACAGCAGCCGCAGCCGTCGCCCCGCCCATCTCATCGCTTCACGCTAGCGAGGGCGAACGGTTCACCAGGCATGCTGGAGGCAGCGAACCGGCGGCGATGGCAACCCTTCTGGACGGTCGCCGTCTGGCCGCGGCGATCGAAGCCCGGCTGGCGGCCCTGATCGCCGACGTCCAGCCCATCGCCGGGCGCCCGCCCGGCCTGGCGGTGCTGCGGGTCGGCGACGATCCCGCCAGCGGCGTGTATGTGGCCAACAAGGAAAAGGCCTGCCAGCGCATCGGCATCCGCAACCTCGGGGCCCACCTGGCCGCCACCACCCCGGCGGCGGAGGTGCTGAGCCGCATTCACCATCTCAATGCCGATCCGGCGGTGGATGGCATCCTGCTGCAGCTGCCCCTCCCCACCGGCCTGGCGGAGGGTCCGCTGCTGGAGGCGATCGATCCCGACAAGGACGCCGACGGTCTCCACACCCTCAACCTCGGCCGGCTGCTCAAGGGCGAACCCGGGCCGCGCAGCTGCACCCCAGCCGGCGTGATGGCCCTGCTCGCCGACGCCGGCGTCGCCCTGGCGGGCAAGCGCGCCGTGGTGGTGGGCCGCAGCATCCTGGTGGGCCAGCCGATGGCCCTGATGCTCCAGGCCGCCAACGCCACCGTCACCGTGGCCCATTCCCGCACCCGCGATCTGGCCGCGCTCACCCGCGAGGCGGAGGTGCTGGTGGTGGCCGCTGGCCGCCCGCGCCTGATCGGCGCCGAACACGTGAGCCCCGGGGCCGTGGTGGTGGATGTGGGCATCCATCGGCGGCCGGAGGGTGGCCTCTGCGGTGACGTGCGCTTCGAGGAGGTGGAACCGCTGGTGGCCGCCCTCTCGCCGGTGCCCGGCGGCGTCGGGCCGATGACCGTTGCCATGCTGCTGGTGAACACTGTGGTGGCCTGGTGCCGCCGCCATGGCGCCGACCCCTCCCCCCTTGCCGACCTCATCCCCTGAGGGCCGCCGGCGCCGGATGAGAGAATCCCGCGCAGCACGGGAGGCTCCATGACCGCGACGGTGAGCACGCCCTTCGACTTTGCCGCCTACCTGGAGGCCTCCCGCCTGCGGGTCGAGGCGGCCCTCGACGCCTCCCTCGGACCGGAGCGGCCCGAATCCCTGCGGGAGGCCATGCGTTACTCCCTCCTGGCCGGCGGCAAGCGCCTGCGGCCCATCCTCTGCCTGGCGGCCTGCGAGCTGGCCGATGGCGACGCCGAGCGGGCCCTGCCTACGGCGGTGGCGCTGGAGATGATCCACACCATGTCACTCATCCATGACGACCTGCCCGCCATGGACAATGACGACCTGCGCCGCGGTCGCCCCACCAGCCACAAGATGTTCGGCGAGGCCAACGCCATTCTCGCCGGTGATGCCCTGCTCACCCGCGCCTTCGAGATGGTGGCCCTGCGCAGCCCCGGGGTGCCGCCGGAACGGCTGCTGCAGGTGGTGGCCGAACTCAGCCTCGCCTCCGGCGCCCCCGGCCTGGTGGGCGGCCAGGTGGTCGACCTGGAATGCGAGGGCAAGCCGGTCGACCTCGACACCCTCGAATACATCCACCTCCACAAAACCGGCGCCCTGCTGCGCGCCAGCGTGCTCAGCGGCGCCCTGGTGGCCGGCGCCCCCGAACCACTGCTGGAGGCCCTGCGCACCTACGCCCGCGGCATCGGCCTCGCCTTCCAGATCATTGACGACATCCTCGATGTGACCGCCAGCAGCGAGGTGCTGGGCAAGACCGCCGGCAAGGACCTCGCCGCCGACAAGACCACCTATCCCAAGCTGCTCGGGCTGGAGGAATCGCGCCGCCGTGCCGAGGCCCTGGTGGCGGAGGCCAAGCAGGCCCTCGCCCCCTGGGCCTCCGGTGACAGTGGCGAGCGCGCCGCCCCCCTGCTGGCCCTGGCCGATTTCATCACCAGCCGCGATCGATGAGCCTTCCCGCCGCCTCAGACTCCGGCCACGCCCTCTTGATGCTGCGGGATCTCGCCGATAACGCCGTCCTCTGGTGGGGTCTCGCCGCTTGCGGGCTTGCCCAGCTCTCCAAGCTGGCGGTGGAGCTGGTGCGCCATGGTCGCTGGCGGCCGGCGGTGCTGTTCGAAACCGGCGGCATGCCCTCCAGCCACTCCGCCCTGATGACCGGCACCAGCGCTGCGATCGGCTGGAGTGAGGGTTTTCAGTCGCCCCTCTTCGCCCTCGCCGCTGCCCTCTCCTTCGTCATCCTCTACGACGCCAGCGGTGTCCGCCGCGCCGCCGGCCTCACCGCCGCCCGGCTCAACGCCCTGCCCGCCAGCCTCTGGACCCTGCCGGAGGGCGCCACCAGCCCCGAAGCCGGCCCCGGCGCCACCGCCCTCAAACCGCTGAAGGACAACCTCGGCCACACCCGCACCGAAGTGCTGGTGGGCAGCCTGCTCGGGCCCCTGGTGGCCCTCCCCGGCCTCGCCCTGGTGGGCTCTCCCCTCCATCTGGCCCTCCAGTGGGGCCTCATCGCCCTCCTCCCCGGCGCGGCCCCCTGAACCGCCCGCCCCTCACCCCCGATCAGCGGGCGGCCGAGCGGGCCTTCCTCGCCTGGCTGGAGGCCCCGCCCGATGGCCTCCCCTTTGTGCTCCGCGGCTATGCCGGCACCGGCAAGACCTTCCTCGCCTCCCGCCTGCTGGAGCATGTGGAGCGCACCGGCCTCTGCTGGACCGCCGTGGCCCCCACCCACAAGGCGGTGGGGGTGCTGCGCCAGCAACTGGAGCGCACCGGCCTCCATCCCCCCTGGTACCCCTCCACCATCCACCGCCTGCTGCGCCTGAAGCTGCGCCGCGAGCGCGACCTGGAGCGCTGCGAGGAAACCGAGCAGACCGCCCTGGCCCTTGAACACCTCGGCCTGGTGCTGGTGGACGAGGCTTCGATGGTGGAGGGCACCCTGCTGGAGATCTCCCTCCGCTGCGCCCATCCCTTCCGCACCCGGCTGGTGTTCGTGGGCGATCCGGCCCAGCTGCCGCCGGTGGGGGAGAGCCGCAGCCCGGTGTTCGGTCTGGAGCGCGCCGTGCACGCCGCCCTCCACGAGGTGGTCCGCCACCAGGGGCCGGTGTTGCGCCTGGCCAGCGGTCTGCGCCAGGGCGACCTGCCCTGCCGCCAGCCGCCCCGCCTGCCCCCCATGCGGGACGCGGCCGGCATGGTGGCCCTGCTCGATCGCACCGCCTGGCTGCGGGCCGCCCAGGAGGCCCTGCGCCGCAGCGCCGAGGCCGACCAGCCCGATCTGGCCCGCATCCTCTGCTACACCAACCGCTCCCTGGAGCGGCTCGTGCCCCTGGCCCGCCGGGCCCTCCATGGCGAGATGGCCGACCAGCTGCCGGTGCTCCCCGGCGAGGTGCTGATCAGCCGGGCTGCGGTGATGGCCCCGGCCTGTCGGGAGGGGGGCGAAGCGGCCGAGGAGCCGGACATGGTGCTCGGCTCGAACCGGGAGCTGGTCGTGCGCGACGTCACCCCCGAGCGCTGCCTGCTGAGCGAGTTCGGTGTGGCGGATGCCCCCCCGATCGACACGCTCACCGCCACCGTGGAGGCGGGGGAAACCCAGCTGGCCCTGCGCCTGCTGCCGCCGATCGGCTCCCCGGCCCGCCAGGCCCTCCAGGCGGTGCTGCAGCACCTGCGCCAGCAGGCCCTGGAGGCGGGCCGGCAGGAGGGCAAGGCCATCTGGCGACGCTTCTTCCTGGTGCGCGATGCCTTCGCCTCCCTCGGCCCGGCCGCCGTGCTCACGGTGCACCGCAGCCAGGGCAGCACCTTCGCCCAGGTGTTCATCGACGCCGATGTCTTCTGGCCTGCCGACGATGAACTGCGCCGACAGCTTGTGTATGTGGCGGTGAGCCGCGCCAGTGAGGCCGTTTCCCTTGTGGCCACGGCCGGCAGCGAGACGGATCGCCAGCGCTGGAGCCGCTGGCTGACCGAAGAGGCTAATCAACCTTTCTCACCATAATCGAAGCCGAACGCTCAGCAGGGTGAAAGTCGGTGGATAGCCTGCGGAATCCCTTGCCGCTGAAGCCGCAGGGAGGACAAAGTGGCGGAGCGAAAATTCTGCAGAATCTCAACCACCCTTTCCGTTCTCCGCTGCCGCTGGTGATGCCTTCCGTCCTGAATGCCCCAGGTCTGACCGAAACGAGCCAATCCTTCGGTACCCCCCTGCCGGAACCGCCCGCTCAGGACAGCGACGCCATGGCCATGCCCTGGATGGGGTTTCTCGCGCTGGCGGTGCTGGCGGCCCTCAGCCTTGGCGCCCTGCGCTTGCGCTTCTCCGACGCGCCCGCCGCTGGGCGGACAGCCCGCCGCAGGGGCGCTGGTGAGGAGCCCATCGTGGTGCCGCGGCCGAGCCTGCTCTTCCGCCGCTCCCACCACGAGAAGATGCACGACCAGCGTTATCTGAGCCTGATCCTTGAGGCTGAGCTGGAGTCCACCCGCCGCTCCCAAGCTCGGCAGGAGGGCAACGAGGAGCCGCCAGCGCGCGGCTAGGGCGCACCGGCGGCGAGAGGGGAGAGGGGTTCGGCGGACCCGGGGATTTTTTGTGCACGCTTTGCATTATTGCGGGATCTGCATTAATGCGTTTTTGGCATTGCTGCGACTTTCGCATTGCCGCTCCGGAATCCATGCGATCGCGGCATATGTCATGGGTCGTAAAGCCAGCCCCAATCGCTGAGCCTTTCTGCCTACGATTTTGCGTAAATAGCAAGTTTGTGCTGTCATGCCTCGCGGGGGCAATGGTTCCTCTCCGCCAGGGCCTCCGGGGTCTGGCCATTCATCCCATTCCGGCCAGGTTCCCCTGCCCAGCCCCGAGGGCCTGATCGCTCTTGACCATCTCTGCTGGCTCGGATCCGGGCGCGAGGTCGCCCAGCGCCTGAACTGCAATCCCAGCACGGTCAGCCGCAAGGCTGAGGCCTGCGCCGTCAGTCTCGGCCTGCTGCTGCGCAAACGCGCCGGCATCTGGACCCTCTTCGGGGATGGAGACCTGCTGCAGGGGGAGCGCACGCTGCACCAGCGCTACCGGCTCGCGGGCTACGGCCCGCTGCGCCTGGAGGTTTCCGCCGACGTGGCCGACCTGCTGGCCAATCCCCCGAGTCGCTCCTGGGTCTGTGGCGGCCAACGCCACTTCGACTGTCGCCGACCCCTGGAGCTTCTGGAGCAGCGGGTCACGGACGCCTGGTTGTGCAGCTTCTGCGAAGAATTGCCCTGTCATTCTGATCATGGCTGGCTCGTCCTTGACCTCGCCCGCCTGCCCCTTCAGTTGCTCGCCCACAAGGATCACCCTCTCCTGGCCAAGCCAGGATCCAATGGGGTGGATGGCGAGGCCCTGCGCTCCTGTCCCTGTCTCGCTCTCCCCGACCATTGCCATTCCCATCGCCAGGCGCTGCTCCGCCGCCTGGGGCTGGCCAACCAGCTGCTCAGCCTCGAGCGCCACGACCCCGCCAAGTGGGACGAGCCCCTGGCCGATCGCCGCACCATCCGTGCCGGCACCCCCTTTGACCTGCGCCAGTACGGCGACTGGCGCCCCCTGCCGCTTCCCCTGGAGCATGAGGTTCGCCTCGGTCTGGTGATTCGCAAGGATCTGGTCGACGTGGAGCCCGTGCAGGAGCTTCACCGGGCCCTTCAGGACTGGTGCCGCACCGCCATCAGCTGAGCCCCAGCCCGGCCACCCCCTGCCAGCCCAGGTAGCCCGCCAGGGCGAGGCTCACCAGCGCCACCAGCAGATCACCCCGGGCCAGGAGCCAGTCACGACAGGCCCGCAGGGTCGGCACCACCCGCTCCTGGCCGAAGCTGAGCGCCGCCCCCACCGGCACCACCAGAAACAGGGGGGTGGTCAGGCAGAAAACCGCGCCGGCGAGCAGCTCCCGGTCCCGACCCAGGCTGGCCGCCAGCAGGCTGCCGCTCGCCTTCGCATAAAGGAAGAGGTCGTCGGGGCTGAACAGCTGCAGCAGCACGCTCAGGGAGAGGAGCGGCAACAGCGGCATCGCCACGAAACGATCCAGCTGGCGGCTCCAGGCTGGCGGTGCGTCCCCCGCGGCTCGCGCCTCCCACAGCTCCCGCATCCCCAGGGCCAGCAGCGCCCCCCCCGCCAGCAGATCCAGGCCGGTGCGGATGCGGCTGCCCATCTCCATCGTCAGCAGCAGCCGGTGACCCACGCCCAGGAGCACCACCAGCATCAGGGCGGAGGCCAGCAGCCAGGCCAGCACGAAGAAGCCCCCCCGCTGCAGCGGCTTCTGCCCCAACAGCAACAGAAGCAGCAAGGCGATGTGGATCGGGCTGAAGGCCACCGCCAGCCCGAGGCCCACCAGCTCACTCCACAACCCAGGCGTCCCCATCCGGTCAATCTTCAGCGCAGGATCTCAAACCAGTCCGAACCGTTGGGGGGAACTTCACTGCTGATCACCCGCCGCACCCTGGCCAGGGGTGGCCCCTGCTCACACCAGAGCAGCAGGTCGTGCAGGGCCCGCTGGTGCCCTTCCGCCTCCAGCTCCACGCTGCCATCCGGCCGGTTTCGCACCCAGCCGCCCAGGCCCAGTTCGCTGGCGCGGCGCTGGGTGGCCGCCCGATAGCCCACCCCCTGCACATCGCCGAGCACCGTCAGGTGCCAGCGCTGCTGCGGGGATGCCTGGCGGTGGCTCTCCGGCTGGGGGAGGAAGCGGCGCTGGGCGGCCGCGGCGCGGCGGGCGCGCTCGACGCGGCCAGACGGGAAGGTATCGCCGGCCAGCCAGCCCAATGCAGGTGAAGCCAGCTCGCGTGGACGTTCGCTGCGGTCCATCCTTCGCTCCTCGGTGGGCATCCCCAGCCTTCAACCTGCCACAGACCGGGCCGGGCAGCCAGCGCTCCGGCCGGATCGGGGAGGGCCTCCAGCTGCCAGCGGTGGAACTCATGGCCGATCAGGCGCTCGCCCGCCCTCACCAGCAGCCCGTCCTGCCCGGCCAGCGCCTGGCGGTAGCCCAGGCTGAGCGGCCCGCGCCGGGCCGTGAACGGCAGCACCCCCGCCATCCGGTGCAGCTCCCCGTCGCCATCCGCCAGGGTCTGGCCGAGCAGCAGCAGGCCGCCGCATTCCGCCACGATCGGCACCCCGTCCGTCGCCGCCCGCCGCAGCGCCCCCAGGCTGCGTTGGCTGGCGGCCAGGTCCGCCGCATGCAGTTCCGGGTAGCCGCCCGGTAACAGCACCGCGCGGCAGCCGGCGGGCAGGGGCTCATCCGCCAGGGGGCTCCAGGCCCGGGGCTGCAGCCCCAGGGCGCTCAGCAGCTCCTGGGCCTCCGGGTAGAGGAAATGAAACGCCTCGTCGTGGGCCACGGCCACGGGCTGGGGCTCGGCGCCGCCGGCGCGCCGCGTCAGTCCGTGGGCCCCCTCGCCCAGCCGCCAGCGGATCGGATCGAGCCCGTCCGCCGGCGGCGGGGGTGGCGCCAGCAGGGGCCAGAGCCGCTCCAGATCGAGATGGCGCTCCGCCAGCTCGGCCCAGAGGCCGCGCCGTTCCGCCAGGTCGGCGATCTCATGGGCGGGGTGGAGGCCCAGGTGGCGGGAGGGCAGCTCCAGGGCCGGATGGGGGGGCAGGGAGCCGAGCAGGGGCACCTCGATCGCCGCCAGGGCTTCCCCCAGCAGGGCGAGGTGGCGGGCGGTGGCCACCCGGTTGAGCACCACCCCCGCCAGGCGCACCCGCGGCGGTTCATGGTCCCGGAAGCCCCGCACCAGCGCCGCCAGCGATCCCGCCTGCCGGGACGCCTCCACCACCAGCACCACGGGCAGGTCGAGCCGGGCGGCCACCGCCGCGGTGCTGCCCTCGCTGCTGGGGCCGCGCCCATCGAACAGCCCCATCACCCCCTCCACCAGCACCCGCTCGGCGCGGGCGCCGTAGCCGTGGAAGCTGCGCTCCAGCCAGTCCTCCCCGCAGAGCAGCGGGTCAAGGTTGCGGCAGGGCCGCCCGGCGACGGCGCTGAGCAGCTGGGGGTCGAGATAGTCCGGCCCCACCTTGAACAGCTGCACGCTCTCGCCCCGGCGCCGGGCCAGGGCGGCCAGGCAGAGGCTGAGCAGGGTCTTGCCGCTGCCGCTGCAGGGGGCGGCGATCACACAGCTCAAGGGCTCCGACCTCAGCGGGGCAGCAGGGCCGCGGCCAGGGGGGCCGCCGACTCCAGCAGCGGGTTGGTGGAATCGTGGCCGCCGCTGAGCAGCCGCGCCACCTCCTGCTCCTCCCGTTCCTCCGGCAGGGGCACCACCTCCTCCACCAGCTCCATCGCCGCCATGCCGCCCGATTCCAGCCGCATGCAGCCGCCCGATTCCGAGCAGAGGATCACGCAGAGGGGCGGGCGCCGTTCCGGATGGCAGATCAGCCGCAGGCCGACGATGGCGCCAGGGTGGGCCTTGGGGGCGCCGATCGGCACCGGCATCAGGGCGAAGCGCACCGTGATGCCATCGGTGCGCTGGAACTCGGCGCTGATGCCCTGCCCCGGGCCATCGGACGAACTCCAGTCGCTGCCCACCGGGTGCCAGCCGAGCCGATTGGCGATCCAGGCGGCCAGCAGCAAGCCCTTCACCGGGTGGTCCCCCTCCACATCGATGTCCAGCTGCACCACGTGCTGCAGGGCATCGCGGCGGGAGGGCGGGTCGAAGACCATCGCCAGGGATTCCCGCCAGCTGCGCAGCCGCAGCCAGTTGAGATCGTTCACCGCCTGGCCGGTGGCGATCCGGGCCACCAGCACATCGAGGCAGCGGCTGGGCTGGCCGAGGGAGGAGTCCAGCATCAGCCGCCGCGGCGGTGGCGCGATCGCCTCCAGGATTTCGCTGGGCTCATCGAGGCTGCTGTTCCACCACACCCAGCAGGGCAGCTCCTCGCTCACCAGCGACCGCACCAGCGCATCCGCCTGGCTCAGGGCGCCGAGGCCACCGCGCAGCACGATGGCGTCCCCACAGGCGGCGCCGGCGCCGCCCTCCTCCGGCAGGGGGCAGTAGGCGGCCACCATGGTTTCCAGGGGCCGATCGCCCGCCAGGGTGGGGGCGAGGGTGATCAGCCGCCGGGGCATGTGGCCGCTGATGGCGCTCTCCACGAACTGGCCGCGCTGGTCGGCCGCCTGGTGGTGGCCGTCCATCTGGCCGAGCTTCCACAGCAGCCGGGGATCCATCGGCGCCGTGCTGGGGGGCAGGCCGCACGCCGCCGTGAGCTCCCGGGCCGCCTCGATCACATCATCGCGATCGAGCCCCCGGATCGGGCCGTCCACCTTGCCGATGCGCACCAGCTGCTGCTCCAGCCAGGAGGGCTCCCACACCAGCAGGGTGAAGGTGGCCGCGCCGGTGGAGCTATCCAGGCCCTCCTTCCAGAGCTGCTCCAGGTAGGGGGACACCTCGGCGGGGGGGATCTCGAGGGGGGATTGAAGGGTGAGCTGGGCGGGCATGGCGGCGAGGCGACAGGAGGGGCGGAGTGGTGGGGCGGGGCGGGCGGATCAGGGCCGGCGCCAGAGCAGGTTGTCCTCGGCCAGCAGGTTGTCGGCGGCGGCGGGCCCCCAGGTGCGGGCTTCGTAGGGATGGACCGGCAACTGCCAGGGGGACTCCTCGATCAGTTCGAGCAGGGGGGTGTAGAGCCTCCAGGCCGCTTCCACCTCATCGCTGCGGGTGAACAGGGTGGGATCGCCCAGCATCGCGTCCGCAAGGAGGCGCACGTAGCCCTCGTCGGAGGGTTCGCCGAAGGAGTCGTCGTAGGAGAAGCCCATGTCCACGGGGCGGCTGCGCATGCCCGAGCCCGGGGCCTTCACCTCAAAGCGGATCTCGGCCCCCTCATCCGGTTGGATGCGCAGGATCAGCTGGTTGGGCGTCGGGGAGCCGCCGGCGGCGTCGAACAGGTGCACGGGAGCCTCCCGGAAGGTGAGCACCACCTCGCTGATGCGCTTGGGCAGGCGCTTGCCGGTGCGCAGGTAGAAGGGCACCCCCTGCCAGCGCCAGTTGTTGATGAACAGCTTCATCGCCACATAGGTTTCCGTGGTGCTGTTGGGATTCACGCCGGGCTCCTGGCGATAGCCCGACAACGGCTGGGCCGCCGTGCCGCCAGCGGCGTACTGGCCGCGAACACAACAGTGCCAGGGCTCGGTCTCAGCGGCCAGGTGGGCCGCCTGCAGCACCTTGGCCTTCTCGTTGCGGATCGCCTCGGGGTCGAAGCGCCCCGGCGGTTCCATCGCCGTGAGCGCCAGGATCTGGGTGAGGTGGTTCTGCACCATGTCGCGCAGGGCGCCGGCGCTCTCGTAGTAGCCGGCTCGCTCCTCCACCCCCACCGTTTCGGCGGCGGTGATCTGGACGTTGGCGATGTAATTGCGGTTCCAGATCGGCTCGAAGATCGTGTTGGCGAAGCGCAGCACCAGGATGTTCTGAACCGTCTCCTTGCCCAGGTAGTGGTCGATGCGGAACACCTGGCTTTCCTTGGCGCAGCCCTGCACCACCCGGTTGAGGGCCTGGGCGCTGCCGTAATCGCGGCCGAAGGGTTTCTCGATCACCACGCGGCTGCGCTCCGCGTCCGCCAGCAGCCCCGCGGCGGCCAGGGCGCGGCAACCGCTGCCGTAGAACTCCGGTGAAACCGACAGGTAGAAGGTGCGGTTGCCCCGGGTGGCCCGCATTCGATCGAGTCCATCGAGGCGCTGGCCCAGGCGCACCACCTGCTCGGTCTGCTGCAGATCGACCGGCTCGTAGAAGAGGCCCTGGCTGAACTGCTCCCAGGCGCTGGGGTGCTCGCTCACCTCTTCGCTGAGGGCGTCGGCCATCTTCTGGCGGAACTCCTCGTCGCTCCAGGGGCGGCGGGCGCAGCCCAGGATCGAGAATTCGCTCGGCAGACGCCGCTGCCGGAACAGCTCGAAAAGCGCCGGCACCAGTTTGCGGTGGGTGAGATCGCCACTGGCCCCGAAGATCACCAGACACTGGGGCGGGATTACCCGCTCCTGACGAAGCCCCACCCGCAGGGGGTTCGTGAGGATCGTGGTCATGCAGCGATGGTCGTGGATACCCCTGGTTTAACGGAGGCGGCAGGGCCGCGCCGCCTCCAACCCCACCGGTGGGGAGCGTGTGAGGGATTGCGGACCCCCCAGGCTGGATTCAGTAGGTCTCGACGTGCCAGCGCTCGGCCTTCTTGAGCTGCGGCCGCAGGGTGGCCCAGTCCAGCCCTTTGGCGGCGGCGGCAGCGGTCATCGCTTCGTCGATGCCCGGCTCCATGCCCCGCAGACCGCACATGTAGACGTGGGTCTTGGGGTTCTCGATCAGGCCGAAGATCTCATCGGCGTGCTCCAGCACCCGGTCCTGGATGTACATGCGACCGCCCTTGGCGTTCTCCTGCTCCCGGCTGATCGCCGTGGTGTAGCGGAAGTTGTCCGGGTACTCCCGTTCGTAGCGATGGAAGTCGTCGTCGTAGAGGAGGTTGGGGGTTTTCGGGGCGCCCATGAATAGCCAGGCCAGGCCGCGGAACTGGTAGTCGGGATTTTTGGCCCGCTCAGCGGGTTCGAACATGCGGCGCAGGTACGTGCGCATCGGCGCGATGCCCGTGCCTGTGGCCAGCATGATCACCGTGGCGTCCTCGTCGGGGGGGAGCAGCATCTCCTTGCCCACCGGACCGGTGATCTTCACCTTGGTGCCCGGCGCGATGTCGCAGAGGTAGGTGGAGCAGACGCCGTTGATCGTCTCGCCGTCCTTTTCGTACTGCAGCTGGCGCACGCAGAGGGAGACGGTGCTGCCCTCCAGGTTGTCGCCGTGGCGGGTGCTGGCGATCGAGTAAAGGCGAAGTTTGTGGGGCTTGCCGTTGGCGTCGGTGCCCTCGGGGATGATGCCGATGCTCTGGCCTTCGACGTATCGGAGCTGGGGGTCACCCTCGCTGAGGTCGAAGGTGATGTGGTTGACGCGACCGATGGCGCCCTCACCGACGAGGCTGTAGTTCTCGGTGACGGTGCCGATGCAGGGGGTCTTCGGTTTGTAGGTGTTGACGGGGACTTCGGCGTGGCTCACGGCGACGGATTGGACGGCGGGACTGGCGGTGACCGGAGCGGAATCGGGGGCCTCGGACGGCTCGCTGCCCTCGGCATCGGCGCTCACCACTTTGATCCGACCACCGTTGAGGGCCACCGTCTGCATCAGCGACTGCAATTGGCCGAAGGGGATGGTGAGGCGGCGCTCGGCGCGGCGTTGGCGGCCCACCCCAAAGCTCTCAATCACCACCGTGAACATGCGGCCGTCGGACTGGATGGCACTGCCTGTGGATACGCGCATCTGGAACGTGCCGCGGAAATCGCGCTGATCATAGGGAACCTTTCCCACCGGCATGGCCGCGCCCCCGCCCCGCTCCCCGTGCTCCCCGGCTAGCTTTGGGCCGTCGCTCTGCGACTGCCACCCCGGCCCGGCTTCAGCCCCGACCCGATTTGGCCCAGCTCCTGGCTCCCTTCCCCCCCCGCATCGACGCGTCCGCGGTCGCGTCTCCCCTCGAAGTCACGGGCACCTGCTCGCTTGACACCATCCATCAGGTGATGGAGAGGCTCCCCCAGGGAGCCCGCCGCCTGGCGGCCCAGCTCCGCCTCGACCTCCATCCCGACTGGCTCTGGAGCGTGCTCACGGACTACGAGAACCTGCAGCACTTCATTCCGAACCTGGCCCTCTCCCGTCAGCTCTGGCGGCGCCAGAACCGGGTCTGCCTCGAGCAGGTGGGCACCCAGCAGTTCTGCGGCCTGCGCTTCAGCGCCCGGGTGCAGCTCGAACTGTGCGAAGAGCGGGAGCAGGGCCGCCTGGACTTCCGCATGATCGATGGCGACTTCCGTTGCTTCCAGGGCACCTGGGCGATGGGGGCAGACGACTCCAGCAGCTGGTTGCTCTACGACCTGACCGTGCAGGGCAAGCCGGGGATGCCGATCGGGCTGATCGAGCAGCGGCTGAAGGACGACCTGGCCAATAACCTGCGCGGCGTGCAACTGGAGGCCTCCAGGCGTGCCCTGGCGGCGGCTGAATGAAGCCCGGTGGGCAAATGCTCACACCAACAGAGTTGTTACAGGTTGAAATCTGCGCGGCGTCGAACCTGTCCCGATGGATGGAGACCGCCTGGCGACGACAACATTCGCCGGCGGCCGACAGTGCAAACCATCGGTCGAGGTGCTCGACCGATTCACATACCCCCAAGGGGATTCGAACCCCTGT
This sequence comes from Aphanothece sp., assembly GCA_040381155.1. Lineage (GTDB taxonomy): Bacteria > Cyanobacteriota > Cyanobacteriia > PCC-6307 > Cyanobiaceae > Cyanobium. Next base: position 13,844 of record JBEIHT010000035.1, read on the forward strand.
CGCCTCCGTGAAAGGGAGGTGTCCTAGGCCTCTAGACGATGGGGGCGAGGCCTCAGCCCGTTGGGCTGACGAGCTGGAAACTACGGGTCGATGGGACCCTTCGTCAAGGAAGGGTGGGCGTTGTCCGCCCCCGGGCCCTCCAGATTCAGGGGCGACCAGGGGGCACTCGGCGCCGGCGGCGGCGGTTCCGGGGCGCTCTGGCCGCTCCAGACGGGCACCGTGAAGTGGAAGCAGGCCCCCTCCCCCGGCTGGGACACCACCCAGATCCGGCCCCCATGCACCTCGGCGATGCGGCGGCAGACCGCCAGCCCCATGCCGTAGCCAGAGGTGCTGCCGGAGGTCTGGGGCAGGCGCACCCGGTCCTGGAAGATCCGCTGCTGCTCCGTGCTGGGAATGCCTGGCCCGCTGTCGCAGATGCTCGCCTGCAGCCACTGGCTGGTGCGGTGCAGCAGGGTGAGGCTGACGCGGCCGCCCTCGGGGGTGTACTTCAGGGCGTTTTCCAGCAGGTTGAGCAGCACCTGTCGCATCCGCCGTTGGTCGGCGTAGACATCGGGCAGGTCGGCGGGGATGTCGGTGACCAGCTCCAGATCGCGGCCCACCCAGAGCTTCTCGAGCTCCAGGATCGCCTCGGCCGCCACCTGGCCCAGGTCCAGGCGCTGGGGGTTGAAGAGGGCCTCCCAGCGGGTGGTGCCCACCTCCAGCAGGTCGCTGGAGAGCTCCTCGATGTCGTTCAGTCGCCGCTCCAGCACATCGCGGAAGCGCGGTTCGTCGATCTGGCCGAGCCGGTGGCTCTGGAGGGCCAGCTTGGCCGCCGTGAGCGGTGTGCGCAGCTCGTGGGCCACCATGCGCAACAGCCGTTCCTGCACCCCCAGCCGCTCGATCAGGGTCTCGTTCTCCTGGCGCAGCACCAGCAGCTGGTCCTCCAGTTGCACCTCCCGCTGGCTGCGGCTGCCGTCGATCTCCGACGGGCGCAGGCTCATGCCCAGGGAGGTGACCACCTCCATCTGCTGCCAGCGGGGCAGCCAGTTGCGCAACTGCATCGTCAGGCTGTTGCCGGCGAACACCTGCTTGGGCAGGGGCGAGCGCTTCACCAGGGCGGGGGTGGCCACGAGCCGGTGCATCTCCAGCAGCTCCGGATGGCGGGCCGGATCGGCGATCTCCAGGTGCACCTCGAAGCCGCAGTCCTCCTGACGCAGGAAGCTCACCAACGCCCGCAGATCCGGACTGCCCAGGTGGCGCGAGCCGGCCAGCAGCAACAGGTCGAGCCGCTGACGCGACGACCCCTCGACGGCTCGGGGCCTTGTCTTGCCAGACCGGCGGCTGGTCTGGGGCGGTTTCCCCGCTTCGGGCACCGGCGAGGGCGCGACAACACACCTCACCTTATGGGTCCGGGCGAAGCGGCGCCGTTGCCGCTAAGACGGTGAAGGAGTTCCGGGATCCTCAGGCCCCGCCGCCATGACTGACCCCGCCGCCCCAGAGCCAGCCAGCGTCCCCGCAGCCGTGCCGACGCCCGTCCCCCCCGGCACTCCGGAACGCCTCACCATCCCCCGGGTGCCGGTGTTCGTGCCGGCGGCCCGCGACCCGAAGCACCCCGAGAGTCGCATCCGCCTGGACAGCAGTCTGCGCCGCTGGTTCGCCCGCAACCTCGGCGTCTGGCGCTCCCGGCGCCTTTACTTCTTCGCGGACGACGAGGTGCTGCGTGTGGACATGTTCCTCCAGGTGGAGCTGTTCCACGAACCCATTGAGGGGGAGGCCGGCTACCGCTTCACCTGGTGGCCAGAAAATGAGCACGGCTTCTTCGATCGCAAGCCGCGCTTCGTGCCGGAGGGCACCATGGAGGCCTACCTCTGCGGCCACCAGCTGCGCCGCAGCCGCGGCTACCTGTGCGGCTCCCCCACCAAAAGCCGCATCCGCCAGGTGGACGAGCACGAGGTGATCTTTGAATCCCACTACCAGGAGTGGGACATCCTCGAGCACATCCGGCTGGTGGACCAGGATCGCTTCCGGTCCCGCTCCATCTATTCCTGGCGCGATGGCGTGCTCGACCTGGCGGAGATCCACCACGAGAGCCGGGTGGAGCCACCCATTGCGCCCCCCAGCCATCTGGCCTGAACGGCCCGAACTATGCTGCCCGAAAGTCCTCAGGGAATGAAGTCTCCCCGCCAGCTTCCCGTCGCCGGTCGCCTCGCCGCCCTGCTGCTGCTCAGCGCACCCCTGCTTTCGCCGCTTGCGGCGTCGGCCCAGCAGCCGCCCCCGCCCGCCGGCGGCGCCCCCGCCAGCAAGCCGGCCACGGTGGAGGAGGTGAATACCTACATGACGATGTCGGCCATCAACCTCTGTGCCCTGTCCCAGCAGAAGGTGCCCTTCAAGGCCGCCCTCGACGGCAGCGTGTCCATGGTGGCTTCGGTGCTCACCGAGAAGCACGGCAGTCGCCTTGCCGGAGCCGCCACCCCCCTGAGCCGCGACCAGATCATCAACGCCACGGTCGCCGAATCGCTGCTGCGATCCGACCGCTTCTGCGGCACCAGATTGCCGGCCGACTGGCGCAAGGAATACGACACCCTGCTGCCGCAGATCCGCAAGGCCCTCACCCCCGCCGGTGGCAAGCCAGCCGGCGGCAAGTGATGGTCCGCCTCTGGCTTACCCGCCGACCCTGATGGCCACGGTCCATCTCGCCGACTACCGTCCCGCTCCCTACCTGCTGGATCGCACCGACCTGACGGTGCGCCTCCACGACGACCACGCCACGGTCGAATCCCGGCTGGCCTTCGCTCCCAACCCGGCCGCCGAAGGCCCCGATGGCCGCAGCGCCCCGGGGCCCCTGGAGCTGATGGGGGTGGATCTCCACACAGAGGCCCTGGCGATCGATGGCGAGGCGCTGCCGGAGGGCACCAGGTGGATCGAGGCCGACCGGCTGCTGATCCCCAGCCCGCCCCAGCGTCCCTTCGTGCTCACCAGCACGGTGCGGATCGAACCCCAGCGCAACTCCGCCCTCGAAGGGCTCTATGTGAGCGGCGGTCTGTTCACCACCCAGTGCGAGGCGGAGGGGTTCCGGCGCATCACCTGGCATCCCGACCGCCCCGATCTGCTCAGCCGCTTCCGGGTGCGGCTCGAAGCGGACCGCAGCGCCTGTCCGGTTCTGCTCTGCAACGGCAACTGCATCGAGCGGGGCGAGCTGGCGGGGGACCGCCACTACGCCATCTGGGATGATCCCTTCCCCAAACCCTCCTATCTGTTCGCGCTTGTGGCGGGCTGTCTGGAGGAGGTGAGCGACAGTTTCCGCACCGCCAGCGGTCGCCCGGTGCGGCTGCGCATCCACGTGGAACCCGGGGACGCCCCCTACACGGCCCACGCGATGGCGGCGCTGAAGCGCTGCATGGCCTGGGACGAGCAGGTGTACGGGCTGGAGTATGACCTGGAGGAATTCAATCTTGTTGCCGTGCGCCATTTCAACATGGGCGCGATGGAAAACAAGAGCCTCAATATCTTCAATTCCAAGTTGGTTCTCGCCGATGCCGCCACCGCCACCGATGGTGAACTGGAGCGGATCGAAAGTGTGATTGCCCATGAATATTTCCACAACTGGACCGGCAATCGCATCACCTGCCGCGACTGGTTCCAGCTCTCGCTCAAGGAGGGCCTGACGGTTTTCCGCGATCAGTGCTTCAGCGCTGACCAGCATGGCCACGCCCTCAACCGCATCGAGAATGTGGCGATGCTGCGCAATACGCAGTTTCGTGAGGATGCCGGGCCCACGGCCCATCCGGTGCAACCGGATCGCTATCAGGCCATCGATAATTTTTACACCACCACCATCTATGAAAAGGGCTCCGAGGTGATTCGGGCCCTGCAGACCCTGATCGGGCCGGAAACCTTCCAGGCCGGCATGGCGATCTATGTGCGCCGCCACGACGGCACCGCCGCCACCTGCGACGACTTCCTCGCCGCCATGCGCGAGGCCGCCGAGGCCCACTGGGCCGCTGAGGGTCTGGATGGCCGGCTGGCGCCGCCCCCCTTCGACTTCGCCGAATTCCGCCGCTGGTACCACCAGGCCGGCACGCCGCAGCTGCGCGTCCTGCGCCGCTGGCACCGACGAGAGGGCCGGCTGGAGCTGACGATCCGCCAGCACACCCCCCCCACGCCGGGGCAGGCGGAAAAGCAGCCCCTGGTGATTCCCCTGGCCCTCGGGCTGGTGGATCAGGCCGGCCACCCCCTGCCCCTGCAGGGCCGCGACGGCGACGGCCGCCCCCTGCGCCTGCCCCTGCTGCCCCGCCAGTGGGGGGAGGGCACCCACCTGCTGGTGCTCGACCGCGCCGAGCAGACGGTCTGCCTGGAGGGGCTTCCCCCCCAGGGGCCGCCGCCGGCCCTCTCGCTGCTGCGCCATTTCTCGGCGCCGGTGAAGCTCAGCCTGGGCCGGCCCACCGGCGAGCTGGTGCACCTGCTCGCCACCGACAGCGATCCCTTCGCCCGCTGGGATGCCGGCCAGGTGTTGCTGCGCCGGGCGGTGCTGCGCCGCGCTGCCGGCCGGCCGGATGGCCAGCTGGAGGAGGAGATCATCGATGCCTTCGGCCGCATCCTCGCCGACCCCTCCCTGGCGGAGTCGAGTCGCAGCGCCTTGCTCTCCCTCCCCGGCCTGGCGGAGCTGGAGGACGCGGCGCCCCAACCGGATCCGCCGGCGCTGTTCGCGGCGCTGATGGCCCTGCAGCGCCGCCTCGGCATCGCCCTGGCGGCACCGCTCGCCGAGGCGCTGGAGCGCTGCATGCCCCAGTGGTCCCTGGCCTGGCCCGAGGGGGTCGGCGACCGCATGCTCACCGGCACCATCTGGAGCTGGCGGGTGGCGGCGGGCGACCGCTCCGCCATCGCCTCCTGCCGGGCGGCGGTGGACAGCGGCTCGATGACCCTGGCCCGCGCCGGCCTGCGGGCCCTGCAGTGCCACCCCCTGCCGGAGCGGCACCAGGCCCTCAAGGCCTTCCACGACCGCTGGCAGGATCGGCCGGTGGTTCTGGATGCCTGGTTCGCCCTCGAGGCCTCCGCCCCCTTCGCCGATGGCCTGGAGCGGGTGGAGCGTCTGCTGCATCACCCCCGCTTCGATCCCACCGCCCCCAACTCCGTGCGGGCCGTGCTCGGGGGCCTGGCCGCCAACACGCCGGTGTTCCACGCCGCCGACGGCAGCGGCTATGCGTTTCTCGCCGAGCGCATCGTCGAACTCGATGGCCGCAATCCGATCACCGCCTCCCGCCTGGCCAAGGTGTTCAGCCGCTGGGCCAGCTACGGCCCGGAGCGGCGGGGGCGCATGCGCGAGGCCCTGAGCCTCCTGGCCGCCGCCGATCTCTCCACCAACAGCCGCGAAGTGGTGGATCAGTGCCTGGGGGCCGAGCCAGCCCGCGCCTGAGCTCAGGGCGGCGGCAGCGGCGGTGGTGGTGGCGGGCTAAGCAGGGCCGGCTGGCGGGGCGCCGGCAGCTGGAACGGACGACCTGGCTCCCCCGGCCGCAGGGGGGGATCCGGGCGGAAGGCCTGCTGGTGCAGCATGCGGAACGCCTCGCGCCGGTACTCCGCCCCCTCCTGGCCGGCGTGGCGCCCCCAGAGGCCCTCCCAATAGAAATAGATCACCCCGTGGCCCCGCTCGGAGGCCAGCCGCACCTTCTCCGCCAGGATGGCCATGTCGGGGGTGCGACTGCCGAAACCCGCCAGAATGCCGATCTCCACCGGCATGCCCCAGCTGCGGGCCTTCACCAGGGCGGGCTGGTTGAGGTCCTTCTCGAAACCCCGCACGGAATAGGCGTAGTTCTGGACCACCAGGTCATCGATCAGATGGCCCAGGGCCCAGAGTTCCCAGTCCTGCAGCCACTGGTTGTAGGCGAAGCGGAAGGGTCCTGGGGAGAGGCTGATCACCGTGCGACGGCCGCCGGAAGCCTGATCCAGGCTGGCCCGCAGCTCGCGCAACAGCCCGGTGAGCTGGTGCCGGCGCCAGGTCATCCAGGCGCGGTCGCTGCTGTTGGCGGGCGGCTCACGGCCGGTCTCGCGGCGGTAGAGCTCGCGTGTGAAGTCGTCATACCCCAGCTCGACCGGCCAGGCGAAGTGGTCGTCGAGCTGGATGCCATCGACCCCGCAGCGCTGGACGATTTCGCGGATCAGGCCGATGAAGCGCTCGCGCACCCCCGGGTGCGCCGGGTTGAGCCAGACGCGCAGATCCTTGAGCGGCGAGGTTTTCAGGTTGGCCCCGTGCATCGCGTAGAGGGCGCTGCCGTCGGCGCGGCGCAGGATCCATTCCGGATGACGGCGCACCACCTCCGCATCCCCCGGCTCCATCAGGCCGTATTCGAACCAGGGGATCACCTGCATGCCCCGGCGCTGGGCGGCCCTGGTGAAGCGGCAGATGGGATCGAGGTCCGGGGCGCTCTGGGCCAGGAACGGTTCGATCGGCGCCCAGCGGCTGCGGTGGAAAGTGGCGCCGCGGCTCCAGACGTTGGGGTAGAGGGTGTTGAAGCCCGTCGCGGCCAGCTGCTCCACCGCCGTCTCGATGCGTCTGGCGTCGTAGTAGAGGGGGCTGGGGGAGTTGGTCAGCCACACCCCGACGCGGCGGGTCATGGGCTCGGGCAGACGGCTCTGGGAACCCGTGCGGCCGCCCAGGTCCCTGGCCTGGCCGGGCAGCAGCCCCGCCAGCTGCAGCGCCCCGGTCAGGGCCAGGGTGAGCCAGACCGGCAGGTGGCGCTTGAGGTGAACCCGCAGCGGCAGCGGTTGGAGCGGCGGGGGGTTCAGCGGAACATGGAGCTCACCGAGCTCTCCTCGTGGATGCGCCAGATCGCCTCGCCGAGCATGGTGGCGATCGACAGGACCCGCAACTGGGGGAAGCGGCGCGCCGGCGTCAGGGGGATGCTGTTGGTCACCACCACCTCCTCGAACAGGCCGGGTTCGGAGAGGCGCTCCAGCGCCGGTGGGGAGAACACGGCGTGGGTGGCACAGCAGAGCACCCGGGCCGCGCCGGAGCGGCGCAGCAGTTTGGCGCCCTGGCAGATCGTGCCGCCGGTGTCGATCATGTCGTCGATCAGCACCGCCGTCTTACCGGCGACATCACCGATCACGGTGAGGCTTTCGGCCACGTTGTGACCGGAGCGGCGTTTGTCGATGATCGCCAGCGGGGCGTCGTTCATCTGCTTGGCGAAGGCACGCGCCCTCGCCACGCCGCCGACGTCCGGGGAGACCACCACCAGCTCGCCGAGGTTGCGGGTGCTGAGGTAGTCCACCAGCACCGGCGATCCGAAGATGTGGTCACAGGGGATGTCGAAATAACCCTGGATCTGGGAGGAGTGCAGATCCATCGCCAGCACCCGGTCCACCCCGGATTTGACCAGCAGGTTGGCTACGAGCTTGGCGGTGATCGACTCGCGACCCGCCGTCTTGCGATCGGCGCGGGCATAGCCGTAGTACGGGACGACCGCCGTGATCTGCCGGGCGGAGGCACGCCGACAGGCGTCCACCATGATCAGCAGCTCCATCAGGTGGTCGTTCACCGGAGCGCAGGTGGGCTGGATCAGGAAGACATCGCAGCCGCGGATCGACTCCTGAATCTGGATGTACAGCTCCCCATCGGCGAAGCGCTTGATCACCCGCGGACCATCGGGGATGCCGAGATAGGCGCCGATCTCATGGGCCAGCTCCGGGTTGGAGGTGCCGCTGAACAGGCGCAGACGGCGCAGCTCCTGGTTGTTGGGGGTGGGATCAGCGCCCCGATCCTGCCGTTCGACGGTCGTGAAGGTGGTCACGGACGGCAGTGGGGGGTCACAGTCACGATGGTAGAAGCGTGCTGGGCGGGGGAAGAGGGCAACGATGACGGTTTCCGAAGACAGACGGGCGCAGCCGGCGGGGCTGGTGCTCGCCGGTGTGGGTGCGCCGCAGACGCTGGCGGAGCGCCTGCGGGCGGCGGCGGAGCGCCTCGCTGCTCTCACGGCGTGGCCGCTGCGCCCCCTCGACCCGGCCCTGCCGCCCCGCCAGGCCCTCGATGGCCTGGGGGAGGGGCGTTCCACCGCCAAGGCGCCGGCCTGGCTCGCGCCCCTGGGCGTCGATCCAGGCCTGGCCCTGGGGGATGGGCCCAACTGGGCGGAGGCGCTGGGGGCTTGGCGCCAGCCCACCCTGCTGATCCTCGACGGCCCCCAGCTGGCCAGCGGCTGGCCTGCGGCAGCCACCGCCCTGCTGCGGCAGGCGCACGTGCCGCTGGTCGGGCTGATCCAGTGGGGGGGGGAGTGGCAGCCGGAGCGCCGCCGCCAGGACGGTCTCCCCTGGCTCGGCGTGCTCTCCCCCCCGAACGGCGGCGACGGCGATGGGGAGCTGGCCGTGCTGGCGGCCCTGGCCCGGCGCTGGCGCGGCCTGGATCTGCTCTGATCGCCCGCCTGGGGGTCAGGGGGAGGGGGC
>JBEIHT010000036.1:0-21685 GCA_040381155.1 Aphanothece sp.
GCAGACAGGCCAACGATGCCGAAATCGGGCTGTTTGCGGACTTGATCGGCATCGATTCGGCTTTTTGAGCCAGAAATCAGCTCATGGCTGTGGAAAGCTGGCCCGCGGGCTGTTTTTTCTGCAAACTCTTAACGATGCAATGCGGCGGCCAACGGGGTTGACGCGGGACAACCACCACCGCGCCAGGGCTGACGCGAGCGCCTGCGGCGCCCTGGCGCGGCGTCGGCGGCGGGGCGGGGGATCGGTGTTCCTCGCCATCTCCCCATGGCCTCCTCCGCCCTCTGCTGCCCGGTCCGCCAGGTGCTCGTGCACGTCTATCCCGGCAGCAGCAAAGCCTGGTCCGAGCCCCGCGTCACGGTCCACATCGGCCGCCGTGGCCGGCCGGTGCAGAAGCCTTGCCTGATGCCCCTGCTCACCGCCCTCTCGGTGGCCCGCAAGCTGCAGGCCGCGCAGGTGGGCACCGTCTCGGTGCTCTGAGGCGGCTACGCCGCTCTCGGCGGGGCACTGCGGGGTCCCGCTTTTCCCATCGACGTTCGCCATGGCGATGGAGGGCCGTCGCTGCGCTCGCGCTGCCTTGGCGGAGAGGGCCGGGGAACCGGGTCGGCAGTCGCGGTGATTGCCCCCCGGTGGGGGCGTTGGGGCCCCTGCCCTTCCCGGTTTCCCTATGGCCTCCCCTCTCTCCGTCGGCATTGAGCTCCAGCCGCTTGGGGTGGATCAGCGCTGGGTGCGGATCTGGGTGCTCGATCGCTCAGCCATCGCCACGGCCCGTTGCCGGCTGGTGGCGCGCAGCGAGGCGCTGCAGAGGGCGCGGGAGCTGCAGGTGGCCCATGGCGCGGGGATGGTGTGGTGGGTGTGAGAGATCTGAGTCAAGGTTCCGTTACCCCAAGAGCCGACAGCCGAACAGCCAGGGCAAAGCGCACAAGGATTCAATGGCCAAGAAAAAGTGATGCGGGAGAGAAACAGCCGGGGCGGAAGCCGTTGTTGTAGTTGACACAGTCTGGGACGTGTTGGAGCCGGAAGGAGGCGCGGCAGAAGTAAGGATTGACGAACCATGAGCCGCCGCGCAGCATCCTGTAGGTGTAATCCCGATCGCCCAGCAACTCTGGATCCGGGTCTTCCCGGGCACTCCCATCACCTCGGGCTTCGGCCAGCGGGTCGCGGTGCCAACGGTCTGCGCACCACTCCAGCAGTTGCCCGTGCATCTCCGCCAGGCCCCAGCGATTCACCAGACCAAAGAAGCCCGCAGGCACTGGTCGCTGCCGAAATGCACCCTGGCGGCCAGGAACATGAATCTCCTCACCGTTGTAGTTCGCCCAGCTCGCATCTAGGGTGTCTCCGAAGTGAAAGGGCGTGCGTACCCCCGCTCGGCAGGCCACTTCCCACTGGTCTTCGCTCGGCAGCGCCAGCCGAGGCTCCTCGCCCTGGCCGCCCAGCTGCGGCCATTGCTCCTTCAGCCAGCGATTCAGCCGCCTCAGCCATTCCTGGCAGTCACGCCAACTCACGCTGTCCACCGGCAGGCAGCCCGGCTGGGCGTGGCGTTCCCACAGCCCTCTGGCTTCGTGGGTACCGGGGGTCAAGCGGATGTCGTGCTCCAGCCGCGGCAAGCTCGCCACCGCTCGCCACTGGGCCTGCGTGAGCGGATGGCGCACCAGCGCAAAGGTCTTCAGATTCACCGGGCGCAGGGCTTCAACGTTCACCCCCTCACACTTCCGCTGGTAGTGGAGGTAGTACGCCCGCCGGCCGTCCTCCGTCTCCGGAGAACCGATCACGGCATCGCCTCCGGGCACCATCACCAGCTCCAGCTGCTCCCCTCCCGGCAGCGGCAGCTTCCACACAGCCGGCATCACCACCTGGGTGCGGATTCGCAGGCCCTCCCCCTCTCTGAGGGCGGTGAGGGTGAGCATCGGCACCGCATGACCGGGGCCGCTGCCCAGTAGGGGCAGGGACGCGGATGCGGCCACCTGCAGGCCACGGGAGGCTCCCTGCAACACAGCTAGGCGGCGGTCGTGCTCTGCCCAGCCCGCCTCCCAGCCCGCCTCGTCCTCCATCATCAGATCAAGAGCATCGGCCCGCAGTTGGGCTTCCAGGAACCTCTCGATGCGCTGGCGAGTACTGGCCTGATCTCGTGCCGTCAACCCCAGCGCCTCCAGCGCCGCGTGGCGCAGCTCCGGCGGCGACACCCGGTCTGTGGCCAGGCCTTCAAGCGTCTCAATCTCGGCCTCCATGCCGATCAGGCCCAGCACCAGCGCCGCCTCCTTCTGCTCCAGCCACCGCTCAGCCTGCAGGTCGTTCAGCACATCGGCCAACACCCGCGCTTGCCGCCGGCTCGCCCCATCCAGTGACTCCAGCTTGCTGATCACTTCGCGGACCCGCCGCTGGAGCTGCCGGGAGCCCTCCCTCTCCGGATCAAGAAAGCCAAGCTCTGCCAGCCTCTCGGACACCTCCAGCGGCATCGCCAGGAATCTGTTGCCCCGGGCCCCCATCGCGCTATCGCGTAGGGCCAAGAGGAACCCCCGCATCTGCTCGCGTTCTTCCTCGGGCCGTTGCTCCAGCAACGCCACGAATTCCTCCCACACCACCGTCCCATGCTCCAACCCCCGCGCAATCGTCTGGGCCCCCAGCTGGTCCAATTGCTCCGCCGCCGCCAGGTGATCCGCTACGAGATCCTGCGGAAAGCGCAGCCGATCTGCTGTCGCTTCAGGCTGGAGCAACAGCCGCAGCTCGATCAGGTAACCCAGTAGCGCCTCGGCCCCTTCGCGCTCCAATCCCAGACCCACTGGCTCGTCGGCCATCAGGGCGCTAAGGGCCAGGGTGTCACTGAACTCTTGGGAATGAAACAACGGCAGGTCTTGCGGTCCCTGGCGATAGCTGGCCAGGGCCACCACCCGCAGCGCCCGCTCCACCCGACTCTCGGAGTACTCCAGCCGCATTCGCCGCTGGTCAAAATCCACCGGGGGAAGGAGGCACCGCACATACGTGCGCATCAGCCCGGACACGAATCCATCCAGCCACCACTGAGGTGGGTGGCGGCGCGGATCCCGGCTGGCGATCGAGTCGATAAACAACTTGGCCAGCAGCACCGGGATCGGCTTGTCACCCACGATCCACCTGAGCTGCGTCTGGCAGGAGATCAGGTCGTCGTCGCTCAACACCGCCTCCTGGTTCTTGCGCAGCCCTCCGCCCACCGCCGGGAGGAGCCCACCCCATGAGCTCGACCCCTTCCGCCACCCCTCCCCGCAGGCCCGCCCTGCCCGCCTTCCTCGGCGGCGGGCGGCCGCCGCGGCACGCCCTGGTCCGCGTCCGCAGCCTGCGGGGCCTGCACCGCCTGCTGCTGCTCTCCCTGGTGGGGCAGCTGGTGATCATCGCTCTGCTGCTTGGTGCCGGCCGCCGCGGGGAGCGCCAGCAGGGCATCGGGGCGCCGGGGATCGATCTGTTGCCGCGGGGGGAGGGACCGTGATGGAGCCTCACCTCAAGGCGATGGAATCGGTGGTGGTGGAGCTGACAGCCCAGCTATCCCAGCTGTCAGCCCAGCTGAAACTGCTCACGGCCCAGGGACAACCCCCTGCCCCGAAGAGCAGCCCCTGGCTGCCCCTGAGGGAGGCTGCCCCGCTTCTGCATTTCTCCTCCTCTCGAGCCCTGAAGAACCGCATCCTGCGCGGCAGCTTCCCGCCCGACTGCTTCCGGCAGGTGCCCTCACCTTCTGGCAAGCGCCACTCCTATCTGGTGAATGTCGAGCGGTATCTCAAGAGGCTGCGCTGAGTTCCGCCTGCAGCGATTCCATCTCGTGGGCATCGAACCAGCGCTGGTAGACGCTGCTGTGCACCGCCAGACTATGTCCCATTGACTTGGCCGCCAGCGAGGGCGAGATCCTCGGATTGTGTATCGCCCTTACCGCCCAGGCGTGACGTAGGTCGTAGGGGACCATGGTCGCGTTCACCCTCCGGAACATCCGTCCCATCGCCATGCCCGCTGCCCTGTGGCTGCGGTCTTCGTTCATGGTGGGAGGTAGGCGCTTCTCCCGCAGGTTCCATCGCTCCACCCATGCGGCCGGCATCGCTAGAGCCTGACGGGCGCCCGTTTTGCCGTCGGCGATTCGAACCAGGCCCGATGGCAGAACCTCCGCATGCAGCAGGGCCTCGTGAGGCCTGCAGCCGTAGGTGGCGAGCACTCCCACCGGCCACTGCCAGACGGCTGGAAGCTGGTCGATTAGCGCCTCAATCACCCCTTCTGATGGGAGTGAGCGCGGGGAGGCCTGGCGGGCTGAATACCCCTTGCCTCGCTGCCGTAAATCCGCGACCAACTCGTCCCCCCAGCCCAGCGCCTGGGCCATGGCTGCCGCTGCCCGCCCCGCCCGCAGCCGACTGCGGCTGCAGGGGGTACAGGCCTCCACCAAGGCGATCAGGTGCGATGGCTGCAGGTTCGCAATGTCCTTGAGGGCAGCCAGCGGCTGGCGGTAGTCCACCTCCCAGGAGTCTTCCGCTGAGCGGCCGCGCCGCCCCCGCGTTTCCCACCTCTTCCGAGTGAGGCTCAATGCCATCGAGCCTGAAACGCCTTCCGTCGACCCATCGGAGGTCCCTGCCTTGTTCCGGGCGCGACCCATCTGTTCCCAAGGGCTCCAATCGAAGGCCTCCAGTCCCAATCGGTCCCGTTCCAGTGATCGACCCAGGGTTTCGGCCAGCGCGACGGCATCGCTGGCGCGCGCCGGGTACTCCAGGCCTGTCGAGATCCTCTGCTGTCTCCAAGGCGAGCCCGGCGGCTCGACGGGCCTGGGGGGCATGGATGCCCGCAACCTGATCCGGGACCCGGCCAGCTCCAGGGACACAGCCAGTCCCCGAAGCTTCAGGGCTTCGTTCTGGCGCCTCAGCCAGGGGTCGGAGGTAGGCAACGGATTTGCCTAGCGACTTGCCTAATCGTGCCTTGCCAGGTCGTTTTTTGCCTAACGGCTGTGCCTAGTTGGCCCCATTTGGGACCCCGGCAAGTCCCGGTGGCTCTGGCTGGGATCCTTTGCTGTGAAAGGGCTCTGAGGAAACGGAGGGGGTGGGATTCGAACCCACGGACCCTTGCGGGTCGCCGGTTTTCAAGACCGGAGCCATCAACCACTCGACCACCCCTCCAGGGCTGGTGTGCCCATGATCCCATGGCCAGCGGCCTGCGAGCCAGGGGGATCAAGGGGGGGCGAGGCGGGGCAGCTGATCGGCGATCCCCCGCGCTCCTCCGGGCAGGGTGGCGCGGGAGCGCTCACCGCTCCAGCAGGCGAGGTAGTAGTGGGCCTGGGGATCCAACTGGCGCACCCCGGTCAGGTTCACGTTCTCCACCACCGCGCCGCTTCCGGAGCCGCTGCGCGGGTCGGGGCGCTGGCCGGCCCGCTGGGGGGTGGCGGTCTGGGGACGGCCCCAGAAGAAGCGCGCCCCCTCCAGCCAGGCGCCGCTGAGGTTGGCGCCACCGAGATTGGCGCCGGCCAGGATGCTGTCCCGCAGGTCGGCCCCGGACAGATCGGCGCCGCGCAAATCGGCGCCATTGAAATCCACCCCCCGCAGATCGCAGCCCGCCAGGTTCGCCCCCCGCAGGATCTGCTGGAGCCGGATCACCGGGGTGCCCGCGAAGCGGTCCTCCTCGTAATGGCCCTCCCCATCGAGAATGGCCCGCCCCAGCCGCTGATCGCGTCGCAGTGGCGTCAGCAGGCGCGCCTGGGAGAGGAAGCACAGCACCTTAGCCTTGCCCTCCGCCTCGATGCTGCTCAGCACCGCCGCCAGCCGGCCCTCCGCCAGCATGCGCTCTAGGGGCCAGTCTTCGAGCATCCCCTCCTCGTCGATGATCATCTCGGAGATGCCGTGGATGAAGTTGTCGATCGTCTGCGCTTCGGTGATGCGGTTCTGCTGGCTGGTCAGGCGCATGTCCACCATCACCTGACGCCAGGCGATCAACAGGGCCACCAGGGCCACAAGGATCTGGCCGAAGGCGCCGATCACCCCCTCCCCCAGCGCTCCGATCGCCTCCCAGTTGCGGGAGCGATAAAGGTTCAGCAGCGGATCCCACCAGCCCAGGGCCACCGGTATCGCGATCGACCCGAGCAGCAGCCCAGCAACCGCCAGCACCCGCGCGGTGGCCATGTCGTCGATCCGGCCGGCCAATCGCCGCAGCAGCGGCGGAACCAGCTGCAACAGCGACAGCAAGAGGCTGAGGCCGCCCGCCACCAGCGTCAGCGGCGGCCAGCCCGCCACCAACCCCACCAGGGTGAGCACCAGGCCGATCAGCAACTGTAGCGACGCCGAGGGGTTCAGGCGGCTCCAGAGACCGCCGCCGCGGAAGGGCGGAACAGGCTCCTCCGCCGGCTCCGGGGTCCGCGGCACGCTGCTCTCGCGCTCGGAGGTCATGGCAAGGGGCTCAGGGGATCGGGGCGGACTGGAAGAAGAAGCCCGCCGCCAGAATGAAATAGGCGGCCAGCAGCAGCGCACCCTCCAACCAGTCGGAGCGAGCGTCCAGGCTCACCAGATTGCTCACCAGCACCGCCGCCACCACCGCCACCAGTTCGTAGAGGTTGAAGCGCAGGTCGATCGGGTGGCCCAGCCATGGTCCGCTGAGCACCAGGATGGGAACCACGAGCAGGGCCACCAGCAGCGTGGCCCCCAGCGCCACCGACACCGCCAGGTCCATCTTGTTCTTGCGGGCCAGCGTCACCGCCGTGACGTATTCGGAGAAACCGCTGAGCACCGGCAGCAGCACCACGCCGGTGAACACCGCCGACAGGCCCAGCCGCTCGGTCACCTGTTCCACTACCCCCACGAACAGCTCGGATTCGTAGGCCAGGGCAGCGGTGCTGCCGATCAGCACCAGCAGCCAGGGCAGCAGCGGTGGCCGCGGGCCCGCGCTCGCCGCGTGGGCGGGCAGGTCCACCTCCGCCACGTCGTAGAGCGTGCGGTGGGTGCCCAGGGAAAACACCAGCGTCAGGCCATAGACGATCAGCAGGATCCAGGCCACAAACTGCGAGAACAGCTCGCTGGCGCTGCCGGGAATTCCTTCGCCGCTGCTCCCCTGGCCGGAGGAGAGGGCCGCCAGGCTGGGCAGCAGGATGGCGAGCACCGCCAGGGTCATCGCCGAGCCGTTCACCCGCGCCACCACCGGCTGGAAGCGCTGCTCCGCCCGCCCCACGCCCCCCACCACCATCGAGAGGCCGAGGGCGAGCAGCAGGTTGGCCATCACCGTGCCGGTGATGCTGGCCTTGACGATGTCCACCAGGCCCGCCTTGAGGGCCACCAGGGCGATGATCAGTTCGGTGGCGTTGCCGAAGACGGCATTGAGCAGCGCTCCGATCGAGGGTCCCAGGATCAGCGATAGCTCCTCGGTGGCGGTGCAGAGCCACACCGCCAGGGGCAGGATTGCCGCGGCGGAGGTCCAGAAGACAGCTGTTTCACCCCAACCGAGCCGGTCGGCGGCGATGGAGATCGGCACCAGAGCCAGCAGCGCCAGGGCGATCCGGTTACGCAGGCCCATCGGCGGAGGGGGAGTCTCCCCATTGTGGGGGGCGTTCAGCTGCCGGGAAGCATTCAGCGCGTGGGCCTGTCGGGATCGTTGAGGTGGGCGCTCCGCAGATCCTGGCTGCGGGCCTTGCCGAGGTGCAGTAGGCGTTCGGCGGTCGCCACCGGCCACAGGCCCGCCACAGGGGCTGGGTGCTCAAAGCATGACAGCGTCCTGTCTTTTCCGGCTGGATTCATAGGTTGGGGGAAAGATGCCTCCCCCCCATGAGAACCCTTTTCCCGACTTCCGTCGTTGTGGTCGGCCTGGCCGGCTTCTCCCTGCTGGCGGCCCCCGCGGCCTAGGCCAGCCTCTTCCGTACGATCCTGGCCCCAGAGGTCACCGGGGCCAGCGGCAGCGGCGTCGCCTCCCTGCTGATCGATGAGCTCACCAATCAGATGACGCTGAAGGTGACGTTCGCGGGCCTCAGTGGCAACACCACGATAGCCCACATCCATGGACCCACCACTGCTGCGGGAACTGGAACGGCCGGCGTGATCGTTCCCTCCGCCTCGACACTGCCCAGTTTCCCGACGGGCGTGAAGGCCGGAAGCTACGAGCAGGTGTTTGATCTGCTCGCATCTAGCACCTATCGGGCGGCTTACATCACTACCAACGGCGGCACCCCGGCGAAGGCTCGCGATGCCTTCGTGGCCTCACTCCTCAATGGCAAGTCCTATCTGAACGTGCACTCCGAAACTTTTGGAACTGGGGAAATCCGCGGTTTCTTCGCCCAGGTTCCTGTGCCCGGACCGCTGCCCTTGCTTGGGGCAGCGACTGCCCTGGGCTGGAGCCGGCGTCTGCGACGTCTGCAGGCCGGCGGCCGCTGAGCTCCGCAGTCGCTGCGGGAGGTGGGCCCTCAGTTCTCCGGCTTGGCCAGGGGCAGCAGGCACTTGTCGGAGTCGCAGCCGGCAGGGCCGGCCTCCTGCAGTTCACCGCCGTCGTGGTGGCGCAGGGCATCGAAGAAATCGTCGTTGCGCCGGCGCACCTTCACCTCCTCCTGCAGGCGGTGGTAGGTCGACGCATCGATCGGTTCGAACGGCAGCCGGGGGAAAGTGGCGTTGGCGTCGAAGCGGGCGAGCAGGGCGGCGGAGATGTAGCCATCCCCGTTCTCGATCGCCTGGTGGATCGCCGCGGCCAGCGGTTCGATCTCGTGCTCCCGGAATTCGATCGTGGCGGAGGTGTTGTGGGTGGTGTAGTGGCGTTGCACCTGCATGTAGAAATCGAACTGGGCCAGGGCCGAGAAGGTGTTGATCTCCACCCGGTCGGCGCCGGGAATGTTGGCCCAGCTCACCTCGGTGGGAATCTCCACCAGCCATTCGCTGCAGCGGGGATCGAAGGGATCATCGAGCAGTCGGCCATTCTCGTCCTTGTCGCTCTGGCTGGGCACGATCGAATAGCCGTAATCGAGGCAGGCCAGGGCCACCGGATCGTTCTTGCGGAAGGTGATGCGCCGGATGAACCGCTGCGCCTTGGGGGGATGCCAGCCTGGCGAAGCGCCGGTGAGCAGGCTCTTGGTGCCGGCGGGCTGAACGGTGGTGCAGCGGTTGGGGCGGCGCAGGCCATGGCGGTCGCAGTATTCGCCCACGGCCTGGTGCACGATCTCCCGCCAACGGCACAGGTACTGGGCCTCCCGCTCCCGGAAGGCGCGGCCCTCCTCGGAATCGGGTCGGCCGGCCTCCCACCACTGCAGCCAGGGGGTGCCGAAGGCATGCACGAAGAAGTCGAACAGGCCGGTGAAGCTCACCCCCACGATCGGATCCCAGGCGCGGCTCTGGCGGTAGCGCTCCACCTCGAAGCGATGGTTGAGCAGGCAGGCCACGGAGATGGCGCCGGCCCGGAAGGCCTCCTCCTGGGCCAGCTCATCATGGGGATCGATCTGGTTGAGGTGGATCTCCGCCAGATTGCAGTGGAAATCGGCGCCGAGGATCTCGCCGCAGGGGTTGAGGCCGTAGCGGCCGAGGCGGTGCTCCAGCTCGGCTTCCGAGATGCCGGCGTGGTGGAGCTGCAGCCAGCGGCCGGCCTCCTCCCGTCCCTGGTCGCAATAGATGCCCACGAACTCCTCCCGCAGCTCGGGGGTGGTGAGCAGGTCGGCGTTGGAGCGGGCGATCGCCTCCGGGGCGAACTGGATGGCGCCTTCACCGGACTGGAACTGCTTGTTCACCGCCTCCAGCACCGTGGCCCGATCCGGGCGGCTGTGGAACACGCGGGTGTGGTTCGCCATCCGCAGGGCATCCCGCTCCGGATCGATCCGCCAGTTGCCTTCGGCATCCTGCTGCCAGAGGTTGTCCTTGGCGGTGGCGGCGGGCAGGTCATCGGCGGCGAACTGGCGCATGCCGGCGCTGCGGCGGATGTTGCCCGCCACGATCGTCACCGCCGCCTCGTCGATCAGCAGGCAGCACTCCACCGAGGTGAGCTGACGCCCCCGGGCGCGGTTGAGGATCTGGGCCACCCGGCCGTACAGATCCCGCAGCTTCACCGGGTTGGCCATGCCGCCGAAGCCCCGCAGCGGTTCGCCCACCGGGCGCACGTCTGAGAGATCCACGGCGATCTGCACCGGCCCGGAGAAGCGGCCGTCGCTGCTGAGCTCCAGCAGCAGCCGGTAGCTGTCCACCCAGCCGGAGCGGGTGTCGCCCACCTTGATCGTCACCCGGTGGTCCTCGACCCGGTGGCTGGTGCGCTGCTGGCGGGCGCCGGCGGGGGTGACGCCGATGTCACTGACGATGTCGATCACCAGCTCGTTGCGCACCGCCGGCAGGCGCTCGATCAGAGGCGGTTCGATGATGGCGCCGGTGCCGCAGCCCATCATCGCCAGATCCATCATCAGGGCGAAGGCCTGCCAGTCCACCAGGTTGGTGGAGGTGCAGTTGTAAGCCCCGGAGAAGTTTTCCGGGTCGTCGATCCAGTCGGTGCCGCCGATCCACAGCCAGCGGCCGGAGGGCAGGGCCTTCTGCTCCAGCTGCATGCGCCGCAGCAGGGTCACCTCGTCGTCGCTGAGCCGGCCCAGGCGATGCAGGCCGCCGAGGTTGCGCTCCACCACCTCGGGCCAGCTCTCGCGGCTGCCGTCGCGGCGGCGGGAGTAGGTGCGAAAGAAGACCGGATTGGCCGCCGGTGCCGTGGGCGGGAAGGCGTCGCCGGATCGCCGCTCCAGGGGCGCCTCGCCCGTCGCCCGCAGGGCGTTTTCCATCTCGAGACGATCGGAAGCGGCCGCGTCAGGACGGGAAGGGGTGAGGGTCACGGACGGATCAACGGCGACGCCGCGCACCTTAAACGCCAGGGATAGGGGCTGCAAGCGGCGGCAGCCACCAGACACAGCGTCGCTGGCTCCTGTGCTGGGTTCCAAGCCGGCAGGAGGGCGAAGGCGAGTGGGAAATTGCCGATCGCCCGATTTCAGCGGCTCTTCAGGCTTGGCAGGGAGCTGCTGATGGAATCCGGCAAGCGGCGCTTGGTTTTGCCTGGATCGCGCGGCCTCGCTCCCTGCCGTTTTGCCAAACGCGCAGTTCGGTTGGCTTCTGCAGGCGCGGGTCCCCGCCCCATCCCCCCTCCATGCCAGCGTCAGTGTCCCCCTGCTGACCTGGCTGGAGATGGAACGGATCCCCGAGCCCGAGCTCATGGATGATCCTGACCAGGCCAGGGCCTACGCGGAAGCTGATTTCTCCCGTTCCGATCAGGCCCTGGTGCAGGACCTGCTGGAGCTCCACGGCCCGGATCTGGGGGAGGCGATCCTGGATCTGGGCTGCGGACCCGGCAATCTCACCTTTCCCCTCGCCGAGCGCTGCCCCGCCGCCATGGTGCTCGGGGTGGACGGGTCGGCCGCGATGCTGGCGATCGCCGAGGCACGGCGGCAAGCCCTGGGGCCAGCCTGCCCCTCCCCCCGCTTCCTGCGGGAGCGGCTGCCCTGTCCCTCCCTGGCCGGGCGCCGCTTCTCCGCCCTGGTGAGCAACAGCCTGCTGCACCATCTGCACGATCCCCAGCAGCTCTGGCGCACCGTCCGCCAGCTGGCGGCTCCCGGGGCCGTGTTGTTCCTGCAGGATCTGCGCCGCCCCGCCGATGCGCTGGCCCTGGAGCAGCTGGTGCGGCAGCACGGGGCCGGCCTCGATCCGCTGGTGCGCGCCGATTACCTCCATTCCCTGCGGGCGGCCTTCACCCCCGAGGAGGTGGGTGCCCAACTGGAGGCTGCGGGTCTGGAGGGGTTGGTGGTGACCCCCCACGCCGACCAGTACCTGCGGGTGATGGGGCGGTTGCCTGGCAGGCTGGCCCTATGAGCCCCGCCACCCCCGATGGCGCCGTCCCCACCGCGGCCGAGCTGGCCCAGGCGGTGGCGCGGCGTCGCAACTTCGCGATCATCTCCCACCCCGACGCGGGCAAGACCACCCTCACCGAAAAGCTGCTCCTCTATGGCGGCGCCATCCAGCAGGCCGGAGCAGTGAAGGCCAAGGGGGAGCAGCGCAAGGTCACCTCCGATTGGATGGAGATCGAGAAGCAGCGCGGCATCTCGATCACCTCCACCGTGCTGCAGTTCGACTACGACGGCCACACGGTCAATCTGCTCGACACCCCGGGGCACCAGGATTTTTCCGAGGACACCTACCGCACCCTGGCCGCCGCCGACAACGCGGTGATGCTGGAGGACGCCGCCAAGGGCCTCGAACCCCAGACCCGCAAGCTGTTTGAGGTCTGCCGGCTGCGGCGGGTTCCGATCTTCACCTTCCTCAACAAGATGGATCGGCCGGGGCGCGAGCCCCTGGAGTTGATCGACGAGATCGAGCAGGAGCTCGGCCTGGCCTGCTGGCCGGTGAACTGGCCGATCGGGGGGGGCGATCGCTTCCGCGGCCTGATCGATCGCCGCAGCCGCGAGGTGATCCTCTTCGAGCGGGCCGAGCGGGGGCGCCAGGCGGGGGAGCGGCGCCTGGCGATCGACGATCCCCAGCTGCCGGATCTGGTGGGGAGAGAGCTGCTCCACACCGCCCTGGAGGAGCTGGAGCTGCTGGATGGCGCCGGGGCTGAACTGGATCTGGAGCAGGTGCATCGCGGCGATCTCTCGCCGGTGTTCTTCGGCTCGGCGATGACCAACTTCGGCGTGCGCCCCTTCCTCGATGCCTTCCTCGATCTGGCGGAGCGGCCCACCGCCCGCCCGGCCCGCGGTGGTGCCGTGGATCCGTTGCGGCCGGAATTCAGCGGCTTCGTGTTCAAGCTGCAGGCCAACATGGACCCTCGCCACCGCGACCGGGTGGCCTTCGTCCGCGTCTGCTCCGGCCGGTTCGAGAAGGACATGAGCGTGCAACACGCCCGCAGTGGTCGCACCATCCGGCTGTCGCGGCCCCAGAAGCTCTTCGGCCAGGACCGGGAGGTGGTGGAGGACGCCTATCCCGGCGATGTGATCGGCCTCAACAATCCCGGTGTGTTTGCCATTGGCGACACCCTCTACGTGGGGCCGAAGGTGGAATACGAAGGCATCCCCTGCTTCAGCCCCGAGATCTTCGCCTGGCTGCGCAATCCCAACCCCTCCGCCTTCAAGAACTTCCGCAAGGGGGTGGGCGAACTGCGGGAGGAGGGGGCCGTGCAGGTGCTGCATGACACCGACCCCAGCCGGCGCGACCCCATTCTGGCGGCCGTGGGCCAGCTGCAGCTGGAGGTGGTGCAGTACCGCCTGGAGCACGAGTACGGGGTGAGCACCCGGTTGGAGCCGATGGAATTCTCCCTCGCCCGCTGGGTGAGCGACGGCTGGCCGGCGCTGGAGCGGGTGGGGCGGCTGTTCAACTGCCGCACGGTGCGCGACAGCTGGGATCGGCCCGTGCTGCTGTTCCGCAACCAGTGGAACCTCAACCAGCTGCGGGAGGACCATCCCGATCTGGAGCTCAGTGCCGTAGCGCCGGTGGTGAGTGGGTTGGAGCCGATTCCCGTCTGACACCGCCGGCTGCGGTGGACCGTTCAGAACAGACTCACGGCGCTGGCAAAACTCCGCAATAATTTGTCATTGTCCGCGCATCCGACGCCAGGGCTGATGCCGACCTCCCCCGCCTCCGCCAACCCAGCACGCTCCCCGGCTCCGGCGGTCTGGCTCGTGCGCCCCCGCAGCGATGGGGGCAGCGACTACGTGAGCTTCATCCCCGCCCCCCCCGGACCCGACACCCCCTTGGTGGAGATTCGGGAAGGCAGCCACCTGCCCCCCCAGATGCCCCTGCTCAAGAGCCGCCGCCGTCTGGCAGCCGCCGAGGCGGAGGCTTGCCGCCGCCACCTCCAGCAGGAAGCTGGATTCCATCACAGCGAACCCCTGTTTTAAGCCCACCCCGGTACGCTCAGAACCATGAGTTCAGGTTCCAAACCGCCCCCCCGAGTGCCTGAAGCCTCCGATCCCTATGAGCGCCTTGGGGTGTCCCCCGACGCCTCCTTCGACCACGTCCAGGAGGCGCGGCAGGCCCGACTGGCTGAGCTGGGCGACGACGATCCCCTGGCCCGCTCCCGCATTGAGGCGGCCTACGACGCGGTGCTGATGGATCGCCTCAAGGAGCGCCAGCAGGGCCGGGTCAGCACCGCCGCCCGAACCGCCTCCCAGCGGGAGCAGCAGGTGCCCCAGGCGGACCGCCTGGCGCTTCCCTCCCTGCCCCGGCTCGCGGCTTTGCCTCCGGCGCGGGCCATCGCCTCATCCGGCTCGCTTCTGCCACGCCTCGCCCTGGCCAGCGGCAGGGAGTTCTGGTTTCCCCTGGCCGCCATCGGCAGTCTGCTGGTGTTGCTCCTGCTTCCAGGAGTGGATCCACGCTTGCCCCTGGGGCTTGCCGCGATCGTCTGCCTGCTCAACCTGCAGCGCCGCCTCGGCCGTTTCCCCCTGGCGGTCGCCTGGACTCTCTCCTCGCTGGTGGTGGGGCTCCTGCTTGGCGGGGCTGCCCTCTCCCTGCTTGGTTCCCAGCTCACGGGGCTCCCCCTGGCCGCCCTCCAGCTCGAGAGCGTTCCGGCCCTGCTGCTCCTGTTGCTGGCGGCGCTGTTGATCGCCTGAGCGGTGCTCAGGCCGCCGTGAGCTCGTCGATCAGTTCCCGCAGCTCCGCCGCTTTCACCTCATACACCTCGTTGCAGAAGTGGCAGGTGAGTTCAGCGCGGCCGTCCTCGGCGAGCATCTCGCTCAGTTCGTCCCGCCCGAGCAGCCGCAGGGCGGCCACGCTGCGGCTGCGGCTGCAGGGGCAGTGGAAGCGCACCGCCGTGCTGGCGCTCTCCCCTTCCAGGGGCTGGGGGTCGAGGTCGGGGAAGATGTCCTCCAGCAACCCCTGCAGGTTGTTGGCGTGGGCCGCCAGCCGGGCGCTGAAGCCCTGGATCTCCCGGCAGCGCTCCTCCAGCAGGGCCACCAGGGCCGGTTCGCTGGAGGCCTTGGGCAACACCTGCACCAGCACCCCGCCGCTGCAGACCACCCCATGGCTGTCGATCTGCTCGCCGACGAACACCGCCGAGGGCGTCTGCTCGGAGTGGAGCAGGTAGGAGGCCACGTCCTCGCCGATGCCGCCGCTGACCAGTTCCACCGTGCTGCTGAAGGGCTCGCCCTCGCCGATGTCCCGCACCACGTGCAGGTAGCCGGTGCCGGTGGCGCGGCGGAAATCGAAACCGGGCTGGCCGTCGACGGCGGGCACCGGATCGAGTTCCAGGCCAGGGTCGCCCACATAGCCCCGCACCGTGCCATCCCGGCCCGCATCCACCATCAGGCCCCGCAGGGGTCCATCGGACTGGATGCGCAGATTCACCCGCCCGTGGGCCACCTTCATCGAGCTGGCCAGCAGCAGGCCGGCGGTCATCGACCGGCCCAGCAGGGCGGTGGTGAGGAAGGAGAGGCCATGGCGCCGGCGGGCGAAGCGGCTCGTGGTGGTGGTGGTGACCGCCACCAGCCGGATGCCTCCGCCGGCCGCGGTGGCCCGCCGCAGCTGATCAGCCATCAGGTCTCCGGTTCTGAATTCATCGTACGGAGCGGCCCCAGGCGTCCCGCCTGCAGGCGCCAGCCCCGTTCGATCACGCCGTGGAACAGTTCCGGCTCATGGGTCACCACCAGCAGGGCCCGCTCCCGGCCCAGCTCCGCCAGTAACTGCAGGATCTCCTGACGCACCTGCCAGTCCAGGCCCGCCGTGGGTTCATCGAGGAGCAGCACGCGGGGTTCGCGCAACAGCTGCACCGCCAGGGCGAGGCGCCGCTGCTGGCCGCCGCTGAGGCGTTCCGGCTCCCGCTGCAGGGACACCGCCTCCAGCCCCACCTTGTGCAGCACCGCCTCCGCCTCCTCCCCCCGCAGCCGCTTGCGGCCCAGCTTGAGCTCCTGCCCCACGCTCAGGCCGAGGAAATGGCGCTCGGGGAACTGGAAGACCAGGCCGCACAGCCAGCGGCGCTGGCGGGCCTGCAGGGCCTCGCCGTTCCAGAGGATGCGGCCCCCGTCGGGGTCCGCCAGGCCGCTCACCAGCTCCAGAAGCGTGGTTTTGCCGCTGCCGCTGCGGCCCGCCACCAGGGCCGGCTCCCCGGCCGCCACGGTCAGGCTCACATCCCGCAGCACCGGCTCGGGGCTGGTGGCGGGGTGATAGCGCAGCGACTGGAGCTCGAGCATCGGAGCCAGCGGACCCCCCCAGCATGGCGGGTGCCAGGGTGGAGCCGTTCCGCCCATCGCCGTTCCGCCATCCATGGAGGTCCGTTTCCGCGAGGTCGATCCCTTCAACTGCTGGATCTGGCTGCGTTTCGCCCACCCCCCGGGCCAGGGGGAGCGCGACTACGTGGAGGGGGTGTTCGACAGCTGGTTCGTGCTGGCCAAGCTGGGCGGCTTCAATGCCGAGAACCTGCAGGCCCACGAGGCCGGCGCCGACCTCAGCTTTCTGGCCTGGGATGGGGAGGAGGCCGACCGCGCCCTGCCCTCCCTGATGCACGACATGGCCGCCTTCGAGTACCAGGCCGAGTGGGGCCGCTGCTGGCTCGACCTGGGCACCAGCGATGCCCTCGGCCTGGATGTGCTGATCAATGCCCTGCGCCAGCTCGATCGGGATGTGATCGAGATCGTCGAGCTGGTGATCGGCGGGGTCAACGAGGATTGGCCCGTCGAGGAGGTGGACAGCGTCTTCGCGGCGGGATGAGCCGGGAGCTGCGTCGCCTGTTGATCCCCCCCGAGCGTCTGCGCGGCGGCGGGCCCGCCCTGGCGCTGACGCCGCCGGAGCGCCATTACCTGGAGCGGGTGCTGCGCTTTCGCTCCGGCGATCGGCTGGCGGTGGTGGATGGGGCGGGCCACCTCTGGACCGCGCGGCTGGCGGAGGCCGGAGAGCTGCGGCTGGAGCAGAGCCCAGCGGCGCCCCTGGCCCGCGAGGACGCTCCGCGGCCCCAGCTGGAGCTGGCGATGGCCGTGCCGAAGCGGGAGGCGGAACTGGTGTGGCGCATGGCGAGCGAACTGGGGGCCGATCGGCTGCAACCCCTGCTCGCCCAGCGCGGCGTGGCCGGTGTGTCGCCGCCGCTGGAGCGCTGGCGCTCCGTGGTGCGGGAGGCGATCGAGCAGTGCGAGCGCCTCTGGCAGCCGGTGGTGCTGGAGCCTGAGGCGGCGGCGGGCTGGCTCGCCCGGGGCCCCGGCGGTGGCGAGCCCTTGGGGGTGGGACTGCTGGCCACCACCCGTCGGGAAGGCCTGGCGCCCCTGCTGGAGGCCCTGGCGGCTGCGGTGGGGCTGGCCCGTACCCGCGGCAGCGAACCGACGCGCATCTCCCTGGCGATCGGCCCGGAGGGTGGCTGGAGCGAGGGTGAGGAACGGCAGGCGCTGGAGAACGGCTGGATCCCCGTGAGCCTGGGATCGCCGATCCTGCGCACATCCACCGCGGCGGTGGCGGGCACCGCCGCGCTCTGCTCCTGGCGGGAGTTCAGCTCTTCATCATCCCCTGGGCCATCGCCTTGAAGCCGGCCAGGTTGGCCCCCGCCTTGCGGCGGCGGATCGGCACGGCGCCACCGGCGGTGACGCACTCCGGCGCGAAGGTGGAGAGGCTCGGGGCGGGACGTTCAGCCTGGGCCGCCGCCAGCTCGGCGGCGATCGCCTCGGCGGTGGTGAGGGTGCTGGCGACGGGCGCGGCATCGGTGGAGGCCGGAGCTGCTTCAGCGGCCGCCGAGCCTGCCGCGACGGCGATCGAAGGGGCGGCGATCGCAGGGGCGGCGGCCCTGGGCTCCTCCTCGGGCTCGGGGGTGGCCTCCCGCACCGGCGCCACCACCGCGGGCTTCTGATCCGCCTCGCCGCCGCCGAGGTCGAGGAAGAACTTGCGCTTGAAGAGCATGGCGGCAGCGGGCTCAAGGGTGCAGCGATTATCCGCCGCCCGCGGCGGCGGAACCACCAGCGCTTAGACCTGTGCAACACAGGCGCCGCCTCCGGTCGCTCCCCCATGCCCACGCCCCCCCAGGACCCCGCCCACTGGCTCCTGGCCCTGGCCCTCAACGCGGCCCTGATCAGCCTGGCCCAGCGCGCCCCTTTGCTCACCCGGGCGGGCTGGGTCCATGCCGGCCTCCTGGGCACCCTGCTGTGGGGGAGCCTGGGCTGGCGGGGTTGGCTGGCGGTGGTGGCCTATCTGGTGCTCGGTTCGCTGGTCACCAAGCTGGGGTTCCGCACCAAGCAGGCCGAAGGGCTCGCCGAGGCCCGTGGCGGCCGCCGCGGACCGGAGAACGTCTGGGGCTCAGCCGCCACCGGCGCCGCCCTGGCGCTGCTGCGATCCCTGCTGCCCGCCCCGTGGACGCCCCTGCTGCTGGTGGGCTTTGCGGCCAGCTTCGCCGCCAAGCTGGCGGACACCTTCGGCAGTGAGATCGGCAAACGCTGGGGGCGCACCACCGTGTTGATCACCAGCCTGCGGCCGGTCCCGCGGGGGACCGAGGGGGCGATCAGCCTGGAGGGAACCGCCGCCAGCCTGGTCGGAGGCTCCTTGATGGCTGGCCTCTGCTGGGCCCTGGGGCTGCTGGCGGATGGCCGTGCCTGGGCGCTGGTGAGCGCGGTGGCCCTGCTGGCCACCCTGGTGGAAAGCCTGATCGGCGCCACCTTGCAGCGGCGTTGGGGCTGGCTCAGCAATGAGCTGGTGAATGGTCTGCAGACCCTGATCGCGGCCCTCCTGGCGATCGGCTTGTCCCTGGCGCCAGATCCGGGCGGCCTCCTGCAGCTGGGCCAGGCAGGCGTCGTGGCGCCGTTGGGCCATGCGTGGGTGAATGCCCAGCTCTCGGCCCAGCTCAACCCAGCTGGCCCCCTCCAGCTGGCGGCCCCATAGCAGGGAGCGCAGCTGGGGCGTCAGCGCGGCCAGCTGGCCCGCCAACCAATGTCGCTGTCCTTCCAGCTCCGCCGTTTCCAGCGCCTCGCCCGCCCCGGCCTCCAGGGGCGCTGGTGCCGCCAGCAGGTCGAGCAGGCAGCGGGGAGATCCCTCCCCCTCCGCCCCGGGCAGCGGCGCATCCAGGCTGGGCAGCTCCCGCAACCGCCCCAGGGCCAGCGCCTCGGCCAGTTGCTCGGGTCGACAGCCCAGCTGCCGCGCCAGCTCACCCCCGTTGGGCCCCCGGCCGCAGCGTCCCCGCAGTCGCTCCTGCAGGGACGTGGCCCGTTGGCGCAGATCCCACAGGGGCCGGGGAATGCGCACCAGCGAGCCACGGTCCCTCAGTTCATGGGCGATGGCGCCGCGGATGAAGGGAACGGCGAAACTGCTGAAGCTCGCCCCGCGGCGGGGGTCGAAGGCCTCGATCGCCCGCAGCAAGCCCAGGGCCCCCACCTGGACGAGATCGTCGAAGGGAAGCCCGGTGCGGGGCGCCAGGCGGCCCGCCAGCTGTCGCACCAGGGGGAGGTTGGCCCGCACCAGGGCATCGCGCCAGCGCCGCCGCCGCCGCTGGTCACGGCTGGCGGCGTATTCGCGCAGCCAGCTGGCATTGCGGAGATGGGGCAGCACCGGCTTCCGGGACCGGTCTGACGCGGGCAGAACGGAGGAGTCCATGACACGGACGAGAACACAGGGGCGAGAGACGATCACGCTGACCGGCGCAACAGGCGGAAAAATCCCCACTTCTGGGGAGGTCCGCTGAGGTGAAAAAACGATGAAATACGGGTGCAACAACCGCTGGCTTTCAGGCCAGGGGCGTCGCCACCTGCAGGGGTTGAAGGCCCGCCCACTCCAGCAGCGCCGGCCAGCTCCGCAGCCGCTCGTACACCTGGCGATGGCCCTCCGGGTTGAGATGCAGTCCGTCCGGACACAGCCAGTTCGGCCAGGCGGGATCGTCGCTGAAGGAGGCCAGCAGGGGCAGGAAGGGCACATCGGCCTCCAGGCAGGCCTCCTCCAGCAGGGCCTCGTACTGGCGCACCGTCTCCAGGGAATACCAGAGCATGCCGGCGAAGGGCATGGCCTCCGCCAGCACGGGGGTGAGGCCGAGCAAGTGCACCGGTGCGATCGTGCGGGCCTCCTGCAGCAGTTGCTGCAGGCCGAAGAGAAAGGCCTCCGGCGCCAGCTGGTGGCGACCATTCGGACGCCCCACCCGGGCGCTGTCGTTGAGGCCGACCGCCAGCAGCAGACCCTGGGGTCCCTGGCGGCGCAGCTCGCCGCGGCGGAGCGCTTCGCCGGGGAGGCGGGCCGCCAGTTTCTCGAGGCCGTCACCGCGCACCCCGAGGTTGTAAAGCACCGGCCCGCCGGGCAGGTCCATCCAGTGCCGCCGCAGCCGCTCGCACCAACCGCCCTGATCCGGATCCCCCCAGCCGTACACGCCGCTGTCGCCGAGCACGATGAGCTTGCGGGGCACCTGCTCAGCCATGGGACCGGAGCCGCTCAGAGGCGGGCGCTGAAGCGCCGCAGCCGCTCCAAGCCATCGTGCAACGCCTCGGGGGATGCGGCGCAGGAGAGGCGGATGCAGCGATCGTCGCCGAAGGCCACGCCGGGCACCAGGGCCAGCCCTTCCTCCGCCAGCAGTCGATCGCAGAGCGTCAACGAATCCAGCCCCCAGGCGCTCACGTCCGGAAAGGCGTAGAAGGCCCCCTCCGGCGGCCGCAGGCTGACCCCCGGGATCGTCTGCAGCCCTTCGCTGAGCAGGGTGCGGCGGCGGTTGAATTCCTCCGCCATCTGCCGCACCCCATCGCGCGGGCCTTCGATCGCCGCGAGGGCGCCGTACTGGGCAAAGGTGCACACATTGCTGGTGCTCTGGCTCTGCAGGGCGCTGGCGGCGGCCACCACGCTGCGCTCCCCCGCCAGCCAGCCGACGCGCCAGCCGGTCATCGCCCAGCCCTTGGCGAAACCGTTGACCACGAACACCCGCTCGACCAGATCGGGGGCGACGGCCGCCAGGCTGTGGTGTTCCTGGCCGGGGGCGAGCAGGGTTTCGTAGATCTCATCGCACACCACCGCCAGGCGCGGGTGGGGGCGTACCACCGCCGCGATCGCCTCCAGTTCCTCGCGGCGCAGCACCGCGCCGGTGGGGTTGGCGGGACTGTTGATCACCAGCAGGCGGCTGGCCGGGGTGATCGCCGCCGCCAGGTTTTCCGGGCAGAGGTGGAAGCCGGCGTCCGCTTCGCAGGGGATGAGCGTCACCCGGGCACCGGCCAGGTGGGCCATCTCCGGGTAGCTCAGCCAGTAGGGGGAGGGCAGCAGCAGCTCATCGCCCGGGTCGAGCAGCACCTGGAAGAGGTTGTAGAGCGCCTGCTTGCCGCCATTGGTGACCAGCACCTGGTCGGGGCGGGTGGGCACCCCGTTCTCCTCCCCCATCTTTCTGGCGATGGCGGCCCGCAGGGCCGGTTCGCCGGCCACCGGGCCGTAGCGGGTGTGGCCGGCCTCGAGTGCCTCGGCGGCGGCGTGGCGGATGAAGGCGGGGGTGTCGAAGTCGGGTTCGCCGGCGCTGAGGCTGCAGATGTCGCGACCCTCGGCCCGCAGCTGTCGGGCCTTGGCGGTGATGGCCAGGGTGAGCGAAGGCTGCAGCCCTCCTGCCCGGGCGGACAGCTTCAAGGGGGCCGGCATCGGTGCGGGCGCAGCATCTTTTCTGTCCGGCCATCCTGCCCTATGGCGGTGCCGCTTCGGGCACAGTGGGGCGGGCGCTTGTCATGGGTGTGCACGATTCCTCGTTCGGTCCCCTGTTCGCCGCGCCAGCCGCCGCCGGCGATTCCCTGGCCGGCCTGGCCGACGAATGCGCCGCCTGCCGCCGCTGCGGCCTGGCCGAAGGCCGCCAGCAGGTGGTGGTGAGCCGGGGCAACCCC
>JBEIHT010000037.1:0-21558 GCA_040381155.1 Aphanothece sp.
AGGCCCATCCCGATCGCCAGGTGGTGTTTCTGGCGGTGGGCTTCGAAACCACGGCGCCGGCCACCGCCCTGCTGGCCCGCCAGATGCGGGCGCTGGGGCTGGCCAACCTCTCGATCCTGGCCGCCCACGTGCGGGTGCCGCCGGCGATGGAGGCGATCCTCGGCACCGATCCCTTGGCGCCCGGCGAGCGGGTGCAGGGCTTCCTGGCGGCCGGCCATGTGGCGGCGGTGATGGGCACCGCCGAGCTGGAGGCCCTGGCAAACCGCCACAGGCTGCCGGTGGTGGTGACGGGCGTCGAGCCCGCCGATCTGCTCCGCGGTCTGCTGGCCTGCGTGCGGCGGCTGGAGGCCGGCCGCCCCGGCCTGGAGAACGCCTACGGCCAGGTGGTGCGCGCCGACGGCAACCCGGCGGCGCGGGCGCTGCTGGCGGAGGTGTTCACCGTGGTGGATCGGCCCTGGCGCGGCCTCGGGGTGATCGCCGGCGGCGGTCTCGACCTGGCGCCGGCGTACGCCGAGCTGGAGGCGCGGCGGCGTTTCGGGCTTGACGGGCCTGTGGGCGAGGAGGAGCGCGGCCCCTGCATCGCCGGCCAGGTGCTGCAGGGCCGGGCCACCCCCGACCAGTGCCCCGCCTTCGGCCGCGACTGCACCCCGGAGCATCCCCTGGGGGCGCCGATGGTGTCGAGCGAGGGGGCCTGCGCCGCCTGGTTCCGCTATCGCCCCGCCGGGGTGGGCGGCCGATGAGCGAGCGGATCCGCCTGGCCCACGGCGGCGGCGGCACCCTGATGCAGCGCCTGATCGACGCCGAACTGCGGCCCCTCTACGCCGATCCCGCCCTGGTGTTGCACGATGCCGCCCGGCTGGATCTGCCCCACGGCCGGCTGGCCTTCAGCACCGACGGCTACGTGGTGCACCCCCTGGAGTTCCCCGGCGGCGACATCGGCTCCCTGGCGGTCACCGGCACCGCCAACGACCTGGCCATGGCCGGCGCCAGGCCACTGCACCTGAGCGTGGGCCTGATTCTGGAGGAGGGGCTGGAGCTGGAGGTGCTGCGGCGGGTGCTGGCCTCAATGGCGGCGGCCGCGCGCCGGCAGGGCCTCACGATCGTGACCGGCGACACCAAGGTGGTGGAGCGGGGCAAGGGCGACGGGATCTTCGTGACCACCAGCGGCATCGGCCTGGTGGAGGCGCCCACCCCGATCGATCCCACGCGCATCGAACCCGGGGATGCCGTGCTGGTGAGCGGCGACCTGGGCCGCCACGGCCTCACCATCCTCGCCGCCCGCCACGGCCTCGATCTGCAGCCGCCCCTGGCGAGCGACTGCGCCCCCCTCTGGCCCCTGGTGGAGCGGCTGCTGGCGGAGGGGGTGCGGGTGCACTGCCTGCGGGATCTCACCCGCGGCGGCCTGGCCAGCGCCCTGCACGAACTGGCCACCACCCGCGGCGTGGCGCTGCACCTGGAGGAGGCGGCCATCCCGATCGCGCCCGCCGTGGCGACCGGCTGCGCCCTGCTCGGCTTCGATCCCCTGCACCTGGCCAACGAGGGCCGGCTGGTGGCGGTGGTGGCGGCGGCCGATCGGCAGCGGGCCGAGGCGGTGCTCAAGCCGGGCGGCGGCGCCTGGATCGGCACGGCGGCGGAGGGCCCGGCGCGGCTGCTGCTGCGCACGCCTTTCGGCAGTGATCGGCTGTTGTTGCCTCCCAGCGGCGAGCTGTTGCCGCGCATCTGCTGAAGCTGGCTATGGTCCGGGGCAGCGCCCGTTCCCATGGCTCCTGATCGCCAGCCCCGTCAGCGCGCCCCGCTGCCGGATCGCGGCTACCTCGGCCTTTCCTTCTCGGGTGGCGGCTACCGCGCCACGGCCTTCTCCCTCGGCACGATGGCCCTGTTGCAGGACCTCGGCCTGCTCGGGCGAGCGCGGGTGATGTCCAGCGTTTCGGGGGGCTCCCTGGCCCTGGGCGCCTACCTCTGCGCCAAGGCGGGGGCGAACCTCGCCGAGGAGGCGGATTTCCTCTTCTACGACCGCGTCTGGCAGCCGCTGATGGCGGCCATGGCCACGGAGGATCTGGCCAGGGCCTTCGTGCGGCTGCCCCTGCTGCTCGATGGCGAGAAGCTGATCCTGCACGCCGCCGATGCCACCCAGCGCTTCCTCAACTCCCTGCTGGGACAGGAGGCCCGCCTGGGCAACGCGGCGATCACCCACATGCTGCGCAACCGGTCCCTTTCGCCCGACTACGTCTTCTTCAACACCGCCAACATCTCCTCCCTGGATCTGTTCCGCTTCGGCATCCAGAGGGGCGGCGAGGCGGAACAGGCGGATCCTGTCTATGTATTGAATCGCTACTTTTTACCAGCCAGCGGGGGATCCCAGGAGGCCGGCGAGCTCTATGGCCAGGCCCAGCGCCTGCGGCTGGGGGATTGCGTCGCCGCGTCCTTCGCCTTCCCCGGCGGCTTCGAACCGCTGATCTTCCCCGATGACTACTTCCGCGCCGAGGGATCGCCCGAAGATCAAGAGTCGGCGGCCGAGGCCTGCGCCCGCTTCCGCGGTTCGTTGATCTGCGATCGCCGTCCCTATGTGGCCTTTCTCGACGGAGGGCTCTACGACAATCTCGGCCTTTCCAGCGTCGAGGACATCCGCCGCTTCCTGGCGCGGCGCAGCGAGGATCTCGAACTCCGCCATCGCTTTCATCCAGGCAGGGGGGAGACCCCGGAGCGGGAGCAGCCGATTCATTACTTGATCGCCACCGACGTCGACAACATCCAGCCGGGGATCGGCTTCTACGACGAACCCAGCCTCGATCAGCGCCTGGAGGAAGGGCCGCCCAGCCAGCCGGCCCACCGCCAGGCCGCCCTCCGCGGGGGCCTCCCTTCCCTCCTCCCCGCCCTGATCCCCGTGCTGGCGCTGCCGCTGCTGGGCTTCGGGCTTGGGGTTCTGGTGACCCGCCTGGCCCAACCGCTCGGGATCCTGCTGCTGATCGCTGGGGCGGCGATGGTGGGGGGGGTCCTGGCCTCCGTGGTGGTGGGGAGGGGGCTGCTGCTGCGCTTCCTCCGCACCTGGCTGGAGCCGATCGACCTCCGCGCCAAGCTGGGCCTGAGCCCAGACTTCGAACGCCAGAGCCCGGCCCTCGATCTCTGGCACTCCGTGGCCCGGCTGCTGCAGGACCTGCGGCGGGTACTGCTGCGCTCTCCCAAGCGCAGCCCCAGCCTGGCGAACCTCTGGCGAGCGACCCAGGAGCGGCGGCTGGGCCAGCTCCTGCCCGCCTTCAACGGCTACCTCAAACGCACCCGTGCCCTCACCTACGGCTATCTGCAGAAGAGCTACGACCCCCCCCAGGAGCGCAGGGGGGAAGCCGAGCGCTGCCATCTGATCCGCAACATGATCTTCGAGCTGCAACCCGGACCGGACGTCGATCCCTCCGCTACCGCCGAGCTCATCACCCTGCCGGTGCGCGATTACCGGCGGCAGGAGGAGATCGAGCCGGTGCTGCCGATCATCCGCAAGCTGCGCCATGCCAGCTACGCCCAGGATCTGCTGTGGGCCCTGGAGCGCCAGATCTCCGACACCCCATCCGTGCTGCCAACGCCCTCCCGGTCCATGGATCTGGCCCTTGAACTGCTGGAACCGCGCCCGCTGGCGGCCCGGGATGCGGATCTGGAGCGCAGTCGCTGCGACCTCAATCTCTACCGGGCAGCCTGCCTCTGGGGCTGGCTGACAAAGAGTCTGGAGAAAGACGCCAGCGGAGCCCTGGACAGCGGTCCCCTGCCAGACCATCCCAATCCGACTCTGCGAGACCTGGTCAGCAACGTGCGGCAGACGCTGAATCAGGCCGCGAAGGAGGCCGGCCGGGCCCAGCCCGGCGTGGCGGAGCCGCTACTGCGGGAACGCTGTGCCGTCAACCTGGGCGAAGCTGCCGAGAGCTATTCCTGGATCCCCCTGATCTGTGAGATGGCGACCAACCTCAGCACCACGTTCTGGGTGGAGGGCTGTCGTTGGTATGAACTGAACGAACTCAAGGAACAGCGCATCAGCAGGGTCGGCTGCTGGCATGGGCAGAAGCCTTCCCCGCGCCCCGGCGCCCTGCCCCTGCTCGACCTGGGCTGCTGGGATCTGAAGGCTCCCGCGGCCTCGATCACCGCCCTGGCGGGCTACCTCAGCACCTGCTTCAACCTGCTGGAGTTCTTCTACGCCAGCCTGGGGAGCTCCCGGCCCGTGCGGGCCCAACTGGTGCAGGTGCTGGAGAGCCGGAAAGAAAGCCAATGGGAGGAGGCAAGCCTGCGGCAACTCGCCGATCTCCCCTTCGCCCTGCGCGAGGCGGCCTGGCGCGAGCTGCGGGAACGGCAGCGCCAGGCGCCGGACGATCCCCTCTCCGGTCCGCTGGCCCTGCTGGAGCCCTGGCTGACCCATCGGGACGGTTACCCGGGGATCTGATCGCCCTGCGGCGCCGGCGGAGGACACTCCTCGCGCCGCAGCGTGAAGAAGAAGGGAGTCTCGATGCCGCGCGCCTCCATCAGGCCCAACAATGTGTCGTCATCGAGGCGGCGGAACACATCCAGGATCGGCAGATGGTCGTAGAGCATCGCGGCGGTGACCACACCGCGGTGCTCCAGGCGGCGCAGGCGGGCCTGGGGCCCAGCGCTGTTCAGCAGCGGCAGCAGCAACCACTGGAACAGGCGGCCGGCGGCGGGACTGCGCAGCCACGGCCAGCGCTCGATCCAGCGGGGATCGGGCAGCAGGGCCGGCCGCAGCGGCACCACGTCCCCCGCGGCGCTGCGAAACAGCAGCGGATCCACCTGCTCCAGCCCGTGGAAGTCCTTGCCGTACCAGTGATAATTCTCCAGCAGGCCGTCGAGAGGATGGCCGCTGGCGAAGCCGCCGCCGATCCAGCGACCCAGCAGCGCTTCCGGCTGCACGGGGGGCAGGCGGTCAAACAGGGCAAGGGCGGCTGCGGTGGTGGGCTGGGAGGAGGCTTGCGACACAGACCCCTACGGGGATGGCGTTGGCGCAGCTTCGCCCGAACCGTGGCGGAGCCGATTTGGCAAATTCAACCATCCTCTGGCTCAGCCTCTCCGGATCGGCGAACCCACAGGGGCCCATCCAACTCGGACGGCAGCCCCATCCGGGTGAGCGGCCGCGACACCTTTATTCATATCAACCCAATTCAAGTAAACCTATGTGTGCCCTGACCAGAGCAGGCACCGGCAATTACGCTTGGAAAAAGCCCATGCATCAACAGACGAATGACCCCGAAGCTCAACTACTTTAAGTTCGGGACTCTGCTCGGGCTTGCTCTCACCACAACCGCCTGCGGCGGAACAGAAACCGCCCTGAAAAAATCCCAGGAGTTTGGCGAGATGGCCTCCAGTTTCTCCACCAACACGAAGTTGCTCTCCGAGGATCTCTACGATTCGTGTGTACGCCGAATTACCTACATAACCATACGCAACGGCAACAGCAATCGCGACCTCGCTCTCGCCTCGTGTCAGAGGCTCAATCGGCCGGCCGTCGAGGAGAGCAAGATAGCCAATGCTGTTGTCAGTGACTATGCTGTCTACGTTGGCAAACTTGCTGCTGATGATGTCGTCCAGTTTGACGGTCAATTCAATGCGGTCAAGAGAGCGCTCACAGACTTTTCCATTCCACTAGCCAACGGACCCATCACGCTTCCCAGCACCGCCGTCAATACAGGCACTCAGATTGCAAACTTTGTTTTTCGCTGGGCAGCAGACCGCTACCGCAAAGGCACATTAAGATCCGCCATTGTCTGCGCCGATACCCCATTCCAGTCCTATACCTCCGGCCTCTAGGAAGCCTTCAATCTGGGCTACATTGATGGCCTTCTCAAAGATGAAGAAGATTCCGCAAGAAGTTATTTTGATTTCTATGCTGCCCGAGTCCGGGCTTCAGGAAGCGAAAGAGATTTTATGGAAGTCGAGCGTGATTACAGCACGACCCTCCAGGCACTCAACGCCAGGCGCAATGCGGCGAATTATTATCTGGGAATCATTGGCGAGATGAGGCAGGCGCATACAAAGCTAAAAGAATTATTCCTTGGCAATGGTAAGCCACCCCCCCGCAGGCCCTGTGCCAAAACTACCTTGGTACAGCAACAGAAGCGGCAAGGACGAGCCTGGCCACACCCGAGGCTCAATTCACAGCAACTCGAATTTCCCGGCCACTTAATCTCTACGAAAAACAAAGACTGCAAGTCATTTGCCTGGAGCATCAAGGCAAGATAAATCATCTACTGGCTAAATTGGATCAAGAGCTGAAGATCGCAAAGCGAAAATAATTCAGCCCCATAACCATCTTTCTTTATCCCATTTCCAGACCCAATCATCCTGAGGCTTGAACCATGGCAACCCGCACCGTTGAAGCGTTAAGGCAGGAGAGAGACGAGTTGCGCGAACAGGTCGATAGGGCAGATCGCGAAAACAATTTCAGACTGAACAACGGTACGATCAGCCTGGGGGACCACAGCAGAATATTCAGCCAAAATCAATCCTGCCGCAATACCATAAGTGAATTAAGCGTAGAACTTTTCCGCACAAGATTAGTCAACCTGGAAGTGTCCGGCACACAACTTAACGCAGCCACCAAGAAACTGAAGGAGGCAATTGACGACCTAGACAATGTGCGCAACTTTCTTTCCGTCGCCGCCGATGTCATAACGGAAGCCACAAAAGTGATCATCGTCCTCACTGCAGCCGTACTCTAAAAAAACAAGCCAATGGCAGCCCGCCAAAGGCGGTAACAACTGGAGGCGGTAATGACTGGGGGCGCATCCTCTCGGAGCGGAATTTACGAGGGGCCATGAGTGCCCAAGAGTGCCCAAGAGTGCCCAAGAGTGCCATGGTTTCGCCTGCGGAGACCCTGCAGGGGCCCCCGTCATCCGGGCAGCCATGGCCTTGGTGCTCCCACCGCGTGGCCAACCCTCCGCGTGGCCAAGGTTGCCTCCCCCTACTCTGGGGTTCACGCTTTCGCCTGACCCGGCCCTCCGCGATCCCGCAGCTGGCGGATAGCCCCGGCCGCCAGATGCTGCATGCGATCGTCAACCCGATCGATTATTACCGCCGCTGCTTTCGCAGCCATAACGGCGTGGTGCGGGTGCAGATGGTGCCCGGCCTGTCGCCCCAGCAGGTGTTGATCAACGATCCGGCGCTGCTGCAGGAATTGATGGGGCGCGACAACGGCCGCGGCCTGAGCGCCCCCGGCCACCTCAACGACCTGATGGAGCAGGTGGTGGGCGAGCACTCCATCTTCCTGCTGGAGCCCGCCCCCCATCGGGCCCGGCGCCGGCTGCTCACCCCCCCCCCTTCCATGGCGAGCGCCTCAAGGCCTACGGCGCCCTGATCCAACACCTCGCCCTGCAGGTGCTCGCGGATTGGGAGAGCGGCCAGGAGTGGGACGCCCGCACCCAGATGCAGCGGATCACGATGCGGGTGATCCTCTCGGCCGTGTTCGGCCTCCATGAAGAGGAGCGCTATCGGCGGCTGGAAACGCTTCTGCAGCGCAAACTCCAGCTGCGCACCGGCCGCTTCGGCACAGTCATGCTGTTTGTGCCACTGCTCCGCACCGATCTTGGTGCCTGGAGCCCGGGGGGCCGGGTGCGTCGGCTGGAGGCGGAAAGCAAGGCGCTGCTGCTGCAGGAAATCGGCGAGCGGCGCCGGGCCCTGGAGGCTGGCGATGGCGATGGCGGGCGGGTGGATGTGCTCAGCCTCCTGTTGGCCTGCCGCGATGAGCAGGGACAAGGGCTCAGCGATGCTGAATTGCACGATGAGCTGCTCACCCTGTTGCTCGCGGGCCACGAAACCAGCGCCACCGCCCTCACCTGGGCCCTGCACTGGATCCATCGCCAGGAGGAGGTGCGCCAACGGCTGCAGACCGAACTGGCTGCCTGTGACAACCCCGACGATCCCGAGCTCATCCAGCGTCTGCCCTACCTGGGCGCTGTGGTGAACGAAGTGCTGCGCATCCATCCGGTGGCGATGCTGATGTTCCCCCGCCTGGGGGAGGAACCTCTGCAGATGGCCGGCTGGCGCTTCGAGACCGGGGACGTGCTCTTTGGCTGCATCCAGGCCCTGCACGAGCGTTCCGACCTCTATCCCGATCCCCTGCGCTTCGATCCCCAGCGCTTTCTGGACCGCAGCTACGGGCCGGCCGAATTTCTGCCCTTCGGCGGTGGCGCCCGCCGCTGCCTCGGAGCTGCCCTGGCGGTCTATGAGATCAAGCTGATCCTGACCACCCTGCTGCGGCACACCTCCCTGGCCCTCACCCCGGCCAGCGATCGGCCCCTTTCCCCCCGTCGGCGTGGCTTCATCCTGGGTCCATCCCGTCCGGTTCGGCTGCGGGTGGTGGGAATGGCCCATCCGCGCGCCACCCCTCGCCACCTTTGAGCCAGTAAGTCCCTCAACCCCGGCTCTGCGCCCCCCGCAGTCGCTTGTGCAGCGTGTCGGCAACCAGCACCAGCAGCGTGGAGAACACCATCGGCATCAACCAGCGGGCCGGAAATTGGGCATTGCCGAAAACCGCCGCCAGCGCCGGCACCAGGATCAAGGTGCCGGCCACCAGCGGCTCGCTGAAGAAGCCCACCCACAGCAGCCGGTTCGGCCGCCGCAAGGTGGCCCAGAAGGGCTGCCCGTCGCTGCGGCAGGCGAGAAGCGCCCCCATCTGCCCCGCCACGATCAGGGCGAAGGCCACGGTCGAGGCCTGGTTCTGGATCGCCTGCACCGCCGGCGTGGCCCCATGGTGCAACAGCGACGGCGCCAGGGCCCTCAGCTCAAGCCAGCCCACGCCGTGGAAGCGCCACACCAGCAGGTACCCCCCCATCGAGGCCAACGCCTCCGCCAGGCCCAGCACCAGGTAAGCGCGCACCATCACCGGCCGGTTGAGCAACGGCAGACCCCGCCGTCGCGGCGGATGGTGCATCGCCCCCGCTTCCGGGGGTTCCGCCCCCAGCCCCAAAGCCGGCAGCAGGTCGGTGCCCAGATCCACCGCCAGGATCTGCAGCACGGTGAGGGCGGCGGGGATGCGGAAGGCCACCATCGCCAGGAACGGGGAAACCTCCGCCACGTTCGAGGCGAGCACGTAGGTGATGAAGCGGCTGATGTTGGCCACCACCGAGCGGCCATAGCGCACCGCCTGCACGATCGTCGCAAAATTGTCGTCGAGCAGCACGATGTCGGCCGCCTCCCGCGCCACGTCGGTGCCGCTGATGCCCATCGCCACCCCCACATCCGCGGCGCGCAGGGCCGGCGCGTCATTGACGCCATCCCCCGTGACGGCCACCACCTCCCCCAGGCTGCGGAACGCCTCCACCAGCCGCAGCTTCTGCTCCGGCGCCATGCGGGCGAACACCAGGCGGTGCCGGTACTTGAGCAGCTGGCGCAGCTGCACATCGCCGATCTGGCTGAGGCTGGCCCCATCGATCACCCGCACCGGATCCGCCATGCGCGGGTCGTGGCCATGGGGCGTGCTGGAGGGGGCGGCCGGATCCAGCAGGCCGATCTGGCGGGCGATCGCCTCGGCGGTGAGGCCGTAATCGCCGGTCACCATCGTCACCTTGATGCCCGCCTCGCGGCATTGGCGCACGGCATCGGCCACCTCCGGCCGGGGCGGGTCATACAGCCCCACCAGCCCCACCAGCATCTGGTCGCTCTCCAGCAGCTCCGGCGCCGCCGTGAGGGCCTCCGCCGGGGTGGGCCGCACGGCCACGGCGATCACCCGGAAGCCCCGGCGGGCCAGGTCGTCGTTGGCGGCGATCACCCGCTGGCGACCCGCCTCGCCAATCGTTTCGGCCCCGGTGGGCGTCAGCCAGGCGCCGCAGCGGACAAGCACCTCCAGGGGGGCGCCCTTGCTGAGCACCAGCGCCTCGCCGCCGCTCAGGGGCAGGTCATCCTCACCGCCCCGCCAGTCCACCAACACCGACATGCGGCGGCGGTGGGAGTCGAAGGGAATCTCGCGCCGGCGCGGATGGCGGCTCTGCTGCTCCTGCGGTTCCAGCCCGGCGACCAGGGCCGCCAGCAGCAGGCCGTTTTCGGTGGGATCGCCGATCGCCCGCCAGGCCTCCCCGGGGGTGGCGGTGTGCTCCAGCCGGGCGTTGGAGCAGAGCGACGCCACCCGCAGCAGCAGGCGCTCCAGAGCGGCCGGGTCCACCGCGTCGCCGGGTGCGCCCGGCTCGCCCTGGCAGGGCAGCCAGGTCTGCTCCACCGCCATGCGGTTGCCGGTGAGGGTGCCGGTCTTGTCGCTGCAGATCACGCTCACCGAGCCCAGCGTTTCCAC
This sequence comes from Aphanothece sp., assembly GCA_040381155.1. Classification (GTDB taxonomy): domain Bacteria; phylum Cyanobacteriota; class Cyanobacteriia; order PCC-6307; family Cyanobiaceae; genus Cyanobium. The sequence continues at coordinate 10,271 of JBEIHT010000037.1, forward strand.
CGCCGAAAGGCGCCGCACCAGGGCGTTGCGCCGCGCCATCCGCTGCACATTCAGCGCCAGGGCGAGGGTGACGGTGGGCAGCAACCCCTCGGGCACATTGGCGACGATGATGCCGATCGAGAACACCAGGCTCTCCAGCGGCCCCAGGCCCACGAAGAGAAAGCTGAGGGCAAAGGCGATCACCCCCATCGACAGGGAGAGGATGGTGATCGTCTGCACAATGCGCCCCACCTGCTGCTCCAGGGTGCTGGGGGCCCGCTGGGTGCCGGAGGCCAGGTGCGCCACCTGGCCGAACTCCGTTTCGGCGCCGGTGGCATACACGAAGGCCTCGCCACGTCCGGAGGCGACGCTGCAGCCGGCCAGCACCAGGTTCACCCGCTCATGCACGGCCACCCGCGGCTCGCCGGCGGACGGCGGCAGCGGTTCGGCCTGGCGGGCGGCCGGCTGGGATTCGCCGGTGAGCACCGAGAGGTCGACATAGAGCCCATGGGCAACGCTCAGGCGGCAGTCGGCCGGGATCCGATCCCCCTCCTCCAGCTGGATGCGGTCCCCCGGCACCAGGGCATCGGCGCCCAGGCGGTGCAGCTCCCCATCCCGCCACACCTGCACCTGGCTGGGCAGGGCGCGGGTGAGGGCCGCCAGGGTGCGCTCCGCCTGGAACTCCTGCCAGAAGGAGAACAGCCCGTTGATCAGCACCACCGACCAGATCGCCCAGCCCAGCTGGGGGGTGCCGGCGGCAAAGGCCATGCCCCCCGCCACCCAGAGCAGCAGCGCCATGAAATGCACCATCTGGTCGAGCAGCCGCAGCGGCAGGGGGCGGCGCCGCTGCGGCGGCAGGCGGTTCGCTCCCCAGCGCGCCAGCCGCTGCTCCGCCTCCGCCTGGCTCAGGCCGGAGGGCTGGCTCTGCAGGGCGGCACACAAGCCATCAAGGGGCAGCGACCAGATGGGCTGGAGAGCCGAGAGCAGCACCCTTCAGCCCTGACCCTTGCTGCGGACCTGGCAGGCGAGGCCGTCACTGGTGCCATCGATGCCGGTGAGGCGCCAGATCTGCCCACGCAGCTGATCGCGCCAGAGGCGCCAGGGCGCCTCGGGGCGGTTGTCGCCTGTGGCCGCCGCCATGCCGGCCACCTGCCAGCCCTTGCTGCCGAGGACGATGCGCGCGATCGAGACGGAACGATCCAGGTGGGCCGGACTGGTGACCACGGTGAGCCGACCCGGCTTGGGCTGGCGGGAAAGAAAGCGCGCCAGGGTGGTGAGCTGGCCCAGGGTGTCGCAACCCTGGGTGAGGGTGACCACCTTGCCGCTGCCGTCATCGCGGATGCCCCGTGCCCGCATGGCTTCAAGGTTGATGGCCTGACTTTCGGCGCTTCCCTGGAGCACCAGCAGCGCCCCGGGCCGCGTCCGCCAGAGGCCGTACGCCGCCACCGAACGCATTGGATCCTCGACAAAAGTGGTGATCACCTCGGGCGCATCGGGATCAAGCGCCGACCCGACTCCCCGGTTCGCCACCAGCATCGGCCAGGCCAACCAGAGGCCCGCGCCGAGAACAAGCGCTGAGGGGATCGGGAACCGCCTCGGCAGCAGGGTCAGCAGCTCCAGCAGCTCTCCCTGGGGTCCACGCCAGAGCCAGGCCATGGGCTTCCTGCGGCGGCGGCGGCGACCCGAAGAACGGGTGCTGTAGCCCCGCTGATCGGCGCTTCGGGAACCCGGGGGTGCACCGTAGCCATCGTCGTAGCGCCACACCCGGATCGGCGGGTAATGACGCGAGTGCTGCTCACCTTGGGGGGTATCCCTGGAGTCGGAGGCCACAGGCCAATACCCCAATCTGGTGGATCAACCCTACCTGGCAGGCGCGGATCAGACAGCCGAAAGGGCCTGCACCAGCCCCGCAGTCACCCGGGTGAAGAAGTCGAGGTTGAGGGTGGCGATCGTGTCGCTCATGCGGTGGTAGTGGGGATTGCGCAGAAAGGAGGTGTCGGTGACCATCACCGCCCGATAGCCCGCATCCCAGAAGGGGCTGTGGTCGCTGCGGCGCACATCGGGCAGGATCCTGCCGCGCAGGGGAACCGGCAGCAGCTTGGTGCGCACATGGCGTCCAAGACGCCAGCCCAGGCCAGGCAGCTGGGGCAGCGCCCCGAGGTTGCCGATCACGGCGATGAAGTCGGCGCGGCGGCCGTAGAGCCAGCGCAGGGCCGGGAACGGATATCGCTGCTCGCTGCCGGTGAAGGCCAGCATCTCCAGGCTCACCATCAGGGCCAGCGGCTGGCCCTGGCGCTTCAGCTCCGCCGCCAGCGCCTTGCTGCCCAGGCAGCCCCACTCCTCCTGGTCGAAGGCCACGATCCACACCGGACGGCGGGGCGGCTCGGCGGCCCAGTGCCGCGCCAGCTCCAGCAGGGCCGCCAGGCCGGAGGCGTTGTCGTCGGCGCCGATGGATTCGAGCGGGCCGTCGTAATGGGCCGCCACCAGCAGGGGAGCCAGCTCCGGGCGGCGGCCGGGCAGCCGCAGGATCAGGTTCGTGCCCGTGTCACAGCCGCTGCCGAAGGTCTGCTCCTCCACCGGACCGAGGGCGGCGAACCGCTCGCGCAGGGTGCTGCGCACGGTCATCAGTCCCAGCGGATCCCAGCGGGCATGGCGCGGACGGGCCAGGGCGCGCAGGTCGGAGAGCAGCCGCTGGCGCAGCAGCGGTTCGCCCGCGGGGGAGTGGCGCCGCGGGGTGGCGAGGGTGGAGCCGGCCTCCTGGGGCCAGAGCAGCCCGGGGGCGGACGGGGATTCGAGAGGAGGGGTGCTGACGCGGGAGCCAGCCGAGCGGGTGAAGGGGAGCATCAGCGCCGGATTGATGTCGCCCCGACCATGACCGTGCCTGCCAGGTCTGGGAGATTCCGCACACCTTATGAATCGACCTCCGGGTCGTCCGCGCGCCTGAGAAGAAACACAGAAAATCTTTTGGTTTCGTGCTACCGATGCCGATCATCGGCCAGTCCAGCCGCCGCGTCCCGGCGGCTGGGGAGTCCCACGCAGCAGCGCCAGCACCTCGCGGTCGTCCAGCTGCTCGAAGTGGGTGTACCACTCGCCCACCGCCCGCAGACCCTCCACCACCGCCAGCGCCTCCAGTCGGTCCACCAGCGCCTCCAGATCGGGCAGCAGCAGCCGGTCGAGCACCGGCACCGCCAGGGCCAGGGAAGCCGGCCGCAGCTGCCGCAGGGATTGCAGGGCCGCCCGGGCGGTCAGGCCCGTGGCGATGCCGTCATCCACCACCACCAGATGACGATCCGCCAGGGTGGCGGGCACCGGGTCGCCGAACAGCCGGCGGCGGCGCTCCAGCTCCCGCCGCTGCCCCTCCAGCAACCGGTCGCGCTCCAGGGCGCCCAGGGGCGGGATCCCCGACTGCGGCGGATCCCAGAGCACCACATCCCCCGGCGCCACCGCACCGATGGCGAACTCGGGGGCGGCGGGGTGGGCGATCTTGCGCACCGCCCAGCAGGCCAGGGGCAGGTGGAGCCGCCGGGCCATCTCCGCCGCCACCGCTACTCCGCCGCGGGGGAGGGCCAGCAGGGTGCAATCCGCGGCCCTGCCGCGCAGGTCGTCGAAGCGTGCCGCCAGTTGGCCGCCCGCTTCGTGGCGGTCGAACCAGAGGGGCCTGCGTGCCGCCGCACCCATCACCACCCCAAGCCACTGGTCTCATCATGGGATCAACTCACGACCAACGCTTCCCTCCTCGGGCCTGGGCACGGGCCAGCGCGCCAGCTCCCAGCCCTTCACCAGCCGGTACACCGACGGCACCACCAGCAGGCTGAGCAGGGTGGCCACCAGCTGGCCGCTGAACACCACCGTGCCGATGCTGAGCCGGCTGGCGGCGCCTGAGCCGGTGGGGAAGAGCAGCGGCAGGCAGCCGGCCAGGGAGGAGATCACCGTCAGCAGGATCGGCCGCAGACGGGCCACCGCCGCCCCGTGGATCGCCTCGTCGAGGGGCAGGCCGGCCGCCAGCCGCTGGTTGGCGAACTCGACGATCAGGATGCCGTTCTTCGCCGCCAGGCTGGCGAGCACCAGCAGGCCCATCTGGCCGTACACATCCAGGGGCAAGCCGCGCAGGGCCAGGCCGAGCACGGCGCCGAGCATCGCCAGCGGCACCGTCACCAGGATGATCAGGGGATCGAGAAAGTTTTCGTAGAGGGCGGCCAGCACGAGGGCCATCACCAGCAGGGCGAGGGCGAACACCCGGGTGGTGCCGCCGCCGGCGCGGGCCTCCTCCCGCGCCAACCCGGCCCACTCCAGCTCCAGGGCATCGCGGCCGCGGCGCTGGTGCAACTCCTGCAGCAGGGCCATCGCCTGGCCCGTGCTCACCCCGGCACGGGGCAGGGCGCGGATGCTGATCGAGCGCACCAGGCGACTGTGGTTGATGCTGGTGGGCCCGGCGCCGGGCTGCAGGCGCACCAGCTCAGCGATGGGAATCAGGCGGCCGTCGCGGTTGCGCACCGTCAGGGCCAGCACAGCGGCGGCGTCGCGGCGGGAGCGGCCCTCCAGTTGCACGATCACCCGTCGCACCTGGTCGTCGGCGAAGCTGTCGTTCACGTAGTCGCTGCCGAAACTGGCGCCGAGGGTGTCCACCAGGCTGGCCAGGTCGACGCCGAGGGAGGCCATGCGCAGCCGGTCGGGGATCAGCTCCAGGCGGGGGGAGCCGCTGCTGAAGCGGGTCGAGACCCGCTCGAAGGCCGGCCCGCCCCCACTGGTGAGGGCCTGGGCCGCGGCGATGAAGTCGCGCGCCTCCCGCTCGAAGACCGTGAGGCTGAGCTGGCCGGAGCTGACATCGAGCAGCTCCAGCTCCAGGCCCCCTTCGCTGCTGAAGCCGCGCACGCTCGGGGCCTCGCTCAGCTGCACCACCGCATCGGGAACGGCCCGGCGCAGCTGGCGGTTGATCCGCTCCGCCACCGCCGCGCTGCCGCTGTCCGCACCGGGGCGCTGCTCCACGGGCCTGAGGCGAAGGAAAACCTGCCCCTTGTTGGGGCTGCTGTCGCCGAAGGAGCGGCCGGCGTAGAAGTTGGCGCTGGCGATCAGGGGCTCGCGGCGGACGACGCGGCGCACCCGCTCCAGCACCGCCTCGGTGCGGGCCAGGGCGGTGCCCTCCGGCAGGATCACCACGCCGCGCAGCTGGCCGTTGTCTTCCTGGGGGATGAAGGTGGTGGGCCTGGCGTGAATCGCCGCCGCCGTGAGCAGCAGCCCCGCCAGCAGGGCCACCAGCATCAGGGTGCGGCGGCGCAGCACAGCGTCGAGCAGGCGGCCATAGGGGGATTCCAGGGATTCGAGCCAGCGCCGCGGCGGTTCGATGATCCGCTTCAGCCAGCCCGGCTCCCGCTGGTCGGCATGCAGCAGGCGGCTGGCCGCCACCGGCGTGAAGCTGATGGCGTTGACGGTGGAGAAGGCGATGGCGGCGCTGATCGCCACCGCGATCGGGGCGTAGAGCCGCCCGACGCTGCCCTCCAGGCCCAGCACCGGGATGAACACCACCACCAGCACCAGGGAGGTGGCGATCACAGCGCCCCCCAGTTCGGCCATCGCCTCCCGGGCCGCCTGCAGGGCCGGGAGGCCGCGCTCCAGCCGCCGGCCGATGTCCTCGCTCACCACGATGGCGTCATCGACGAGCAGGCCCGCCGCCAGCACCATGCCGAACAGGGAGAGGGTGTTGATCGAGCCGCCGCTCAGCCGCAGCACGCTGAGGGAACCGATCAGGGAGACGGGCACCGCCGCCGCCGTGATCAGGGCCAGGCGGCTGTTGCCCAGCCCGAACAGCAGCACCAGGAACACCAGCAGCACGGCGTCGCGCAGGGCCTCCACGGCCCGGTCGATGCTGGCGCGCACCGTGACCGCCTCATCGACGATCACCTCCATCGCCACCCCCGGCGGGAAGCGGGGGGCCAGGTCGGCCAGGGCCTGCTCCAGTCCGCGCCGCACCTCCAGGGCGTTGCTGCCATCGCGCTGGAACACGCCCATCGCCACGGCGGTGTCGCCGGCGAGGTTGGTGGCGATCGTGTCGTAGTTCTCGTTGCCGAGGCTGACGCGACCCACATCCTTCAGCAGGGTGACGCCGCCGTCGCCGCTGCGGCCCACCACCAGCTGGCCGAACTGCTGGGGCGTGCGCAGCCGCCCCTCCATCCGCAACGGCAGCGTGATCGCCTGGTCGGCGGGCGCCGGTGCGTCGCCGGCCTGGCCGAGGGCCGCCAGCACGTTCTGCTGCTGCAGGGCCTGGCGCACCTCGGCGATCGTGAGGTTGCGGCTCTCCAGCTTCACCGGATCCAGCCAGAGGCGGAAGGCCAGGCTGCTGCCGCCGAACAGGCTGACATCGCCGACGCCGCTGACCCGACGCAGCCGGTCCTTAACCACCGAATCCACCCAGCCGGTGAGGAAGGTGTCGCTGTAGAGCCCGCGCTCGGCGCTGAAGCTGAGCACCAGCAGCAGGTCATCGGAGCTGCGCCGCACCTGCACGCCGAAGCGGGCCACCGAGGGGGGCAGCTGGCGGTTCACCACCGCCACCTCATTCTGGGTGTTGATCTGGTTGAGTTCCGGGTCGCCACCGAGGAAGCCGAGGGTGATGGAGCTGCCGTTGGCGGAGCTGGTGGAGCGGATGGTGTCGAGGCGCTCCAGGCCGTTGAGCTGCTTCTCCAGCAGGGCCGTCACCCCCTGTTCCACCACCTCCGGCCCGGCGCCGGGATAGCTGGCGCGCACCGTCACCCGCCCCGGGGCGATCGGCGGCAGGTTTTCCACCTGCAGGAGCGGCAGGCTGATCAGACCGCCGAGCAGGATCAGCAGCGAGATCACCAGCGTCAGCACGGGCCGGCGCAGGAAGGGGTCGGAGATCGATCTCACGCGTGTTCGGGGGCTCCCCCGGCCGGCAGGGGCTCAGACCGGATCGCGGCGAAGCACCACCGCCAGATAGTCCGGCGATTTATAGCGACCGGGTAGGCACAGATGCAGGCGCTCCAGGCGGCTCCAGGCGACGGTGCGGCGGATCGCATCGAGGCTGCGGCCCTCCTTGAGCAGGCGGCGCATCGCCTTGCAGTACAGGGGGTAATTCGCCTCAAGTTCCCCGATCGTGGGGGGCTTGCTGGAGCCGGAGGCCATGGCGTTGGGGCGCCCGGGGGTTGCGAGGCGCAGGTTCAGCCTACGAGCCGGCCAGCACCGGCTGGCCGCCGGGGCCGAGCAGGGCGGCTTGGGCGTCGCTGAGCCGGCCGAAGCGGTGCAGCACCCGGGTGATGCGGGGGATGTCGAGCACGGCGTGGACGCGGTAGCCCGCCTCCGCCAGCCGCTCCCGCGCCCGCCGGTCGTGTTCGCCGCCATGGTCGATGAACACCACCACATCCTCCACGCACAGCCCGGAGCTCTCCAGCTTGGCGATGCCCTCCAGCACGCTGCCACCGGTGATCAGGATGTCGTCGACCACCACCACCAGATCACCATCTTCGAAATCACCCTCGATCAGGCGGCGGGCGCCGTGGGCCTTCACCTCCTTGCGGGGGTAGATCAGGGGTTTGTGCAGCAGCAGCGAGAGGCCGGTGGCGGTGGGCAGGGAGCCGTAGGGGATGCCGGCGATGCGATCGAAGGCGAGGTGTTCGAGCTGGCCGGCATAGGCGTGGAGAACGCGGTGGAAGAGATTGGGATCGGAGATGATCTGGCGCAGATCGATATAGTAATTGAAGATCGCCCCGGAGGCCTGCACGTACTCGCCGAACAGCAGGCAGCCGATGTCGAACAGCTCCAGGATCATGCCGGCCAGGGGATCCTCGCCCTTGCCGTTGGCCGGGCCGCCGGCGCCGGCGGCGGCGCCGGCGGCGCCGGGCTCCGGGCTGCCCGGCAGCCAGACGCGGCAGGTTTCCGCCGCCTGGCGCGGATGGCTCTCCAGCCAGTGGCGGCGGCGCTCCTCGATGCGGCGCTTGAGGCCTTCAGCCCGCTCGGCCATGTCGTCCTCCACCAGCAGGTTCTGGGGCAGGGGCAGCAGCAGGCCATCGGCGGACTGGCTGAGGCCGGCCTCCAGCAGGGCGTCGAGGCGGTCTTCTTCCGCCCAGAGGCTGCGCAGGATCAGGAAGCGCTCCGGGGCCTCGCGCCGCACCCGCGCCAGGATCTCCGGGTCGCTGGTGCCCACCTCCAGCAGCAGCTGCTCGGGGGTGGCCCAGAGCTGGCATTCGCGCACGATGCGCAGGAACAGGGGGTCGTCTTCGTTGGGGTGGTGCTGGATCAGGCGGGCGGCGGGGTTGGAGCTGTGGCAGGTGACCACCACGGCCTTCTCCGGGTAGAGGAGGAAGGGGGCGGCGATGTCCTGGCCGGGCAGGGGCGAGAGCGTGATCGCATCGGCGCCCAGGTCGCGGAACACGTAATGGGCCAGGGCCGAGGAGCTGTTGAGGTCGCCGTGCTTGGCGTCGATGATCAGGGGGATGTCGAGCGGCACCAGCTCGCGCACCTCGCGCAGGAGTTCGAGGCCGGTGGAGCCGAGGGCCTGGTAGAAGCCGAGGCTGGGCTTGTAGGCGCAGACGTGGGGGGAGGTGGCCTCGATCACCGCCTTGATCCAGTGGCGGGCCTGGGAGAGGAAGGAGCGACCGCCCATGCCGCGGCGGTGCGCCCAGCTCTGCAGCATCTCCGGGTTCGGGTCGAGCCCGGTGACCAGCAGCGACTGGCGCGCCGCGATGGCGTCGGTGAGCTGGACGAAGAAGCCCAAGAAACGGGAACGGACCCGAAGGTGCTAGGGCGCCCTGGCGTCCGATCGCGCCAGCTGACACAGCTCTTATTACTGTGCGCCGCACTGGCCGGGCATCAGAGCGGCACGATCGCGGGGTAAATGGGCCACCATCGGCAGGCCTCCAGCCGGGCCAGGGCCTCGTCGTGGCTGCGGGCACGGCGGGCCAGGCCCCCATCCACCGCGGCGCAGGCCACCGCCTCCGCCACCGCCCAGGACACCTCCTGCACGGCCGAGAGCGGCGGCATCAGCGCCGCCTCCGGATCGGTCGCCGCCGGGATCATCCCCGCCAGCGCCTCGACGCTGGCATCGATCATCGCCTCGCTCACCTGCTCGGCACCCACCGCCATCGCCGCGAAGCCGAGGCCGGGGAACACGAAGCAGTTGTTGCACTGGCCGATGATCCGCTGCCGGCCCGCCAGAGGCACCGGCGCGAAGGGGCTGCCGGTGGCCACCAGGGCCTGGCCGTCACTCCAGCGCAGCAGGTTGTCGGGGGTGACCTCCGCCAGGCGGGTGGGGTTGGAGAGGGGCAGCACGATCGGGCGGGGGCAGCCCAGCCGCAGGGCCTCCACCACGGCCTGATCGAAGGCGCCGGCGCAGGTGGAGGTGCCGAGCAGCACGCCGGGGCGCACCGCCTCCACCACCGCCCGCAGGCCGATCGGCCCTTCGGGCAGCAGGCCCACCGCCGCCAGCTGCTCGGCGCTCTTGCCGTAGGTGGCGAGGGCCGGGTGATGGGCGGGCTGGCCGTCGTGCAGGAGGCCGTGGTGGAGCAGGCCATCGCGGTCGATCAGCCACAGCCGCCCGGCCGCCTCAGCGGCGGTGAGCCCCTGGCGCTCCAGCAGCCGCAACAACCGCTCGGCGATGCCGCAGCCGGCGCTGCCGGCCCCGAAGATCACGATCCGCTCCTCGGCCAGCGATCGCCCCAGCCCGCGCAGGCCGGCGAGGATGGCGGCGCAGGCCACCCCGCTGGTGCCCTGGATGTCGTCGTTGAAGCTGGGCACGCGCCGCCGGTAGGTGTCGAGCACGCGGCGGGCGTTGGCGGCGCCGAAATCCTCCCAGTGCACCAGGGCATCGGGGCAGACGGCGCGAACGGCGTGGATGAAGCGCTCGATCACCGCGTCGTAGGCCTGGCCCTGCAGGCGGGGCTGGCGCAGGCCGGGGTAGCGGGGGTCGTCCAGCAGTTCCGGCCGGTCGGTGCCCACATCGAGCATCACCGGCAGGCCGCGGCGGGGATCGAGGCCGGCACAGAGGGTGTAGACGGCCAGCTTGCCCTGGCAGATGTGGATGCCGCCCACCCCCTGATCGCCGATGCCGAGGATGCCCTGGGCGTCGGTGACCAGCAGCATGGTGGGGGTGGGCGCCCCGGCGAGGGCTTCCTGCAGCAGCCGCTCGAACTCGTGCTGCTGGGTGGCCGTGAGGTAGAGGCCCTGGCTGGGGGTGCGGTAGGTGAGGCTGAACTGCTGGATCGCCTCGCCCACCGTGGGCGTGTAGACGATCGGCATCACCGCCTCGATGTGATCGGCCAGGAGGCGATGGAAGAGGGTGAGATTGCGCTCCCGCAGGCCCTGCACCCAGGCGTAGCGCTCCAGCGGGCTGCCGAGCTCGGCGAAGGCGCTCCAGCAGCGCTGCACCTGCTGCTCGATGGTTTCCACCTGCCAGGGCAGCAGGGCCTCCAGGCCCAGGGCGCGGCGCTCCTCGCGGCTGAAGGCGGTGCCCTTATTGAGCGCAGGATCGTGGAGCAGGGCGGCGCCGCGCAGGGTGGTGGCGATCGGTTCGGGCATCGGACGGGGCCGGCGGCGGCTGGAACAGGGCCGCCTCTGGGAACCTTGCCAGAGGAACGGCAGACGACCCCAGGCATCCGGGCGGCATGGCCAGGGGAGAAGACCTGAGGGGTGCAGAGGGTGGCAGCCGGGGCAGGCCAGCACACCATTGCGCCAGGACGATGCTGGCCAGAAAACGAGTTGTGCCAATCCGAAAGACGACAGCAAAAGCCGCCTGGACCATCTGAAGACGGAAAGAAAGCAACACCAAGGCAGAGTACGGCCAGGTGATAGAAGACAGACTTCGATAGCAAATGGTGGACGCCACTGCACACAGAGCCAGAACATATTCCGCCACTAGACCGCGTTACCTCAGGGGACAGGACCTGGATTCAAGATGCTGGCGTTCCAGCAATTCCGATAAAAATAGAGGCTGTATCAGAGCCCCATGCCCAGGGTCTAGGCGTTTTCAGGCAGTCCCAATGAGGAAGGTCAACAGCGGGCTTCAATCTTGACAACCCTGGCCACCACAACTGCCATCGTCTGTGGCTGGGTCCTAGAGGGCGCCACCTTGCAGGTTGGCGAATAAAGAAAGATGACAGATCACTGCTGCTAGCCCGGACTGGAAGCGCCACGATCCACTGGTGGCTCATCGGAACTGAGTGCCTCTACCTAGGGCCCGCATGTCAAAGCCGACCAATATCATGGCAAGCCGGCGCGGCCAAGGCTAGGATCATAGGGAATCCACCAAGGTTCAAAATCATGTCGACCCCAATCAAAATTCTTTCCTGTGATGGCGGCGGCATTCG
>JBEIHT010000038.1:0-20444 GCA_040381155.1 Aphanothece sp.
CCTCACCAAGGCGCTGCTGGAGGCCTGCCGCTTCTGCGCCGATCCCGCCCACTGGTCGGAGATGAGCGAACTGCTCGCCGATCGCCGCTACCTCGGCATGAAGAAGGAGCTGATCCAGTTCAGCGGCGAGGCCGGTCGCACGGCCGATGGCAGTGAATTCGCCCCCCACGGTGAACCACACCACCTTTTCTTCGGCCCCGGGGTCAACCGCCCCAGCCGCAGCGAACACCTGTGGATCATGACCCAGCTGGCCCGCTGGGCGGAGATTCCCTTCCCGCGCAACTACGTGGAGATCCTGGAGCGCATCTGCAGCGTCGGGGTGTTCAGCACCGCGGCCCGAGAGCTCGGCCTGGAGGATGTGAGCTACCAGCGCGGTGAGATCAAGTTGTTCGATGGTGTTTCCTTCAATGGCGACGACCCGATCGGCTATCTCAATGGTGTAAGCGTGCATCGCGATTTCAGCGTGGCCGAGATTGCCATCGGCGCTCCCCGTCCCCTGGCCGCCTGAGCCCCGGCCCGTCCGGTTGTCATTCTTCCCCACCTCCCATCCCCATTCCCTCCATGACCTCCAGCCTCACCGCCCCGCCCACCGGGCCCGGCGATGCCCCCGTGCTGCTGCGCTTCAACGAGTTGAGCAAGGTGTATGACACCCCCCGCGGTACCTACACCGTGCTCAAGGACATCAGCCTCGATGTGTACAAGGGGGAATTCATGTGTGTGATCGGCCATTCCGGTTGCGGCAAATCCACCCTGCTCAACATGGTGTCCGGCTTCGCCACCCCCACCGAGGGCCAGGTGCTGCTGGATGGCAAGACAATCGAGAAGCCCGGCCCCGACCGCATGGTGGTGTTCCAGGGCTATGCCCTGCTGCCCTGGCTCACCGCCTATGAGAACGTGAAGCTGGGCGTGGATTCGGTCAAACCCCAGCTCAGCAACCAGGAGCGCCACGAGATCTCGATGGAGCACCTGGAACTGGTGGGCCTCACCGCCGCCGCCGAGAAGAAGATCACCCAGCTCTCCGGCGGCATGAAGCAGCGGGTGGCGATCGCCCGCGCCCTCGCCATCCGCCCTGAGGTGCTGATCCTCGATGAGCCCTTCGGCGCCCTCGATGCGATCACCAAGGAGGAGCTTCAGGAGGAGCTGCTCAATATCTGGAACACCCAGAAGTGCACGGTGCTGATGATCACCCACGACATCGATGAGGCCCTGTTCCTCGCCGATCGCCTGGTGATGATGACCAACGGTCCGGCCGCCGGCATCGGCGAGGTGCTCAATATTGATTTCCCCCGGCCCCGCAGCCGGGAGGACATCATGGAGGATCCCCGCTACTATGAGCTGCGCAATTCAGCTCTTGATTTCCTCTACAACCGCTTCGCCCACGACGAGGACGAAGCCGCCTGAATCCGTCCGTCCGCCGCTCAGCCGGGTCCGGCGGTCCGCTCGACCCGGCTGAGCGCCGCGGTGAACAGAAACACCGCTTCGCCGATGCGATGGGAGCGCCCATCCATGGCGGACACCCCCCCACAGGTGAAATCCACCAGCCGCTGCCCCAGGCGGGGCTCCAGGCCCGAGGCGTTGAGCAGCACGCTGCGGCCGTTGCGCACCGCCTCCACGGCCCGTTGACCATCCTCCAGACCGGCGGGGAACAGCACCAGGATCTCCGGCTGGCCGGCCGCCCTCAGCGCTGACAGCGCCTGGCCGCCCGAGTCAACGGCTTCGACCTGATCACGGGGAATCACGGGAAGGGCCGGAACCATTGGACGCCGCCTGCAGAATCACGGCCCTCCATAAGGCCATGGCCTGGCCCTGGAGTCAAAGGCGGCCAGCGGCTGTGCGACTCGCTGGGTCTTACACTGGGATTCCTGCTGTTGCAAGGCTTTTCCGCTGCAGGATGGGTTGTTGGCGGCAACAGAGCCATGGGTGCCTTTCGCTGTCAAGGGCCCGGCTCGATTTCCACGCGGGGGCTGGAGAGTGGTGCTGGCTGGCCCCTTCTCGGCTGGGACGCCTGGGGAAAAATGGGGTAAGAACTGGGGAAACCGTTGCCGTTCTGGGGAAAGCGGCGATCGCTAAGCATTGGTGATCGATCCCGCCAAGAGCCCAGCCGCCCCCCGGGTTGCGGATCCGGTAGCCGTCGATGCGGCAGGGCGTCCCTCCCCTGTCGAACGTGAAGGGACGGGGGTCTGTTCCCCTCGCCCCGGGGTCCGATGTCCTGTCCCAACTGCCGCTGCCTCCTTGTGGCCCGTTCCCTGGTGGTTCCCCGCGGCCTGGTGTGTGCCGATTGCGGCCATCCCGTGCCCCGCGCCGCGGCGCCCCTCCCCCCTGGCCGGCGGCTGGCGCTGCTCTGCACCGGCGCGCTGCTGGCGGTGGCCGGGGCGATGTCCCTCACCATGGCCCTGCTGGAGGACCGTCAGCTGCGGCCTGAGGCTCCCGCTCCAGAGGCCTCCAGCGCCCCCCGCCAACCCAGCCCCTGGGGCACCCCCTCCTGAGGGCGGGGGCCGCCCAGCAGCCGGCGTCGGATCCGATCGCTGGTCTCCTCCCCCACCAGGGTCAACACGGCGTAGACCGCCACCAGGGCCAGCACCTGATCCCAGGCGAAGGCCGCCAGGCTCTCCACCAGCTGGCTTCCCAGGCCGGTCGCCCCCGTCAGCCCCACCACCACGGTTTCCCGCAGCATCACATCGCTCCGATAGGCGCCGTAGGCCAGGTAGCTGTCGGCCACCGCCGGGAAGCGCCCGTACAGCAGCGCCGGCGCGGGCGCGACGCCGGCGCTGCGCAACCCCTCCTCCACCGTCGCCGGGTGGTCGTCCAGGCCCTCCAGCAGCAGGCGGCCGAGGATTCCCAGGTTGGGGAAGGCCAGGGCCAGGGCCGCCGGCAGCACCCCCGGTTTGAGCAGAAACAGCAGCAGCAGGGCGGTGAGCGGCGGCGGCCAGAGCCGCCCCAGGGCCCAGAGCAGCCGCACCGGCAGCCGCCCGCCCCGCCAGGGCGCCACCAGCAGCAGCAGCCAGGGCGCCAACCCCACCGCCAGGCAGGCGGCAAGCACGGTGAGCGCCAGGGTGCTGGCCACCAGCCGGGCCCAGGGCAGGGCCAGCACCATTGGCCACTCGCTCTGCCCCAGCCCCGGCAGCGGCTGCCAGCGCAGCAGCGCCCGCGGATCCACCTGCAGGCCCCAGGCGAGCAGCAGGGCCAGGGGCACCAGGGCCAGGAGCGCCAGCAGCATCTGGCGGCTGCGCCGGCCCACCCCCGGCCGCCCCAACCCCAGCCGGGGAGGCATCAGCCAGTGGCGCCGCAGCCGGGCCAGGCCCCCCTCCAACAGGAGCATCACGGCCAGCAGGGCCCAGAGGCCGCTCCAGAGCTCCCGGAACTCCAGCGACTGCAGACTCAGCCGCAGTTCGGTACCCAGCCCCCCCAGACCGAACACCCCCAGCAGGGTGGCGCTGCGCAGGGCGCATTCCAGCCGGTAGCCGCCATAGCTGAGCACCCCCGGCAGCAGGGGCGGTCCCAGGGCGGTGAGCAGGGCGGCCGGCGTCGCGGCCCCCCCTGCCCGCAGCGCCTCCAGGGTGGCGACGGGCAGGGAATCGAGCAGGTCGGCCACCACCCGCGCCACCAGCGCCCCGAAGGGCAGGCCCAGGGCCAGAACCGCCACGGCCGGCTGCAGACCCACCAGCTGCAGCAGCAGCAGCCCCCAGATCAGCTCGTGGATCGAACGGGGGATCGCTAGCAGCCGCCGGATCAGCAGGGCGGGCAGCTCCTGGCCGCAGAGGCTCCGCCAGACCGTGCGCGAGCTGGCCAGGCCCAGGGGCAGCCCCAGCAGCAGGCTGACCAGCCAGCCGAGCAGGGCCATCGCCACGGTCACCCCCAGGCCGCCGGCCACCGAGCGCAGCACGGTGGGATCCAGGGAGGGCGTCACGGCGGCCAGGGCGAAGCGGCCGATCAGGTCCCAGCCGCCGCCATGGAACGACCACGGCAGGCAGAGCAGAACGGGCACCACCACCAGGCCCGGCAACAGCATCCAGACCGGCCCCGCCACCCTCATCCCCCCTCCCCGCCGTAGAGCTCCTGGAGCAGGGCCCCATCCAACCCCGCCCTGGGCAGATCGAAGCGCAGGCGCCCCTGCCGCAGCCCCACCACCCGATCGAAACCGGCCAGCAGATCGGGGCGATGCAGGCTCAGCAGCAGGGCGCGGGGAGCCGCGGCCTGACGCAGCAGCAGCGCCAGCAGCTCCGCCGCCAGGCGTGGATCGAGGCTCGCCAGGGGCTCATCGGCCAGCACCACGGTGGGCTCCTGGCGCAGCAGCCGGGCGATCGCCACCCGCTGGCGCTGGCCGCCGGAGAGGCGCGCCACCGGCTGGGCCAGCAGGGCCGGATCCAGCTCCACCCGCGCCAGCACCGCCCGGCAGGCGTCGCTCTCCAGGGGGAGCAGCAGGTTGAGCAGGGCCCGCGGCCAGCCCCAGGCGGCAAGCCGTCCGGCGTTGAGGTTCTGCTGCACGCTCAGCTCCTCGATCAGGCGCAGGTCCTGCCAGAGGGTGCCGATGCGGGCCTGCTGGCGCCGCCGGGCCCGCCGGGAGCGCTGGGGCGGCTGCCCCTCCCAGAGCACCGTGCCCGCCTCCGGTCGCAGCAGCCCATTGGCCACCGCCAGCAGCGTGCTCTTGCCCGCGCCGCTCGGCCCCAGCAGCGCCACCCGCTCGCCGGCCCGCAGGCGCAGATCCACCGCCTCCAGGCGCGGTCGCCCGCGGCCAGCCACGCGGATGCCGCGCAGCTCCAGCAGCGCCGCCGACTCCGCCGCCGCCGTCCCCATCAGCGGATCATGCCGAGCTGGCGCCCCACCTCCTCGATCTGGCCGTAGGCCCTGACATCGCCCTTGACGAAGCGCTGGGCGCCGAACAGTGCCAGGATCCGCTGCTGCTCCGGATCCTGGCTGCGCCAGCTGAGGATGGCGTTCTGCAGACGGCTGGTGAACCCCTTGCCGAAACGCTGATCCAGGTTGGGCTGCGCCACCCATTGGTAGTCGGGGTAGGGGGGGGTGCGCCAGAGGGCGATCACCTTGGCGGGGTTCGCCTTGCCTTCGATCAGGCTGGAGGTCCACACCTGCTGGTTCACGGCGCCGGCCTCGTAGGCGCCGCTCTGCACCAGGGCGATGGTGGCGTCATGGCTGCCGCTGAAGCCCGGCGCGCCACCGGCGAAGTCGGCGGGTTTGACGCCCGCCTGGCCGAGGAAGAACTGGGGCATCAGCCGGCCGGAGGTGGAGCTCTCCGAGCCGAAGGTGAAGCGCCGGCCCCGCAGGCTCTGCAGCCCCTGCACAGACTTGAACGGCTTGAGGCCGCTGCGGCTGCTGGCGATGAACATCGAGCGGAACCTGGCGTCGATGTCCCGCTGGGCGATCAGCTTTGCCCCGGGGCGCTGCAGCCGCGCCTGCACCCCCGTCAGCCCGCCGAACCAGACCAGATCCAGGCTGCCGGTGCGGAAGGCGCTCACGGCGGCGCTGTAATCCACCACCGGCACGTAACGCACGGGCACATTCAGCTGGCGCTCCAGCTCCCGCGCCACCTCCCCGTAGAGGCGGTTGAGCTTCTCGGGCTTCTGATCGGGGATGGCGCCGATGCGCAACGCCACGCCGTCGCGGCTCTGGGCCTGGGCCGGAGTGAGCAGGCCCAGGGGGGCCAGGGGGGCCAGGGGTGGGCGGGGCAGCAGCAGCGCCAGCCCGGCGGCGGCGGCCAGCAGCAGGGCGCGGCGGCGGGTCCGGCCAGCCGGGGAGGGGGGGAGAACGGGGCGGGCCATGGACGGATTCAGCCGCTTCTGTGCTTCCATCGTGCCCGACAGGACCGTCGGCCCCGCCGGGGCCCTTCGTGCTCCGCCCCCGATGTCCCCTTCCTCCCCCCAGCTGGCGGGCCTGGCCGTACCGCTCGACGGTCTGCCGGTGGCGATCCTCTGCTGCGACCGCCAGCCCGATCCGGCGGTGCGCTTCACCAACGCCGCCTTTGGGCGGAGCTTCGGCTTCCAGGCGGCCGAGATCCCCCGGCTCTCCGACTGGCTGCGCCACGCCTACCCGATCGACGCCTACCGCCAGCGGGTGCTCGACCAGTGGCAGCAGGCGGCCGACCTCGCCGGCCGCGAGGGTCTCGGCACCTTGCAGTGCCGGGTGGAGGACGGGCGAGGCGAGCGGCGGGAGGTGCAGCTGCAGCTCAGCGTCCATGGCGAGCTGATCCTGGCGGCGGTGATCGATGTCACCCCCCACCGCCGGGCGGAGGCGGAGCTGGAGGAGGCCCGCGCCATCCGGGCGGAGATGGCCCTTTCGATCACCGAGGCGATCCCTGTGGGCACCTACACGATGGTGATGACCCCGGATCGGCCGGTGGCCTACTTCCAGTTCCTCAGCGAGCGCTTTCTGCAGATCACCGGGCTGGAGCGGGCCCGCGCCCGGGAGAATCCGCTTGAGGCCTTCGCCTGCGTTCACCCTGACGACTACGAGGAGTGGCTGCGGCGCAATGCCGAGGCCTTCGCCGCCAAGCGCCCCTTCCGGGGGGAATGCCGGGTGGTGGTGAAGGGCGAGACCCGCTGGATCACCGCCGAATCGGTGCCCCGCGATCTCGACGATGGCTCCACGGTCTGGGAGGGGGTGCTGATCGATGTGACCGAGCGGGTGCTGGCCCAGCGCTCCCTGCAGGAGAGCGAGCGGCGGCTGCAGCGCATCCTCGACAACCTGCCGGTTCCGGTGGGCACCATGCGGCTCGGGGAGGGGGGAGGGGAGGGAGAGCTTTTCCAGAACCGCTGCTTCACGGAAACCTACGGCTGGGACGCCTCCGCCCTGCGGGACCTGGACAGCTGGTTCGCCCTGGCCTATCCCGACCCCACCTACCGGGCGGAGGTGCGGCAGCGCTGGGAGCGGGACCTGGCAGAGGCGACCGCCAGCGGGGGCCGGGTGCCGGAGGGTGAATACCGGGTGCGCTGCGCCGACGGCCGCGATCGCGATGTGCTGATCAGCGGCATCCGCCTCGATGACCTGCTCGTCGTCACCCTGCTGGACATCAGCGAGCGGCGGGAGGCGGAGCGGCTGATGGAGCAGAAGCTGCGCAGCAGCCTCACGGCGGCGGCCGTGGCCCACGAGATCAACCAGCCCCTCAGCGCCATCCTGTTGCACGCCCGCCTGGCCCGTGGCCGCCCCGGCAGCGGCGGTGGCGACAGGCCCAGCGCCGAGCTGGCGGGCTGTCTCGACGCCCTGATGGAGGAGGCCGAGCGGGTGGTGACGATCACCGAGAAGATGCGCTGCCTGCTGCGCAACGTGCACACCGAAGCCCGGCCGCTGGATCTGGTGACGGTGGTGGAGAGCGCCCTGCTCTATCTGCGGCCCCGGCTCGAGGCCGGCGGTGTGGAGGTGCTGCGGGAGGGGCTGGAGCTGCCGGCCTGGATCGCCGGCGACGCCGACCAGCTGCAGGTGGCGGTGAGCAACCTGGTGCGCAACGCCCAGGAGGCCCTGCGGGGCAGTGCCGATCCCCGTCGCATCGCCGTGACCCTGGGCCGCGGGCCCCAGGGGGTAGAGCTGCGCATCGCTGACAGCGGGCCCGGCATTCCGGAGGGGGTGATCGCCGGACTGCCGCTGATCACCACCAAGCCCGATGGCAGCGGCATCGGCCTGTTCGTGGTGCGCACCACCGTCGACAACCATGGGGGGGGGCTGCAGTTCGGCAGCTCCCCCCTGGGGGGAGCCGAGGTGCTGCTCGCCTTCCCGCCCCTGCCGACGCCATGATCGCCCAGCCCTCCGCCCCCGGCCTGGAGATCCGGGCGTTTCTGGCGGCGGGCGGGCCGATCCTCGACGTGCGCAGCCCCGGCGAATTCGGCCGCGGCCACATCCCCGGGGCCACCAACCTGCCCCTGTTCAGCGACGAGGAACGGGCGGAGATCGGCACCCTCTACCGCCAGGCGGGGCGGCAGGCGGCGGTGCGCCACGGCCTGGAACGCCTCGGACCGCGCCTGGCCACCCTGGCCGATGGGCTGCTGCAGGCGGCGGCCGCCGCCGGGGGTTCCCCCCTGCGTCTGCACTGTTGGCGGGGGGGCATGCGTTCGCTCAGCGTGGCCGCGCTGGCAGGCAGCCTCGACCTGCCGGTGCACGTGCTGACGGGGGGCTACAAGGCCTGGCGGCAGTGGGTGCTGCAGCAGTTCGAGCGCCCCTGGCCCCTGCGCCTGCTGGGCGGCCGCACCGGCAGCGCCAAGACCGAACTGCTGCTCGCCCTGCGCCAGCGGGGCGTGGCGGTGATCGACCTGGAGGGCCGCGCCCACCATCGGGGCAGCAGCTTCGGGGCCCTCGGTCTTCCCCCCCAGCCGAGCACGGAGCACTATGAAAACCTCCTGGCGACCGATCTGGTCGCCCTGGAGGGGGCGGCGGAGATCTGGCTGGAGGCCGAGAGCGTGCAGGTGGGGCGCTGCCGCATCCCTGCGGGCCTGTGGCGGCAGATGCGGGCGGCGCCGCTCCTGGAGGTGCGCCGCCCCCTGGAGGCCCGCATCGCCCATCTGGTGCGCCTCTATGGAGTTCAGGATCCGGAGGGCCTGGCGGAGGCCACCCAGCGCATCGCCCGTCGCCTCGGCCCCCAGCGCACCGCCGAGGCCCTGGCGGCGATCGCCGCCGGCGACCGGGCCGCGGCCTGCCGGCCGATGCTCGACTACTACGACCGCTGCTATGACCACGAACTGAGCCGCCACCCGGAGGTGGCGGCGGTGGAGCTGGGGGATCTCGATCCCACGTCCGCCGCCGCCCTGCTGCTGGAGCGCGGCCTGGTGGGCCGACCGCTCGCGCCCTGATCCGCCGGATGGCGAGCCGTCAGGCGCTGCGCTCCACCTGGCCGATCAGGGCCGCCTGGGCAAAGCCCGCTGCCCGTACAGCCGCCAGGGCCGCCGCCGCCTGGGCCGCCGGCAGGGCGGCGAGCAGGGGGCCGCAGGTCTGGGGGTCGATCAGCAGCTCCCGCCGCCAGGCCCTCTCCGCCGCCTCGCCTCCGGGTTCCTGCAGCCGCACCGGCCCCTCCAGCAGGGCAAAGGCGGCGGCGTTGGCGGGGGCCAGGCTGCTGGCGTAACCCCGCCGCAGCAGCTCCGCCACCCCCTCCAGGGCCGGCAGGGCGGCGCTGTCGAGCACCACGCCGGTGCCCGCGGCCGCTCCCTCCAGCATCTCCCCCAGATGCCCCAGCAACCCGAAACCGGTGATGTCCGTGCAGGCGCGGCAGCCGTGGGCCATCAGAATCTCCACCAGTGGTGCCTGACTGCCCTCCAGGGTGAGCAGCGCCGCATCGATCCAGTCGGGCCGGGTGGCGCCGGCCATGGCGGCGGCGAAGAGCACACCGCTGCCGAGCGGACGGCAGAGCAACAGCACCTCGCCGGACGCCAGCGGGCCCTTGGGCCAGGGCCCCCGCGGCCCCACCCGGCCGTTCACCGTCAGGGCCAGGCTGGGGCCGGCGCCATCGCGGGCCTCCAGGCTGTGCCCCCCCAGCAGGGCCGCGCCGAGCGGATCGAGCACCGAGCGCACACCCGCCAGGGTCTGCAGCAGCAGCTCCTCCTGCAGCGCCGCGCCGGCCGCCGGCAGGGTCACCAGCGCCTGGGCGCTCGCCACCGTGGCGCCGCAGGCCCACAGGTCGCTGCAGGCGTGCAGGGTGGTGAGCCGGGCGTTGCGCCAGGGGTCCGCCAGCAGGGCCGGAAAGCCGTCGACGCTCTGCAGCCACTGGCCCCCGTTCCCATCCCGCCCCAGCACGGCCGCGTCCTCGCAGGCCGGGGGGCGGCCGTCTGGGGCCAGCCGCGCCAGGGCGGCGCGCAGCGGTGCGGCGGCCAGCTTGGCGGCGCAGCCCCGACAGGCGGCTGGGACCACCGCTGGGGCGGTGAGGCGCCGCAGGAAGGCCTGATCCAGATGGTCCTTCCAGCGCCAGAGCCAGCGGCTCGGACCCAGGCTGAGCGGCCCCCAGCTGGCCAGGGCGCGCGGACCAGCGCCGCAGGCCCCCCCATCCCCGAGCAACTGCAGGGCCAGGGGCTGGGGCCGCCAGCGCCGCAACGGCTCACCGGCCAGGTGGCGCCGCAGGTTGGCCGCCAGCACCGGCGCGGCCCGCACCGCCCAGACGCCGGAAGGAGGCCGGACATCGCCGTCGATCACCCCGCAGTCGCCGCTGGCGAACAGGCCGGGATGGCCGAGCACCTGCAGGCTCCGGTCCGTCCGCAGCCTGCCGCTGCCCGCCTCCACCGGCAGGCCGGAGCTCGCCAGCCAGGCCGGCCCCCGGCTGCCGGTGCAGCGCAGGTCGGCCGGGACGTCCGCCGCCACCCGGCGCTCGATCACCACCCCCGCCGCGGCGAGCAGCCGCTCGCCGGCCCTGCCGGCCGCCGCGGAGCCCAGGCGCAGCCCCTCCCCCCGCAGCAGCAGCCGCACGGGATGGCCCTGCGCCCGCAGGGCCAGGGCCAGCTCCACCGCCGCGGCTCCCCCGCCCCGAATGCGCACCACCTCCCCCGCCGGCAGGGCCGCGCACCAGGCCAGGAACGGCTCCAGCGGCTTCACCGCCAGGCCGTCGCCGCCGTGGGCCGGGGCGGTCACCGCCCCCACATCCAGGCTGAGGGCGTCGAAGCGCAAGGGCGGTCGCCCCGCCAGCCGCAGCTCCGCCTGCGCCGGATCCAGGCCGGTGATCTCCGCCTGCACGAAGGTCACCCCGGCCCGGTCGCAGAGGCTGCGCAGGTCGATGGCGCAGGCCTCCGGGCGCCGCAGGCCCGCCACCAGGGCCGGCACCACCCCGGAGTAAAAGGTGCCGCCCCGGCGGCTCACCAGGGTGATGCGGCTCTGGCGGGGCCGGCTCTGCGGGCGCATCGCCCAGGTGCGCAGCAGGAGGGCGTGGCTGTGGCCCCCGCCGGCCAGCAGCAGCTGGTGCGTGGCCGGCAAGCCATCGCCCGCGCCCCTCATCGCCCCCTCCCCATCCGCGTCGCCCTCAGGCCCAGGCCACCAGCGCCGCCCCCACCGCCATCAGGGCGATTCCCAGCCAGGCCAGCGGCCCCAACCGCTCCCCCAGGAACAGCACCCCGAAGAGGGCCACCAGCACCACGCTGAGCTTGTCGATCGGCGCCACCCGCGCCACCGGACCGAGGGCCAGGGCGCGGAAATAGCAGAGCCAGGACACGCCGGTGGCCAGCCCGGAGAGCGCCAGGGCCACCAGGCTGCCGCGCGGCAGCTGGGCCAGTCGGCCCGGATGGAGCTTGCCCAGGGCCAGCAGCAGGCCTGCCAGACACAGGGCCACCACCAGGGTGCGCAGCAGGGTGGCCAGGTCGGGGTCGATGCCCTTCACCCCCACCTTGGCCAGCACCGCGGTGAGGGCGGCAAACAGGGAGGCCAGGGCCGCCCAGAGGGGCCAGCTGTCGAGGGGGAGGGCGATCACGGTGGCGGCGCTGCGGGGACCTTCAGGCGGTCCAGTCGTCCGGCGGCTCGCCTTTCTCGCTGTCCTTGAGGGAGGGAAAGGCGCGAATCCGCTCCAGCAGCTCCTGGCGCCGCTTCGCCCGGAAGGCGGCGGCGGTTGCCGCCGGCAGCACGGGGAAGTCGCGGGCGGCGGCCTGGGCCTCGCCGCGCAGCGGCTTCCAGCTGGTGTTGCCCTCCTGCTTCGCCCGCTCCAGGGCGGCGGCGAAGTCGAACTCCAGCGACCGGCCCTCGGCGGCCGCCTCCTGGATCCAGCTCTCCCGGTCCGCCACGAGGGAGCGGGCGCGCAGGGTGTCCGGCAGGCCCAGCACCGGTTCGTACCAGGCCAGCGCCCGCAACTCCTCCTCCAGCAGGATCACCCAGGCGGCCTCCTCCCCCTCCGGCAGCCCCTGCAGCTGGGGATCGGCGCGCATGGCGGCGAGGAAATGGGCCAGCCAGCGCACGTGGGCTTTGTCATGCAGACCCTTCTTCTGGGCCCCCTTGCCGCTGGGCCGGTTCGGCAGGGCCGCCTCGGCGCGGCGCAGAAAGACCCGATCCTCCCGCTCCAGGTTGATCGCCCCCCAGCGCTGCCGGTACTCCCAGAGGTCCTCGTAGCGGCGCACATCCTCCGCCGACCAACCCAGGTCCCGCAGTTCGCCGGAGCGGCTTCCCTCTTCCTTGCGCATCACCACGCCGTTGAGCCATGTCACGGCAGCGTACGAGGCTCAGCCCCGCCGCGCCGCCGCCCGGCAGCTGCGGGCGATCTGCCCCTCCTCATCGGCGGCCACCACCCGCAGGGCGAACGGCTCCAGCCAGGCCAGGGCGGCCGCCAGCTCCTGCCGCAGGGCCCCGTCGTGTTCACCGATGCCACCGCTGAGGGCGATCACATCCACCCCGCCCAGGCTGGCGGCCATCGCCCCGATCTCCTGCAGCAGCCGCTGGCGGAACACGGCGATCGCCAGCGCCGCGCCGGCGTGGCCCTCCGCCTGCGCTCGCCGCAGGCTGGCCATGTCGCCGCTGAGGCCGGAGAGGCCGAGCAGGCCGCTCTCGTTGTTGAGGGCCCGGTCGATCTCCTCCGGCGTCAGGCCCCGGCGCAGCTGATGCAGCAGCACGCCCGGATCGAGGCTGCCGCTGCGGGTGGCCATCACCAGGCCCTCCAGCGGCGTGAAGCCCATCGTGGTGGCGATGCTGCGCCCCTCGCGGATGGCGCAGAGCGAGCAGCCGGCCCCCAGATGGCAGCTGATCAGCAGCCGGGCCCCGGGGTCGCTGCGGGCCACGCTCTCGGCCACGTGCTGATGGTTGAGGCCGTGGAAGCCGAAACGGCGCAGCCCCGCCTGTCGCCAGGGGGCCGGGATGGCGTAGGTGCGCGCCTCCGGCGGCAGGCTGGCGTGGAAGGCGGTGTCGAAGCAGGCCCACTGGGGCAGCTCCGGCCGGCGCGTCGCCAGCCAGCGCATCAACCCCAGGGCCGGGCCGTTGTGCAGCGGCGCCAGGGGCACCAGCGCCTCCAGCGCCATCAGCACCTTCTCCGTGAGGCGGGTGGGGGCGGTGAAGCGCTCACCGCCGTGCACCACCCGATGGCCGGCCAGGGCCAGCCCCCCCGCCTGCGCCAGCCAGGGGGCCAGGGCCTCGGGCAGCCAGGTGTCGAGGAGCGCCTCGGCCGCCGCCGGGCTCCAGGAGCGCTGCTCCCGCCAGAGCACGGCCCCATCGGCGGCCAGCAGGGCGGCCTTCACGGTGGAGCTGCCGGCGTTGAGCACCAGCGCCGGGCGGGGATCCATCAGCCCTGATCCGGGGGCAGGCTCCAGCGCCAGTGGCTCACCTCGGCGGCGTCCTCGCCGTGCTCATGGGCGTAGGCGCGATGGCCCAGGATCGCCTCCTTCATCCGCTCCTTGATGTGGGCGGCGCGGGAGCCGAGGCTGGCGACGCGATCGATGACATCGATCACCAGGCTGAAGCGGTCGATCTGGTTGTTCATCGCCAGCTCCAGGGGGGTGTTGATGTTGCCCTTCTCCTTGTAACCGCGCACGTGGAAGTTGCCGTGGTTGCTGCGGCGGTAGGTGAGCCGGTGGATCAGCCAGGGATAGCCGTGGAAGTTGAAGATCACCGGCCGGTTGGTGGTGAACAGGCTGTCGAAATCCCGGTCGCTCAGTCCGTGGGGGTGTTCGCCAGGATCGGTGAGGGCGAACAGCTTCACCACGTTGAGCACGCGCACCCGCAGGTGCGGGATCTCGCGCCGCAGGATCTCCACCGCCGCCAGCGTCTCGCGGGTCGGCACATCGCCGGCGCAGGCCATCACCACATCGGGTTCGTCGGGGTCGCTGCCGTGGTGATCGTTGCTGGCCCAGCTCCAGAGGCCGATGCCCTTGGCCACGTGGCGGCGCGCCATGTCGAGGCTGAGGTACTGGAGATGCTTCTGCTTATCGCTGACGATGATGTTGCAGACATTGGTTTCCAGCAGCGCCTCCTCCGCCACCGCCAGCAGGCAATTGGCATCGGGCGGCAGGTAGACGCGCACCACGTCGCCGCTCTTGTTGCCGGCCAGATCGATGAAGCCCGGATCCTGGTGGGTGAAGCCGTTGTGATCCTGACGCCAGACGGTGCTGGAGATCAGGCAGTTCCACGGGCCGATCGGCGCCCGCCAGGGGGCGTGGTGGCGGCAGGCCTCCAGCCATTTGGCGTGCTGGTTGAACATCGAGGCGATCACGTGGGCGAAGGCCTCGTAGGTGTGGAAGAAGCCGTAGCGGCCGGTGAGCAGATAGCCCTCCATCATCCCCACCAACGTGTGCTCCGAGAGCATCTCCACCACGCGGCCGTCCGCTGACAGCTCACCGCCGTCGGCGTCCTCCGGCAGCAGCGCTTCCATCCACACCTTGCCGGTCACCGCATAGATCGCCTGCAGGCGGTTGGAGGCGGTTTCGTCGGGGCCGAACACCCGCAGCGAGTGGGGATTGCGGACGATCGTGTCGCGCAGCAGCGCCCCCAGCGGCGCCGTGTTCTCCGCCTCGCTGGTGCCCGGGCTCTCCACGGGCACCTGATAGGCCTCGGCGTCAGCCAGCCGGAGCTTCTGGCGCAACAGGCCGCCGTTGGCATGCGGGTTGGAGCCCATTCGCCTTGCCCCCTGCGGGGAGAGGGCCTGCAGCTCCGGGATCAGGCGGCCGTCCCCATCGAACAGCTCCTCGGGGCGGTAGCTGCGCAGCCAGGCCTCCAGCATCCCCAGCTGTTCCGGGTCGTGGCGCACATCCGGCAGGGGCACCTGGTGGGAGCGCCAGAAGCCCTCCAGCCGGTGGCCGTGCAGGTCAGCCGGTCCGGTCCAGCCCTTGGGGCTGCGCAGCACGATCATCGGCCAGGCCGGGCGGCGGGCAACGCCGCTGGCGCGGCACTCCGCCTGGATGGCGCGGATCTGGCCGATGGCCTCCTCCATCGCGGCGGCCATGGCGGCGTGCATCGCCGCCGGCTCATGCCCCTCCACGAACAGGGGCCGCCAGCCCAGGCCCACCATCAGGCTCTCCAGTTCGGCGCGGGGGATGCGCGCCAGCAGGGTGGGGTTGGCGATCTTGTAGCCGTTCAGGTGCAGCACCGGCAGCACGGCGCCATCGCGGATCGGATTGAGAAACTTATTGATGTGCCAGGAGGTGGCCAGCGGGCCTGTCTCCGCCTCACCGTCGCCGACGCAGGCCAGGGCGATCAGATCGGGGTTGTCGAACGCGGCGCCGCAGGCGTGGGAGAGCACGTAGCCCAGCTCGCCCCCCTCGTGGATCGAGCCCGGCGTCTCCGGCGTGCAGTGGGAGCCGATGTGGCCGGGGAAGGAGAACTGCTTGAAGAAGCGCCCCATCCCCTCGGCGTCCTGGCTCTTGTCGGGGTAGATCTCGCTGTAGCTGCCATCGAGGTAGGTGGGTCCCAGCACCCCCGGCGCCCCATGGCCGGGGCCCGAGAGGTAGATCATGTCCAGGTCGTGGTGGCGGATCACCCGGTTGGCGTGGGCCCAGAGGAAGGCCTGACCCGGTGAGGAGCCCCAGTGCCCGAGCAGGCGGTTCTTGATGTGCTCCGGCCGCAGCGGCTCCCGCAGCAGCGGGTTGGCCCGCAGATAGATCATCCCGACCGCCAGGTAGTTGGCGGCGCGCCACCAGGCGTCGATCAGGGTGAGTTCCTGCTGGGGGTCCACGGGACGCGGCTGCGGGGTCACCCCCATCATGGGGAGGGGCAGCGGTTCAGAAGAACACCTTCAGGCCCAGCTCCAGGCCGTTCTGGCCCACCACGAAGGCATTTTCACGGTGCTTGCCGTTGTTGGCGGCCAGGTGCAGGTAACGCCAGGAGAGATCCAGCTGGGTGGAGTTGCCGATGGCGTAGCCCACGCCCAGCTGGGCATTGGCGGAGAAGCTGTCGCTGCCGCTGATCCCGAAACCGGCGGCGTCGCCGCGGGCGAAGAGGCGCAGCCGCGGCGCCAGGAACACCTGGGCCTGGGTGCCGAGCAGCGGCTGCACCTGGGGCGATCCCCAGGAGCGGGCGACGGAACGCTCCTGGAGGCCACCGATGCTCAGAGACGAATCGATGCCCAGGCCCACGTCGAGGAGGCGGATGCCGGCGTAGGGAATCACCGTCACCGTGCCGGATGGGGCCACCGCGCTTTCGCGGGCGCCGAGACGGTAGCGCAGGGCCAGGTCGTAGATGCCCTGTTCGACGTTGATCTCGGTGCGGAAGCTGCTCGTGATCGGTCCTTCTCCCCGCACCCGCCGCGCCAGCTTGGCGGCAAGGGCGCCGCGCTCCCGCTCCACTTCGCCGGGCCGGTTGAGCCGTTCGGCCAGGCGGCTGCGGGCCGCGTTCTTCAGCCGCTCCCGGCCGCGCAGCGCCTCCAGGCCGCTGAGGATCCGACCATCGCCGAGCCGGATCCTGTCGCGCGAGCGCTCGATCGCCGGCTGATGGTTCAGGCTCACGTAGCTGATGTCGGTGAGCAGACCCAGTCGGCCGTGCTCCACGCTGCCGCGGAAGGAGAAGGTTCCGGTGAGCACCTGCAGCAGCTGGCCGAGGCTGAGGTTGGATTCCGCCGTGAACCCCTGGATCGTCGTCTGATTGGTGGTACGCAGCGGCAGGAAGCCGTAAAGTTCAACAGTGCCAGCCCACGGGGAGAGTTCTGCGACGGGGAGCGGGCTCGGCGGTGCTTCGCTTAGGAGTGCCTCCTGATCAGCGGAACGGAGGAAACGCTGCCGCTCCTGGGGCTCAAGGAGCAGGGGTTCGACCGATTCAGCGGCCAGCGCCGGCGAAAGCGGATTCAGGGCTAGGCCCAGCAGGGGCAGCAGGGCCGCATGAGCGTTGCGGCGGGCGCGCTGCCGCGGAGAGCCAGCCATGGATTATCCCGATTAGGTTGGCCGGAACCTAGTGGAAACCCGCCCGTCCCGCCAGCGTGCCGGCAGCCGGGAGGGGTCAACCTGCGTCGTCGCCGGGGGGCGCGGCCGGGGTGGTGCGCAGCAGCCGCCCATCCAGCAGCCACAGTCCCACCAGGGTGGTGAACGTGACCATCAGCACCAGGGCGGCGAACTGCACCGGATCGATCAACTTGGCCGTCAGGGCGGTGGTGGCGAACACCAGGCCGGGCAGTCCGCGGGGCATGAGGCCGAAAACCACCAGCCAGCGGTCGATGCCTGCGGCCCGATCGGCGGCGCGGATCGCCAGGGCGCAGGCGAGTTTGCTGAGCACCGCCAGAACGATCAGCACCGCCGCCAGCCCCCACGCCCGGGGCTCCATCAGGGTGGCGGCGGAGAGTCGCAGGCCCACGGAGAGGAAATAGAGGGGCAGGAACACCTCAGAGAGCAGGGCCAGCACCCGCGAGAGTTCGCCATCCGGCGGCCGCAGCCTCGCCAGCAGCACCCCGCCCCAGAGAGCCCCCAGCAGGCTGGTGAGCCCGCTGGCCTCCCCCAGCCAGGCGCTGCCGATCAGCAGCGTCAGGATCGCCAGCGGGTCCTGGGGAGCAGGCCGTCCGCTGCGGGCCCAGCGATCGACCGCCACGTAGGAGAGCGTCGCCACCGCCAGGGCCAGCATCAACCCCAGGGGAGCGAAGCCCGCCGCCCCCAGCCGCCTGCCGCCCAGGGCGGTGGAGAGGGTGAGCAAGCCGATCGCCGGCAGGTCATCCAACACCGACACCCCCACCAACAAGCGGCCGGTGGGGGTGCGCAACGCCCGCCGCTGGGACAGCACCCGCAGGGTGACCCCGGTGCCGGTGGCACTCAGCACCGCCAGGCAGAGCAGGGTGGGCGCGAGCTCCAGGCCGAACCAGGCCCGCAGG
The DNA here is from genome assembly GCA_040381155.1 of Aphanothece sp. Taxonomy (GTDB): domain Bacteria; phylum Cyanobacteriota; class Cyanobacteriia; order PCC-6307; family Cyanobiaceae; genus Cyanobium. The sequence continues at coordinate 17,669 of JBEIHT010000038.1, forward strand.
GGCCAGAAGGCCAGCAGGGGGGCCAGGAAGCTGAAGGCCACGGTGCGCAGCACCGTTCCTGGCCGTGAGGCGAGCAGATCGCCACGCACCTCCAGCCCCACCTGGAAGAAGAGCGTCAGCACCCCGAGCTCCATCAGGCCGCTGAGGGGCGCCACGGTCTTGAAGGGGATCAGGGTGTTGCCGAGCACAAACCCCACCGCCATCTCCAGAACGATCGCCGGCACCGCCCAGCGCTGCAGCGGCCCGGTGCTCAGCCGCGCCACCACCAAGCCGATGAGCAGGATCAGCAGGGTGGTGATCAGGCTGGGGGAGGCCATCAAGCCGTGGCGGCGAACGTCTCCAGATCCACCAGGTTCTCCGCCGCCTGGACGGAAACCCGGTACTGCATCTCGGAGCCCACGCCGGTGCCCCGGTAACTGCCGCTCACCGCCGCCGCCAGCCCGTGGTCGGGAGCGGCGGCCAGGGTGACATGGCCATCGGCCACCGCCAGCCCCAGGCTGGGGTCGTAGGGCCGCCAGCCGCCACCGCTGAGGTACACCTCGGCCCAGGCATGCAGCTCATGCTCCGTCACCTCGTCCGGGTGATGCATCGAGTAGCCGCTCACGAAGCGGGCGGCCAACCCCTGGCTGCGGCAGGCGGCCACGTAGAGTATGGCGGTGTCGCGGCAGGCGCCGCGGCGGCCGGCCAGGGTCTCCTCGGGAGCCAGCGGTGCCCCATCCAGGCGGCCGATGTGGTGGAAGCCATGGTGGATCCGGTCGGCCAGATGCATCAGGAAGGCGGTGCTCGATCCCTTCACCTCCGCCGCCAGACCCGCCGCCCAGGCCCGCACCGACCCGTGGATCTCGCCGTCGAGGCAGGGGGCCAGGGAGCGGCTCTCCTCGGGGGTGTAGCCCAAGGGCAGGCGGGTGGCCGCCGGATCGGTGACGATCCAGTCGAAGGGGTTGCTGCGCAGGGTTTCCACCACCAGCTCCAGCTCGATGGTGAGGGAATCGCGGCTGTGGTCGAACCACACCACCTCGGCCGCGTTGCCATCGGCTTCGAGCACCCGGCTCAGGCCAGCCGGTGGCTCCTGCAGGCGGATCTCGCGGTGCAGGAGCCGCTGGCTCGCATCCTGGCGGGGCGTGAGCCGCAGCACCATCGGCTCGAGAAACACCGGCCGTTCGTAGCGATAGGCCAGCCGATGGTGAATGTGAAAGTGCATGCTCAGCCGAGGGCCTCGCGCACGCTGGCCTCGAAGCCCGGCTCCAGCTCGAAGCTGCGCAGGGCTTCCGCGCCGAGATCCTCCACCAGGGGAAAGAAGCGCAGCTCGAACCAGGCCTGGAACATCGCGAAGTCGCGGGGTCTGGGCCAGAGCTCGCGGTCGCGGCACCAGAGATCGAGCTCCGCCTCGAAGATGGCCGGCCAGCGCTCCTCCAGCCGCTGCCGGAGCTCCTGCTCATCGTCCCAGGTGGGCAGGAGGTAGAGGCTCTGTTCGTCCCCCAAACCCTCCATGTCCTCGCGGGTCCAGAAGGGGCGGCTCCAGTCCAGCATCGGGCGACGGGGCGCCACCGAGAGGGCGCATCGGTTGACCACGGCCATGGCGGAAGCGGCTGGCTGCACACGAAGCATCCCGTTGACCGTAGCCCCGGATCCCGCCCTGCTCCCCGAGCCGCTGCGGCGCTGATCACTCGGAAAGGGTCAGAGCGACTGCCACCGCTGGCGAGGGGTGGGGGAGCTGCCTACGGTGCCTGCATGACCGCCATCGTCGACACCGGCGCCACCGACACCCCACCGCGCCACCGGCCGTTGCTGCGCCTTGCCGGCATCGCCCTGGGGATCTGCGCCGGCTGGTTCGCCACCACCCCCCTGCCACCGGTGTACGCCGCGGTGCTGACCTCGCTGCTGCTGGCGGGCGGCGCCTCCCTGGCGGGCGGCCCGCACCTCGCCCTCCAGCGCTTCTGGCTGCTTATCGGCGCCGCCGTCGGCGGTGTGCTCGGCACCGCCCAGGCCCTGGCGGAGAAGGCCCACGAGATCTCTCCGGCCGCCCACCTGCCAATGCGCCTGCTCACCGTGATGATGCTGGCCCTGGCCGGATCCGTGGCGGGGTTCTACCTCGGTCGCGACGCCCGCCGCTCCGACCGCCGCCATCCCCGCGACCTGCTGCGCTCCGCCAGCGGCCTGACCACCGGCCTGTTCGCCCTGCTGGTCACCCTCACCTTCCTGCACCAGGGGCTGGAGGGGGCCCGCTCCTTCTCCAGCCGCCTCAGCACCACCCTGACGATCGTGGTCACTTCGGTGGTGGTGCCGGGCTGGCTGAGCCAGCAATGGCGGGCCCGCACCGACACCCCTGCCCCCCTTGCCGGCGGCCGCCGATGAGCGATCCGGTCAGCCTCGTGGAGGCGGTGCTCACCCCCCTGGCCACGGCCACGCGGCTGCTGCTGGAGAGCCTCTCGGTACTCACGGTCCTCTATGGCCTGCTGGCCACCGCGGGCCAGTTCCTGCCCCGCCGGGGGGCGCGCCTGCCGGAGAGGCCCTCCAACCGGGCCCGGCTGATCTTCGCCAGCTGGCTGGCCCTGGCCCTGGAGTTCCAACTGGCGGCCGACATCGTCTCCACCACCACCGCCCCGTCCCAGGAGAACCTGATCAAGCTGGGGGTGGTGGCCGTGATCCGCACCTTCCTCAACCTCTTCCTGGCGCGGGAGATCGAGGCGGAACAACGGATCGAGCGCGAGGCTGCCGCCCCCCTTCCCCGCGAACTGCAGCGATGAGCGTGAACATCACCAACGAGCTGGCCAAG
>JBEIHT010000039.1:0-19609 GCA_040381155.1 Aphanothece sp.
TGATCGACGAGGTGCACACCCTGATCGGCGCCGGCGCGGCCGAGGGCGCCATCGACGCGGCCAACATCCTCAAGCCGGCCCTGGCGCGGGGTGAGCTGCAGTGCATCGGCGCCACCACCCTCGACGAATACCGCAAGCACATCGAGCGCGATGCGGCTCTGGAGCGCCGCTTCCAGCCTGTGATGGTGGGCGAGCCCTCCGTGGAGGACACGATCGAGATCCTGCGCGGCCTGCGGGAGCGCTACGAACAGCACCACCGCCTTAAGATCACTGATGAAGCGATCGTGGCCGCCGCCACCCTCGGCGATCGCTACATCTCCGACCGATTCCTGCCCGACAAGGCGATCGACCTGATCGATGAAGCCGGCAGCCGTGTGCGCCTGCTCAATTCCAAGCTGCCCCCCGCCGCCAAGGAGGTGGACAAGCAACTGCGGGGCGTGCAGAAGCAGAAAGATGATGCCGTGAGGCAGCAGGATTACACCAAGGCCGGCGAACTGCGCGACAGGGAAGTGGAGTTGCGCGAACAGCTGCGCTCCATTCTTCAGGCCCGCCGCGACGAGGAGCCCAGTGGCGACCAACCCCAGGACAGCCCTGCTGTACCGGTTGCCGTCACCGCCGAGGAAATCGGCGCCGATGGGGTGCGCACCCCCCTGGTCACCGAAGAGGACATCGCCCAGATCGTGGCCTCCTGGACCGGCGTGCCGGTGCAGAAGCTCACCGAGAGTGAATCGGTGAAGCTCCTCAACATGGAGGAAACCCTGCACCAGCGCCTGATCGGTCAGGACGAAGCCGTGAAGGCCGTCTCCCGTGCCATCCGCCGGGCCCGGGTGGGATTGAAGAATCCCAACCGTCCGATCGCCAGCTTCATCTTCAGTGGCCCCACCGGGGTGGGCAAAACCGAGCTCACCAAGTCTCTGGCCGCCTACTTCTTCGGCAGCGAGGAGGCGATGATCCGCCTCGACATGTCGGAATTCATGGAGCGCCATACGGTCAGCAAGCTGATCGGCTCCCCTCCCGGCTATGTGGGCTTCAACGAAGGTGGCCAGCTCACCGAAGCGGTGCGGCGGCGCCCCTACACGGTGGTGCTGTTCGACGAGATCGAGAAGGCCCACCCCGATGTGTTCAACCTCCTGCTGCAACTCCTGGAGGACGGTCGTCTGACCGATTCCAAGGGGCGCACGGTGGATTTCAAGAACACCCTCAGCATCATGACCTCGAACATAGGTACGAAGGTGATCGAAAAAGGTGGCGGCGGACTCGGCTTTGAGTTCGGTGGTGGCGATGTCGAAGAAACCCAGTACAACCGCATCCGCTCCCTGGTGAACGAAGAGCTCAAGCAGTACTTCCGGCCTGAGTTCCTCAACCGCCTCGACGAGATCATCGTCTTCCGTCAGCTCACCCGCGACGAGGTCAAGGAGATCGCCGAGATCATGCTGCGCGAGGTGTTCGGCCGCATGCGCGAGAAGGGCATCAGCCTCTCGGTCACCGACGCCTTCAAGGAGCGTCTGGTGGAGGAGGGCTACAACCCCAGCTACGGCGCCCGCCCCCTGCGCCGCGCCGTGATGCGGCTGCTGGAGGATTCCCTGGCGGAAGAGTTCCTCTCCGGGCGCATCGGCGAAGGGGATTCGGCGGTCGTGGATGTGGATGACAGCAAACAGGTCGTCATCCGCGGGCAGGAGGTGGCGCCCCCCCTGCCCTCCCTGGCCGGAGCCGGGGCTTGATCCACCCAGGGCCCGTTCTTCCCTGAGCGCATGGCCGCCACTCCCCAGCAGCACGCCATCGCCCCTAGCTGTGTCCTGCGGGGCGTCGGAGCCTGGCAGGAGGCCCTAGGGCGCCTGCCACTGCTCTGCCGCAGCCCCCTGCTGCTCGGCCGCAGCGCCGCCACCACCGATCTGCGCTGCGGCCTGGCGGCCGACCTGGAGGCGATCGGCCTGCAGCCGGTGCCGGCCTGCCTTCGCCATGACTGCTGCGAGGAGGATCTCCAGGAGCTCGAGCACACCGCCCGCAGCTCCGGCTGCGACGCGGTGATCGCCGCCGGCGGCGGCAAGGTGCTCGACGCCGGCAAGCTGCTGGCCCAGCGCCTCGATCTGGCCTGTGTCACGGTGCCCACCAGTGCCGCCACCTGCGCGGGCTGGACCGCCCTGGCCAATCTCTACAGCCCCGGAGGTGCCTTCCGCGGCGACGTCACCCTCAGCCGCTGCCCCGATCTCCTGGTGTTCGAGCACCGCTTCGTGGCCCAGGCCCCACCACGCACCCTGGCCAGCGGCATCGCCGACGCCATGGCCAAGTGGTACGAGGCGTCGGTGAGCAGTGGCGCCAGCGCCGACGGGGTGGTGCAGCAGGCGGTGCAGATGGCCCGGGTGCTGCGCGATCAGTTGCTGCTGGAGGCCGAAGCGGCCCTGGCGGAGCCAGGCGGCGAGGCCTGGGGCCGGGTGGTGGAGGCGTGTGGCCTCACCGCCGGCCTGATCGGCGGCATCGGCGGCGCCCGCTGCCGCACCGTGGCGGCCCATGCGGTGCACAACGGCCTCACCCAGCTGGAGGCCAGCCATGGCCGCCTGCACGGCGAGAAGGTGGGCTTCGGCATCCTTGTGCAGCTGCGCCTGGAGGAGCAGCTGGGGGGCAACCGCCTGGCGGAACAGGCCCGCCGCCAGCTGCTGGAGCTCTTCGAGCGCCTCGACCTGCCCGTGAGCCTGCCCCAGCTCGGCCTGGGTGCCGTCCGGCTCGCGGATCTGGAAGAGGTGTGTCGCTTCGCCTGTCGCGACGGCTCCGACCTGCACCACCTGCCCTTCCGGGTCGGGCCCACCGAGCTCCTCGCCGCCCTGGTGAGCACCACCGCCGCCTTGCGGCCCTCGTGAACGCCAGCGCCAACGGCGACGGCCGGGCCCTGGTGGAGTGGGCCGCCACCGGTCTGCTCGATCCGCTCGGCCGCTCCCTGGCCGCCTCCGTGCAGTGGTGGGAGCTGCCGGGGTTGGCGGAGCGCTGGCCCGTGGCGGTGCTCGGCAAGGGGCCGCCGCTGCTGCTCCTGCATGGCTTCGACAGCTCCTTCCTGGAGTTCCGCCGCCTGGCGCCCCTGCTGGCCCCCCAGCACCGCCTGCTGATCCCCGACCTCTACGGCTTCGGGTTCTGTCCCCGGCCGACCGATGGGCAGTACGCGCCGGCGGGGATTCTGCGCCATCTCGAGGCGCTGCTGGTGGCGCTGGAGCGGCAGACCCCCGGCCCGGTGGGGTTGATCGGCGCCTCGATGGGGGGGTCGGTGGCGGTGGAACTGGCGCGGCGCTGCCCGGATCGCATCGCCCGCCTGCTGCTGCTGGCCCCCGCCGGCCTCAACGGCCAGCCCCGACCCCTGCCGCCGATCCTCGATGGCCTAGGGGTGCGGCTGCTGTCCCTGCCGGCGGTGCGCCGCGGCCTCTGCCGCAGCGCCTTCGCCGATCCGGAGGCCGCGATCGGTCCGGCGGAGCTGGAGATCGCCTCGCTGCACCTGGCCACCCCGGGCTGGGGGGAGTCCCTGCGCCGTTTCGCCCGCTCGGGCGGTTTCGCCGGCTGTGGCTCGCCCCTGCCGCCCCAGCCCCTGGCGGTGCTCTGGGGCGCCCAGGACCGCATCCTGCGCCCCCCCCAGAAGCGGGCGGCCCTGGCCCTGCTGGGGGAGCGGCTGCGGGAGGTGGAGGGCTGCGGCCACCTGCCCCACCTGGACCGGCCCCAACTGGTGGCCGACAGCTGGCTGCAGCCCCAGGCGGTGGCGGAGACCAACTGAGGGCCCCGGCCGCACGCCATCCTGGGTTTGCTGCTGCCCAGGTGAAGCCGATGTCGACACTGCTGGTCCGCCTGGGGCGGATGGTCGCCCCCCTGGTGCTCGCCCTGCTGGTCCTGGCGCTGCCGCCGATGGCATCGGCCTCCCTCCTGCACCTGGAGGGTCCGGTGCCCGACGACCTGGGGGTACGCGACGGACGGCTGGCGGCCTGCCCCACCCCGGCCCACTGCCAGCGGGAGGAATGGCCCAGCCCCGACCCCCGGGCGGCCCTGGCGGACCTGCTGCCGGTGGTGCTCGCCCTGGATGGAGTGGCCCTGGTGGAAACGGGGGCGGACTACCTGCATGCCACCGTGACCAGCCGTCTGTTCGGCTTTGTCGACGACCTGGAACTCCATGCCAACACCGGGCGGGGGGTGCTGGAGGCGCGCTCCGTCTCCCGGCTGGGGGATTCCGACCTGGGGGTGAACGCCAAACGCCTGGCGACCCTGCGCCAGGCGCTGACGGCCGCCGCGACCTAGTTCTCGCCCCCTTCGCCCCCCTCGCCCCCTTCACCGCCCTCGCCGTCGTCCTTCCCTTTCGACGGGGCGCTCTCGCCCTCGTCCTGCTGATCGGTGTCCGGCGGGGTGCCCATGGAGGGCTTGGCCGACTCGGCCGGCTGCGGGCGCTTCTCCTCGGACCCCTCGCCCCCACAGCCGCTGAGGCCCGCGATCAGGCTGGCGCTGGCCAGGAACAGGGCGATGCTGGAACGGGCCATGGAGAAAGCGTGGGGATCATCCCATTCTTGAGGCGCTGCTGCTGAACCGTGATCCCATAGGCTCCGGCCGCTGCGGTTTCGTCACCATGCACCTGGTCCTCGAGTCGCTCCTCGATGACGACCAGCTGGAGGAGCTGCGGCAGGCCCTGCTGAGCCCCGAGGCCCCCTGGCGTGACGGCACTGCTACGGCCGGCTGGCATGCACGGGGCGTGAAGCGCAACCGCCAGCTCGATCCTGGCTCTGCCCTGCTACGACGCCTGGGCGAGGGTCTGGAGCGGGCGCTGCTCGATCAGCCGCTGCTGGTTGCCGCAGCCCTGCCCCGGCTTGTGCACGGCCTGCGCTTCAGCCGCATGGGGCCTGGGGATGGCTACGGCCGCCATGTGGACAACGCCTTCATGGCCGGCGGCCGCTCGGATCTCTCATTCACCGTGTTTCTGAGTGCACCGGAGAGCTACAGCGGCGGCTCACTGGTGCTGGAAGACCCGAGCGGAGAGCAGAGCTGGCGCCTTGGCGCCGGGCAGGCGCTGGTGTATCCGAGCACCCTGCTGCACCGCGTCGAGACCGTGGCGAGCGGCGAGCGGCTGGTGGCGGTGGGCTGGATCGAGAGCCGGGTGCGCAGCGCCGAGCAACGGGAGTTGCTGTTCGAGCTCGACACCGCCCGCCGCTCCCTGTTCGCGCGGCAGGGGAAGGGGGAGGAATTCGACCTGCTCTGCCGCTGCCACGCCAATCTCCTGCGCATGTGGGGAGCCTGAGGGCTGCGGAGAACTGGCGGGTTTGCTTCTGCTGTTCCTGCTCAGCGCCTCGGAAGCGTTCAGGCGGCACGCAAGGCTCGGCACGACTGAAACGCGACCTGCCAGCCCGTTCTGGGGTAGGACGTCCCCAGACGATCGGCTCCTTCCATGCCCCCAGATCCTCCAGGCCTCGACGGCCCAGAGTCCAGCCCAGTGCTGGGGCTGCTCTCGCGTGGACTCGAGTTCTGGGTACGCCAGCAATGCAGGGCGATAGAGAACCTGGAGATTCGGCTGGAAGGCACGGCCCTGCAGTTGCTGCGGGGCCGTCTGGCGGCGGTGAGCCTACGGGCAAGGGGGGTGGTGTACCAGGAGCTGGAGCTCAAGGAGGTGGAGCTGCGCGGCGAGGAGATGCGGGTGAGGATGGGCAAGCTGCTGCGGCAGCAGCACCTGGAACTGGAAAACCCCTTTCTGGTTCGGGGCAGGATCCGTTTCAGCGGCGAAGGGTTGAACCGATCCCTGGCCCATCCGAACTGGAGCTGGCTGGGGGATCAGCTGGCGGAGGATCTGCTCGGCATCCGACCGCTGCAGGTGCTGAGCATCCGGGGGGATCAAGTGATCCTGCAGGCCCGTTCCGGGGGGGCGGACAGCATGAGCTTGGAGCGGGCTGTGGCGCTGGAGGCCCGCGAAGGAACGGTGGAGGTGAAGAGTGTGGATCACGGACAGGTTTGTCGCCTGCCGTTGGATCCCGCCATCAAGCTGGAGTGGGCCGAGGTTGGTTGCGGTTACCTGGACCTTGGCGGAATCGGCACCATCAATCCCTAAGGAAGGGTGGGGTTGAGGAGGCGCAAGGCCTGAGCGGGCGATCAATCCTCGTAGCGATAGACTTCAATGGACACGAGATGGAGATACGCCTTCTCAAGAAGCTGAAAGCGAATGAAGCGAGCTTGATAGCCAGGCGTGACGATCCTCAAGGGATTGCCGTCCGTGCCTCCGAATACAGGTCCCGCTGGGTCGCTGGTATGGATGCGATGCCAGCCCTGGCCGTCCACAGAAATGTCAACAACAAGCGTGCGGGCTCGCTCCGGAATGAGCAGGCGATTGAAAACAAGGATTTCGTCGTAATTGACGGGAGAGCCGAAATCGAGCTGCAACCATGCGGCCTCTTCCTCATCGGTGTGAATGGCAAAATCACCCAGTCGCCCAGGGTTGTTCACAACACAATTGGCCCCATCACTGGGACTCCACATCGACAGGGAGCTCTGGGTGCATGCCGCCTGGGGGGCAATGTTGACGCCCCTGGTGCCGATCGCTGCGGTTGCCTGAGCCATGGTGACCTGCGCTAAGAAATCTCAATGCGTGTAGCAACTTTAAGTCGCACATCCAGCTTCTTAACTCACTTGAATGCATGCGTCAAGCCAAATCCGGCTGCGGCGACGCAGCCCGCCTCACCGCCCCTGCAGCCAGGGGAGCACGAGGGTCACTAGGGTGTAAACCACCGCCGGCACGAACAGGTAGCTGTCGATGCGATCGAGCACGCCGCCATGGCCGGGGATGACATCGCCGGAATCCTTGACGCCGGCATCGCGCTTCATCATCGATTCGGTGAGGTCGCCCACCAGGGCGAACACCGCCACCACGGCACCGAGTAGGCCGCCGAACAGCCAGCCCCGGCGCCAGCCCAGCAGCAGCCCCCCCAGCGCCCCCACCAGCAGGGCGCAGAGGAGACCCCCCACCGCCCCCTCGACGGTCTTGCCAGGGGAGATCGGCGAGAGGGGATGGCGGCCGAGGCGGCGCCCGATCACATAGCTGCCGATGTCGGTGGCGACGATCAGGAAACAGGCCAGCAGGGTCAGGGCCAGGCCGGCGCCGGCGGCGCTGCCGTGGGCCGTGAGGTTCGGCACCAGGGCTGGATCGCTGAGGTCCCGCAGCTTGATCCAGTGGCTGGGAAGGAAGCCGAGGTAGAAGAGGCCGAACACCGAGGCGGCCACATCGGCGATCGTGCCGGTGCGCGGCTGCAGCAGCAGCCAGCCGCAGATCACCGCGCCGGAGGCGGGCAGTACCGCGGCGGCCACATCCGCCCCTAACCAACCGCCGCCGGCGGCGGCCTGGGTGGAGAGCAGCATCAGCTGCACCGCCACCAGGGTGGTCTTGGTGGCGGGCCGGATCCCCTTGAACTGGGCCATGCGGAAGAACTCCCGCAGGCCGAGGTGCACGATCACCCCCACCGCCAGGGTGAACCACCACCCCCCCAGCCAGACCACCAGGGCACCGAAACCGCCGGCGGCCCAGCCGCTCGCCAGGCGGGCCAGGGAGGTGGCGGTGCGGCGTGGCGGAGGGTGAGGAGACAACAGCGGAATGGCGTGGCGCGGGATCTCAGCGCTCGGCCGCGATCATGAACAGGGGCTCGGCGGCCGCCAGCTTGGCCTGGCTGCCGCGGCGCTGCATGCGGTGCACGGTGGCCTGCACCACCTGCACGTCCCGGGCACCCAGCTGGCTGAGGGTGTCGGTGGCGTCCACCAGGCCCTCCAGGCTGGCGGTACTGATCACGATCCGACCGCTCTGGCGCAACCCCTCCCACACCACCCGCAGCACATCCCCCAGGGGCCGACCCACCTCCAGCAGAACGCGGTCGGGGTGGGGGGGCAGGGCGTTGAGATCATCCGGGGCGCGCCCGGCGTGGATGTGCAGATTGGCGATGCCGAAGCGCTGGCGGTTGCGCTCCAGCAGCTCGATCGCCTCCGGATCCCGCTCCAGGGTGTGCACGGCCCCGGCGGGCAGCAGGCGGGCGATCTCCAGGGCCAGGGCGCCGGTGCCACCGCCGATGTCCCACACCAGCGAATCGGCCCGGGGCCGCAGGTGCACCAGCAGCATCACCCGCAGCTCCAGGGGGGTGGGGCTGAAGCCGGGGGCATCGACAAACAGGGCGTCGGGAAGCCCCGGCGTGACGAAGTCCCAGTGGAAGGGAGGGGGGGTGGCAGCGGAGCCGGAACCGGAGCCGGGATCCGTCATCGTTCCCCACGCAGGGTCGGGATGATGGCACCGTATCAGCGGACCACCCGCAGGGTGGTGGGCACCTGGCCGGGCCAAAGGCGCGCCTGCTCGGCCAGCCAGGCGGCCCGCCCGGCGTCGAGCCGCTCCCCCGGAATCAGCAGGGGGATGCCGGGGGGATAGGGGCAGACGGGTTCGGCGGCGAGGCGTCCGGCGCAGCGCTCCAGCTCCAGCCGCTCCGCCTCAGCCCGCCAGGCCTGGCCCAGGGGCATCTCCGGCGCGGCCAGCAGCGGCAGCGGCGGCGGCGTGAAGGGCGGCCGGGGCGATCCCCCCAGGGCCCGTCGCAGCTCCGTCAGGGCGTGGGGCAGGCGCCGCTCCAGCCCCGGCGGCGGCACCAGGCCAAGGCAGAAGGTGAGGGCGCCGGGCTCGGGCAGTTCGCAGATCACCCCTCGCTCCAGCAGCCAGGCGTCGGCGGCCAGGCCCGTGAAGCCCAGGGGAGCGGTGGCGAGCACCAGCCGCAGGGGATCGGCGTTGGCCAGCGGCTCCAGGCCTGCCGCCGCCAGGCGGCGGCGCAGCTCCCGGGCGCGGTCCGCCGCCCGGCGCCGCCGCGCCTGGCCCGCGGCGCTGAAGGCCTCCGCCACGGAGGCCGCGCTGGAGGCCAGCAACAGGGCGCTGGGGCTGGAGGTCTGCAGCCACAGCAGGCTGCGTTCCAGATCGCGGGGGTCATGCCGATCCCCCTGGGCCAGCAGCAGGGCGCTCTGGGCCAGACCGGCGCCGCTCTTCTGCAGCGACAGGACGGTGAGGTCCGCCCCGGCCGCCACCGCGGCACCGTCGCCGTGGGCCTGGTCCACCAGCACCGGCAGGCCGGCGGCGTGCAGCGCCCGCACCAAGGCCGGCAGATCGGCCGCCAGGCCCTGGTAGGTGGGATCCACCAGCACCGCCGCCACGGGGGGATCCGCCCCCGCCATCGCCGTCTCCAGCACCCGCGCCAGGTGCTCCGGCGCGGGCGGCAGCCAGAGGCCGCTCAGGGGGTCGAAGGGGAGATCGAACAGCAGGGGCCGCAGGTTGCCGAGCGCGCAGGCGTGCAACAGCGAGCGGTGCAGATTGCGGGGCAGCAGCACCGCCGAACCCGGCGGGGCGAGGGCCAGCAGGGCGGCCTGGAGCAGGCCGGAGGCCCCATTGACGCCGAACCAGCAGCGCCGGGCGCCGTACAGGCAGGCCGCCCGCCGCTGGGCTTCGGTCACCGCCCCCTCCGCCTCCAGCGGTCCGCCAAGCTCCGGCAGCTCCGGCAGGTCCCAGCTGGCGGGCGCGCGGCGCAGCAGCGCCGCCAGCCCTGGCGCCAGCCCCCGGCCCCGGCCATGGGCGGGCAGGTGCAGGGGCAGGGCGGGGGGCCGGGCGCGGAGCACCGACCGCAGGGGCCGCCAGGAATCGGCCATGGAGGTGCCGCGCAATTTCTAGAGTCTGGCCAGTCGCTTTGCTGCGTCCTGACCGCCTCCACCAGCGCCGCCAACCCCGGCACCACGTCCGCCAGCGCCGACACCAGCGAGGCGGAGCTCTGCTACGACCCCGCCGCCGACCTCCGCTGGCTGCTGATGCGCCCCTGGATCTGGGTGAGCCGCCTGGTGGTGGTGATCTGGCAGATCGGCTGGCTCGCCCTCACCCTGGCCACCCAGTCGAACAGCCGCGACCCGGGCGTGCAGCAGCGCCTCGCCCGCCGCATCCTCAACACTCTGAGCGACCTGGGGCCCTGCTTCATCAAGGTGGGCCAGGCCCTCTCCACCCGTCCCGATCTGGTGCGCCGCGACTGGCTCGATGAGCTCACCCGCCTCCAGGACGACCTGCCCCCCTTCCTCCACGAACGCGCCCTGGCCCTGATCGAGGAGGAGCTGGGGGCGCCCGCCGCGCTCCTGTTCGCCGAATTCCCCAGCCACCCTGTCGCCGCCGCTTCCCTGGGGCAGGTGTACCGGGCCCGGCTGGCCGATGGCCGCTGGGTGGCGGTGAAGGTGCAGCGGCCGGAGCTGCCCTTTCTGCTGCGCCGCGATCTGGTGATCATCCGCAGCCTGGGCCTGCTGGCGGCCCCCTTCCTGCCCCTCAACCTCGGGTTCGGACTGGGGGAGATCATCGACGAATTCGGCGCCACCCTGTTCGACGAGATCGACTACCGCAAGGAGGCGGACAACGCCGAGCGCTTCGCCGGCCTGTTCGAGGACCAGCCGGAGGTGACGGTGCCGCAGGTGGAGCGGAGCCTCTCCAGCCGCCGCGTGCTCACCACCCAGTGGATCAATGGCATCAAGCTGCAGCATCGCCGTGAACTGCTCGCCCACCACCTCGACCCGGCGGCGCTGATCCGCACCGGCGTGATCGCGGGCCTGCAGCAACTCCTGGAGTTCGGCTATTTCCACGCCGATCCCCATCCGGGCAATCTCTTTGCCCTCGCCGGCCAGAGCCGCGGCCTCGGCCATGTGGCCTACGTGGACTTCGGCATGATGGATTCGATCAGTGACTTTGACCGCATCACCCTGACGGGCGCGGTGGTGCACCTGATCAACCGCGACTTTGAAGCCCTCGCCAGGGACTTCCAACGGCTGGGCTTCCTCAATCCCAACGCCGACCTGCGGCCGATCGTGCCGGCCCTGGAGGAGGTGCTCGGCGGCGCCCTGGGGGAAAACGTGGGCAATTTCAACTTCAAGGCGATCACCGATCGCTTCTCGGAGCTGATGTTCGACTACCCCTTCCGCGTGCCCGCCCGCTTCGCCCTGATCATCCGGGCGGTGGTGAGCCAGGAGGGGTTGGCGATGCGCCTCGACCCCGACTTCCGGATCATCCGCGTCGCCTATCCCTACGTGGCCCGCCGCCTGCTCGCTGGCGACACCGTCGAGATGCGCGAGAAGCTGCTGGAGGTGATCTTCGATCGCTCCGGGCGCCTGCGGGTGGAACGGCTTGAGAGCCTGCTGGCGGTGGTGGAGGGCGAAGGTGAGAGCAGCGACCTGCTGCCGGTGGCGCGCGATGGCCTGCGGCTGCTCTTCGGCGCCGAAGGCAAGAGCCTGCGCCAGCGGCTGCTGCTCTCGCTGGTCAGCGACGACCGGCTCAACACCGAGGACCTGCAGGCGCTACTGGGTCTGGTGCGGCGCACCTTTTCGCCGCGCCGCCTGGCCGGCGGCGTGCTGGCCCGCCTGAACCCGCTGGCGGCCTGATCGCTCGTCGCCCGCGGCGGTTAAGGTCTGGAAACCCGGAAAGCCCCGCGTGCCCCCCCCCCCGATCGACCTGCAGGAGGCCGCCCTCGACGAGGCCAGCGACCTGTTCGGCGATCTCGACGGCGCGGAGCTGCTGCTGGAGTACGCCCAGATCCAGAACCCCCCCTACCTGGTGGCCGCCGCGGGGCTGGTGATCGCCATCCTCTGCGGCCTCACCTTCTCGCGGCTCGTGCAGAACCGGCTGGATGGCTGGAAGCAGGATCGGCTGCCCCTGCTGCCCCTCGCCAGCCGCGAAACGCTCCTGCCCTGGGCAGGGCTGGTGATCGGCGTCACCCTGTTCATCGGCAGCTGCCTGCAGGTGTTCGGCTTCGCCGGCGGCGCGGCCCTGCTGGTGGCTTTCCTGCTGTCGCTGGCCACGGCCGGTGCCCTCTGGCGGCAGCTGACGCAACTGATGCGGCAGGTGCAGGAGGGCAATTTCCGCGCCGTTGATTTCGATAATTTCGATCAATTCTTCTGAGCCCGGCCAGCACCGGCCTCTGCCGACTCGTCCTAGGAAACCCAGCTGACTGATGGGCCTTCGTTGTGGCGATCAGCCCGGTTGTCTGGCTATCAAGAGTTGAGTCTTCCCTGACTTCGCTCCGTTGATCGATCTGCTGCTGCTCCTGCTGCTGGCTGTTGGCGTGCTGGCGTTGCGGGTGCGCCACCTGGGCCAGCGGCTCAGCCGGCTGGAAGAGCGGCTGGGCGAACCAGACCAGCAGGTCCGATCCCAGCTGGCTCTACCCCGGGAGCTCTCGCCACCGGCGGCCCTCTCTCCTCCAACCCCGCCAACCCCGCCAGCCCCGCAGGCCGCCACAAGGGCAAACGAATCCTGGCGCCGGCTGGAGCGCGCCTTCATCGAGAACTGGACCGGCATCCTCGGGGTGGTGGTGCTGGTGGCCGGGGTCACCTTCCTGGCGGTGAGTCTGGCCCTGCGCCTGGGACCCTTGGCGCGCTTCCTGCTCACCCTCCTGGTGGCCAGCGCCTTGATGCTCCCCTCGGCGCTGTGGGGCCATCGCCCGCGCTGGCGGAGGCTCAGCCTCTGGCTGCGCAGCGGCGGAGCGGCCCTGATCCTCTTCGCCTGCGTGGCCGCCGGTGGCTGGCCGGAGCTGGGCCTGCGCTGGCTCCACGATCCCCGCCAGGCCCTCGCCCTGCTGGTGGCGGGCATGGCACTCAACCTGGCGGTGGCGACGGTCGCCCGCCAGCAGACCACCGCCTGCCTGCACGTGGTGGTGAACCTGCTGCCCCTGCTGCTCGTCCCGTCCAACGGCACCACTCTGGCGATCGCCAGCCTGGTGACCCTGCTGGGGCAGGTGCTGTCCCGCCGCCGGGCCTGGCACCGCCAGCGGCTGATCGTCACAGCCGCCTACGCCCTCTTCCACGGCTCCTGGTTTGGGGCGGCGCCCGCCAGCCTGCTCGCCAGCCCCGGGGTCCGCGCCGGCGGGCTGCTGGCGGCGGTTCTGGTGTTCGCCACCGGCTTGCTGCTGCAGCACTGGGGCAGGCCCCTGCGGAAGGGGCTCACCCCGGTGCAGGTGGCCACCCTGCTGCTGCAGTGGGGAGCGATCGGCCTGGCGCTGCTTCTCTACCCGCGCCAGGCCGCCATGCGGGCCACGGCCCTGGCCCTGGCGGCCGGCCTGGCCCTGCTGCTCGCCCGCTGGGCGCGGCGGGGCGGCGCCCCCTCCCTGGCGCTGGCCGACACCCTCTGCGCCCAGGCCCTGACGATGGCGGCGATCCTCAGCCTGGCGCCGCTGGTGGTCGATCCCCTGCTGCTCCTCGGGGTGTTGCTGGTGGAGTGCGCCCTCTTTCTCGGCCTCGGCCTGCTGGAGGGCGACCTGCGGTTGCAGCGGATCGGCTGGCCGGTGTTGCTCTCGGTGGCGACGGTGCTGCTGGTGGTGGGGCTGCTCGCCTCCAGGGGCCTGGCGATGCCCCGGCCGCCGCCCCTGCACAATGCCGCTGTCCTGCTCGCTGGCTCGGCCCTGCTCACCGGCCTCTCCGCAGGGCTGCAGCACCGTCCGGGGGTGGCCAGGCCCCCAGCGCTCTCCGGGGTGCAGGCGGCGGTGCTCGCGTTTGCCGGATCGTTCCTGGTGCCACCTGCCGACTGGCAGCCTGCGCTGAGCGTTCTTTCCCTCGGGGCGCTGCTGCTCAGCGCCCGGCGCTTTCAACCCCCCGGACTGCTGGAGGGGGTGACGGCGGCGGTGGTCGCCAGCCATCTCCTGGAGGGGCTGCGCCTGCTGCTGCAGGGCCAGCGGGGCCTGGTGGCCCTGCCCCCCCTGCTCGCCCTCACCGCTCTGGCGGCGCTGACGGTCCTCTGCAGCGGCCGCCGCCGCCTGCGGCTGGTGGGGGTGCATCTGCTGGGCCTCGACCTGGGCCTGGCCGCCTTCCTCCTGCTCCAGCCGGTCTCGCCCCTGCTGCCGGGGCTGGTCTGGCTGCTGCTTTCGCTGCTGGCCCTGGAGGCGGCCAACCGCCTGCGGCGGCCGGAGTCGCTGCATGCCCTCGGCCTGGGGGTGGGCTATCTGGCCGCCTACGCCCTGAGTTATCTGCTGGTGATCAGCCAGAGTCCCGCTTACGTGGTGCTGCTGGGGCAGTCGCTGCGGGCCCGCCTGCTGATCCAGCTGTTCGCCCTGGCGGTGCTGCTGGGCTGGTGGTTCTTCCATCCCCGGCCCGCCCTGCGCCAGGCGAGCCTCTGGAGCACCCTGCACCCCTGCGTCCTGGAGCTGGCGCTGCTGGCGATCGGGGTGCTCATCCTCAGCGAAGTGGACGCCCTCTGGCGGCCCATGGCCTGGTCATTGCTGGCCTTGGGGCTGCTGGCCCCGGCGATGGGACGCTGGTTCGCACCGCGGTTGCAGTTGTACGCCGTGCTCGGTTACTGGCTGGCGAGCGCCACCACCGTGGCGATGCTGAGCACCGCTGAGACCGCCTCGCCGCAATGGAAGCAGCAGCCCCAGACGATCGGCCTGCTGGCGATCGGCCTGCAGGGGGCGTTCCTGCTGGCCTCCAGCCGTTGGCTGCGGCCCGCCGCGCTGCGGGCCCCCGGTGGGCTGCCCCTGCTGGCGACGATCGGCACCCCGGTGGCGCGCCAGCCCCAGCGCTGGCTCGGCTACCCCCTGTTCCTGGCAATCGCCCTCTACCTCGCCAGCCGCTACGACCGGGCCGTGCTCACCCTGCTCTGGTCGCTTCTGGCCTTCACCATCTACATCCTCAGTGCCGTGCTGCGGGACAACCAATTCCGCACGGTGGCGCTGCTGGCCACCGGGGCCTGCCTGCTGCGGCTGGTGGCGGTGGACATGGCCCAGGCCGATCTCAGCCTGCGCGGGCTGGTGTTCATCGGCGTCGGTCTGCTGATGCTGGCGATGAACGCCCTTTACATCCGCTTCCGGGAGCGTTTCCGATGAGGCGCCAGCGACGGCATGCCCGGCTGCGCAGCTCCCTGGCCACCCCCTTCCAGCTGCTGGGGGCTCCCGTCAAGCTCGCCGACCGTCTCGCCAGCCGGGTCGTGCCGGTGGGCAGCGTCGAAGAGCGCGACCTCGGGGATCTCTACCGGCGCCGTTTCGAGGCCGCCATCCCCGCCGGCGATCGCGACCAGGCCTACCTGGAACGGCTGATGGCCGCCCTGCGCCCCTTCGCCCGCCGCCCCTTCCCCTATCGCGCCTTCCGCGCCGGGCCGCTCGGGGGCCCCAACGCCCTGGCCCTGCCCGGTGGCGTGATCCTGGTCAGCGACGAGCTGCTCACGGACCTGGGCTCCGAGGCGGAACTGGTGGCGGTGCTCGCCCATGAACTCGGCCACATTGAGCTGGGCCATTACTTCGATGCCGTGCGCTTCCAGCTGCTGGGACGGCGCTCCGGCAGCTAGAGCCTCGGCACCCTGGCCGATCGGGCCCGGGGGCTGCTGCTGCGCCACAGCTTCAGCAAGGCGGAGGAGCACGAGGCGGACGCCTACGCCTTCACCCTGCTGGCAAGCAGCCGCTACGACCCCGCCGCCGTGGGCTCGGCCTTCGCCTCCCTGGAGCGCTCCCGGGACGGGGCCCACTCCGGGGGCCGCAGCGCGGGGGCCGATCCCCTGCGCCGGGAGGAATTCCGCCAGGCGCTGGACAGCCTGATGCTGCCGGGGGAGTGGCGTCAGGGGGCGGACGGCTGATCCGGCGCCAGGGCATCAGCCGCCTCCAGGCTGGCGCCGATCCGCTCCGCCAGCGCCAGGCAGCGATCCATCTCCTGCCACAGAAGCTCGCGGCGACCGGCGGGCACGGCGAAGGAGCGATGGTGCAGGTCGCGGCCGAGATAGAGCAGGGCCTCGCGGATGCGCCGCCAGTCATCGGCCCCCAGGGCGGCGGCATCGGCAGGGGACGACGGGGAGACAGGCATCAGCGGGCGCCGCCAGCGGGAAGGCAGACCTAGCCTGCCGCCCATTGCTTCCAGCCTCCGCCGCCATGGGTGACAAGCCGGCCTTCCAGTACGAGCCCAGCGAGCGCTTCGGCGAGGGCCTCACCACCGCCCGCCCCTGGAATGTGCCGGCGCTGCAAGGGGTGGAGCGCCTCAACGGCCGGGTGGCGATGCTCGGCTTCCTGGCGGCGCTGCTGGGGGAATGGCTGACGGGGCAGGGCATCGTGGGCCAGCTGGCGCTGCTGCTGCGCTGGCTGCTGGGCTGAGGGCCGGCGGGTCGCTGCGATGGAGCCGGAGCGGGTCACCCGCAACCTCGATGCCCTGCTGCTGGAGAACCAGGCCCTGCGCCAGGAGGTGGCTGCCCTGCGGGAGGAGCTGCGCCGGCTGCGTGCCCGCGGTCGCCTTGATGGGGTGACCGGCGCCGGCCTGCGGGTCACCACCGGTATGGCGCCGGGCATCACCGCCGAGCAGGTGCGCGAATGGCTGGAGCTCCTGGCCCGCCAGCACGGCTGGAGCCGCCTGCGGGTGGACTCCCTCAAGGCCCTGCTCGCCGCCCAGCGCGGCGCAGAGGCCCGGGGCGAGCTGGAGGAGGAGCTCGACCGCCGCTGCCCCGGCCTCGGAGCCGACCTGCGCCGGGCCCTGCGCGGCCACACCGGCAAGGGCAAGCACGTGCTGCGGGCCGCCTTCGCCCGCTACGGCGTGCGGGCACCGGAATGGCTGAGCGCCGACCCTCGCCGCGTGGTCGACGACCTGCTGGCCGACCTGCAGGACCTCCAACACCGCCAACAACGTGCCCAGCACAGCCGCGAGCAACACAGCCGCGAGCAGCAGAGCCGCGAGCAGCAAAGCCGCGAGGAGTTCCGCCGCCAGGACTCCAGCGATGCGCACCAGAGCCACCAGTCCCGATCCCCCTGGAGCACGGATTCGCGCGCCGAGGCTCTCCGGATCCTGGGCCTCAGCCCCGGCGCCAGCCTGCGGGAGGTGAAGGCCGCCCACCGGCGCCTCGTGAAACGCCACCATCCCGATGCCGGCGGTGAGGTGGACGCCTTTCGGCGCATCGACGCCGCCTACCGCCAGCTGATCTCCTGAGGTGGGGCCGACGCCCTCAGGGCCAGACCCGCTCGTCCACCGTGATGCCGTTGCCCTGGAAACGGGAGGAGGGGCCGACCCGGCCCACGTGGATCGCCTCCACCCCCCGCTCGAAGCGCACGTACTCCGCGAGGGCGCGCCGCTCCCGGGCCGTGAGGGCCTGCCAGGAAGCCCGGGGGATCACCATCACCGGCCGCCCCTCCCACTGGCGGAACACCCCCTTGCGCCCCATCCCCGCCCCCTCGTCGGAGGGGCTCAGCGGTTCCCAGTAGTCAGCCTCCCGCACCAGGCGCTCGGCGATGCCGCGCCCCAGTTCGCCACTGGCCTCCTGGCCCAGATCGCTGGAAGGCAGGGCGGGCGTGGCCGGCGGCGGATCCCCCCGCAGCCACTGCCCCACCACCAGGGCGAGCGCCAGCAGCGATGCGGCCCCCAGGCCAACCAGCGCCACCAGCACCCGCCTGCTGGTGCGCGGAAAGGCCGCGAACGAGCCGACGATCGCCACCGGCCAGAGAAGGGGAACAAACCAGGCCAGCACCAGCAACCCCACCGTTCCCCGTCGGCCGGCCGTCTGCAGCACCAGGGTGCGCTGCTCGGCCGCCAACCGGGCCTCGTGCTCCCGCACCAGCGCCTCATCCTCGGCCGTATGCCAGCGCCCCAGCCGCCGCGCTTCCTCCAGTTCGGCCACCAGCTGGGTGCGCCGGGCGGCTTGCCGCCCCGGACCGGTGGCGGCGTCGTGCCGCAGCTCCAGAATGCCGTTCCCCAGCCCCCGCAGGGCGGAGCGCGCCACCACCGCCGCAGCCCACACCACCTGGCGGGTGCCGGCCTCGACGGCCAGTGCCAACCGGCCCTCCCGCGGGCCGCGTGGGCGAGAACGATCAGCTGTGGGGAAGGACATCGGCCTGCCCAAAGTGCAGCGCGACCTTAAAGGTGGCTGGAGGCCGGCAGGGTGGGGTTCACCCTCCCGGACCAGGGGGGAAGCCGAAGGATGGCGAAGCCGAATGCGGAAGGCCGAGGACCAGGGGCTGCAGCAGCGCTATCGGCAGGTTCAGCGTCTCCAACATCGACCAGGGCAGGCAGCAGGCCCGATCGTAAAGCCGATAAATCACACCGCTCCGATTACAACGATGGTCTGCATCCATAGGCTCAACCAGGAGCCTTTCCGAAGGACAATCTGAGAAAAGCTCGCGGAAACGGCCAGATGCGGATAACTCGATCACAGCGTTTGATCCCATGAACACTCCACCGGAGAGCGCATTCGGAAGCAACGCTCACCAGAACCACAATGATCGATCGCACCTCCAGAACAACAGACCCCCGGCAGATGCCCAGCCCGACCGTCGTTTCGTATCAAAGCGAACTATGGCTGGCGTGTCTGCTCATCAGCCCAACACACAGTCTGGCTTGTGCAACTTGCATCTACTCCCAGGTGATCTCAAACTCGCTTGCCTGCTAGCCCCCGCTCCCAGCCAGCAAGATCGGCCTGGCCAGTGCGCTAATATCTCTTCTACGGGTAGGAGGAGACCTGTGGAGCTCGCGGAACGAACACCTGGAGGTCTTCACAAACTCGTGACGGACCGAATCGTCAAACTTGTCCCCAATCGAGACGCCATGATCCTTGACATTGGGTGTGGCACGGGTGCACTTCTAGTCCGGCTGCGTGATCTTGGTTTCCAGCGACTCGTGGGCATCGACATCAATCCGCCAGCGAATCTAGACGGGATTGATTTCTTTCAGTCTGATCTTGACGACTGCTCGACCCCTTTTGACAATGGATCGTTTGATCTTGTCATCGCGGTTGAAGTCTTAGAGCATGTTGAGAATATCGGCGGACTCCTCAAGGAACTATCCCGACTCCTCGGACCGACTGGCCTGCTTCTTATGACAACACCAAATGTTCACTCGGTCGAAGCCAAGATTCGCTACCTTTTAACTGGCAACCTGAAGCAGTTTGACGCGTTGGGAGACCCAACACACGTCACTCCGATTTTTCGAGTTCCCTTTGAAAAAATCCTCAAGCGATATGGTTTTTCAATCATCGATGCCTGTGGGCTTCCCGAAGATGGCTCCAGCCCGACTTCACGTATGAGTTTACGACTGCTTGCTAAAGCAGCTCGGTTACTTGGCATCAAGGGCGAGCCCGCTGGAGATCATCTTTGCCTCCTATTGGGGCGCACAACCAACTGGCAAGAGTCGACCAATCCCAGCCTCAAGACCCAATATCTGACGGCGCATTACTGACTCTTCCCCTCCAGGTGTTGGTAACAACAGCAATCGCACGAAGCCATTTCGATTGTTCTATTGACGACAGTCAATTCTTCAAATTAATCGACCACCCGTTGTCGTGCGGCAACGATGACATAAACACATGATCCTGTTGGCCCTGGGGCCGCCAGACGTCAGCGCAATCGATCCTGATGCCAGGGGTCAGCAGCTCCCTCAAGCCACCAGATAGCCCTCCAACCGCGGCCGCTGGGCCCGGATGCCCTCCAGGGCGCGGCGCTCCAGGTTGCGGGTCTTGTCGCGGCTCATGCCCAGGGTGCGGGCGATCGAGGTGAGGCTCATCGGCTCCTCGCCGCCGATGCCGTAGCGCATCTTCAGCACACGGCCCTGCAGGTCGGGCAGCTGCTCCAGCAGTTGCGTGAGATCTCCCTTCAGGCATTCCCCATCCACCATCTCCGCCGGCAGGGTGGCA
>JBEIHT010000040.1:0-19400 GCA_040381155.1 Aphanothece sp.
ATCATGTCCGGCCAGACCACCCTGGCGGCCCTGGCGGCGGCGGGCAAAGCGAAGCTGGAGGGTGATCCGGGCGTGGTGCAGCAGCTGCAATCGGTTCTGGTGCAGTTCAGCGCCGACTTCGAACTGCTGCCGGGCACCAAGGCCGCCCGCCAGGCCCCTGGATCCGCCCCGGAGATGTTCGAGCAGCCCGAACCGGCGAGTTCGGCCGGCGGCTGATCGCCGGCCCTCAGCGGCCGGTGGGGAACAGGGCCTGCACCTGCAGGCGGACGGTGACCCCACCCAGCAGCTCATCGCCGAGGATCTGCGGCCGGGAGGCGTTCCAGAACGCCTGCAGGGAGGCATTGAAGGGCTGGGAGCCGAGCCGGAAGAGCCGCCCGAAGCCGCCACCGACCGGAATCGTCCAGCCCTGGCCCGCGGCGAGGGTCCAGTCGGCCGTGAGGATCGGTGAGCTGATCAGATACCAGCCGCCGGGCAGGTTGTAGTTGAAGAAGGGCTGGATCAACATGGCGTTCACATCACGGCCGCCGCTGCCGGCGAACGACCAGATGTTGTTGACCAAGACACCTGCCACGATCGGGCCGCGGGTGTAGACAGCCACGCCGGCGGGGCCGGCGCTCCAGCGCTGGCTGCTCAGCCGCAGATCCGTGGCGGAGGGGATCACCAGGGTGGGGCCGAAGCCCACCTGCAGGTTGCCGCGGCTGCGGGGCACCACGAACAGGGTGGGATTGATGTCGCCGAGGCCGATCACATCCGTGGCGCCGGCCAGGGGGCGCTGGATCACCGGCACGATCACGCGGCTGATCAGGGTGAAGCGGTCGTTCACCGGAAACGGCACCACCGGCTGCACGTTCCAGATGTTGAGGGTGCGGTTGCCCCGGGCCGTCGGGTCGCTGGCGGTGGGGGCCCACTGGCTGGCCGGGGTGCTGTTCCACTGGATCGGCAGGCTGATCAGGCTGGCAATCGGGTTCTGGGCCTCCTTGGCCAGGGCTTCGGAGTTGCCCTCGCGGGCCTCCTCCTGCAGTTGCTGGGGGGCGTCGGGGTTGGCGGGCGCACGCGGCTCCGGGGAGGGGCTCCCCACGGGGGCAGCGGCTGGGCTCAGGGCTTCGGCGAGGGTGACCGGCGCCGCGTCGAAGGGGGCCTGGGGCTGACTCTGGGCCTGCACCTGGCCAGCCCAGCCGATCAACACCAGGGAGATCACCCCGCCCAGGCGGCGAAGGGCGACGGGCAGGGACAACATCAGGGACGCGGCACAAACCCGCTGAGGATTGCACAAAACCACGCCGGTGGTGGCGGTTCACTCCGGCGTGGCCGGGCTCTCCGCACGGCGCGGATCCGCCGCCCCCAGCGCGCCGCCCCCCAGCGGCAGCTCCACACTGTTGACCGCCCCCATCACGGCGGAACGCTTGAGGTTGTGGCCCATCGCCGCCAGCAGCCGCAGGGTGTCGGCGCTGAACCCCTCCTCCACCTCCAGGCGATCGGGCAGCAGCTGGTTGTGGAGGCGGGGGGCGTTGACGGCGCCGGCGAGATTGAGGCCCCCCACCAGCCGCTGCAGCAGCACCTGGGCCACCGCCGTGATGATGCGGCTGCCGCCGGGGCTGCCGGTGGCCAGCCAGGGTTCGCCATCGGGGCGGAACACCAGGGTGGGGGTCATCGAACTGAGGGGCCGTCGGCCCGGGGCCAGGCCGTTGGCCGCCCCCTGCACCAGGCCGAAGGCGTTGGCCTGGCCCACCTGCAGGGTGAAGTCGTCCATCTCGTTGTTGAGCAGGAAGCCGGCGCCGGGCACCAGCACGCCGTTGCCGTAGGGGAGGTTGAGGGTGGTGGTGAGGGCCACCAGGCCCCCCTGCCGGTCGGCCACCGACAGATGGGTGGTGTTCGCTCCCTCCGGCGGGGCCGGATTGGCCAGCGCCGCCGGCGGCGTGTGGCGGCGCGGATCGATGGCGCGCCGCAGGTCGGCCAGATGGGCGTCGGAGAGCAGCCACTCGCTCGGGATCGCCGTCTGCTGGGGATCGCCGAGCCAGTGGTTGCGATCGCGGAACACCAGACCCATGGCCTCGGCGAGGCGATGCAGGCCGGCGGCGGCATCGAGGCCGGTGGGCTCCTGCCAGGGGAAGGGCTCCACGAGCCGCAGCAGCTGCAGCAGGCTCAGGCCCCCGCCGGGCGGTGGGACCGCCAGCACCGGATGGCCGCGGAAGCGGATCGCCAGGGGCTCCTCCAGCCGGGCCCTGTAGGCGCGCAGATCGGTGGCCTCGATCAGGCCGCCGCGCTGCCGCATCAGGGCCAGCAGCGCCCTGGCCACCGGCCCCTCGTAGAAGCCCGCCTCACCGGCGGCGGCGATGCGGCGCAGGGTGGCGGCCAGCTCGGGCTGACGCAGCCGGTCGCCGGGTTGCAGGGGTTGGGGCTCGCTGGCCCCGGTGGAGGCGGAGCCGGTGGCGGCCGCGGGCGGACGGAAGAACAGGCGGCGGGAGCCGGGGTCGTCCCGCAGCACCGGCGCCGAGGCGGCCAGGGACTGGCTGAGGGCCCGGCCCACCGGGAAGCCCCGCTCCGCCAGCAGGATCGCCGGCTCCAGCACCGCCTGGCGGGGGAGACGCCCATAGCAGCGCTGGGCCAGCAGCAGGCCGGCCACGCTGCCGGGCACGGCGGTGGACCGCAGGCTGCGGGTGGCCAGGCGCGGATCGACCCGGCCGTCGGGCCCCAGAAAAAGCTCGGGCCGCGCGGCGCCGGGCGCCGTCTCGCGGAAGTTCACCGCCGTGGCGAAACCACGCCCCAGCCGCCGCTCCGCCACCGGGCAGCCGCGGGCCGCCGCGGGGGAGGCGCCGGGCAGCCAGAGCAGCAGGAAGCCGCCACCGCCGAGGTTGCCGGCGTAGGGGAGGGTCACCGCCTGGGCGAAGGCGGTGGCCACGGCGGCGTCCACCGCGTTGCCGCCGCGCCGCAGCACCGCCGCCCCCACCGCCATCGCCTGCCCCTGCTCGGCCGCCACGATCCCGCCGGCGGACCAGACGGGCTCAAAGCGCTGCCGCCGTTCCGCCAGCACATTGGCGCTGGCGGGGCCAGCCAGCAGCAGGGCCAGGGCGAGGGCCGTCCGCCGCGACCAGCGCGCGCTCATGGGCCTGGCTGCGGCGGGCCGTAGCCGCCGCCCCCCGGGGTTTCGATCCGCAGCCGATCCCCGGCCGCCACCGCCAGCTCAGCGCTGCCCGGCAGCTCCTGCCAGCCCCCACCCGCCCGCGCCAGGCTGTTGCGGCCGCAGCGGCCGGGCTCGCCGCCGGCCAGGCCGAAGGGGGGCACCCGGCGGGAGCCGCAGAGAAGCGCCACGGTGAGCGGCGCCAGGAAGCGCAGCTCCCGCACCACGCCATCCCCGCCACTCCAGCGGCCGGCGCCGCCGCTGCCGCGCCGGATCCCGAAGCGCTCCAGCCGCACCGGAAAGCGCTCTTCGAGGATCTCCGGGTCGGTGAGGCGCGAGTTGGTCATGTGGCTCTGCACGGCGCTGGCGCCGGCAAAGCCGCTGCCATCCGCCAGCCTGCCGGCGCCGGTGCCACCGCAGATGGTTTCGTAATACTGGCGCTCGGCATCCC
The DNA here is from genome assembly GCA_040381155.1 of Aphanothece sp. Taxonomy (GTDB): domain Bacteria; phylum Cyanobacteriota; class Cyanobacteriia; order PCC-6307; family Cyanobiaceae; genus Cyanobium. Next base: position 3,570 of record JBEIHT010000040.1, read on the forward strand.
CGAAGCTGAGGTTGTTCATCGTCCCCTGGGCGGCGGCCAGCACCCCGAGGGCACCGAACAGGGCATTGGCCACCGCCTGGGAGGTTTCCACATTGCCGGCCACCACGGCGGCCGGTGGGCGGGGGTTGAGCAGGCTCCCCTCGGGCACCACCAGGTCGATCGGCTCGAAGCAGCCCGCATTCAGCGGAATGGATTCGCCCACCAGGCAGCGGAACACGTACAGCACCACGGCGCGGGTGATCGCCAGGGGCGCATTGCGGTTGCCCGGCTGCTGGCCGGAGCTGCCGCTGAAGTCCACCCGGGCCCGGCGGGCCGCCCGGTTCACGCGCACCGCCACCCGGATCCAGGCCCCGTCGTCGAGCTCCAGGGCGTGCTCGCCATCGTGGAGGCGGTCGATCACGCGCCGCACCGCCTCGGCGGCGTTGGCCTGCACATGGGCCATGTAGGCCCGCACCTCCCCATCGCCGTGGCGCACGATCAGGCGCCCCAGCTCCTCCATCCCCAGCCGGTTGGCGGCCACCTGGGCCTGGAGGTCCGCCAGCAGCTGGTCGGGGTTGCGCACCGGATGGGGACCGGCCGCCAGCCGCCGCCGCCAGTCCTGCTCCAGCAGCACGCCCCCCCGCAGCAGGGGCACGTTGTCGAGCAGGAGGCCCTCGTCGGCGAGGCTGCGGCTGAAGGGGGGCATCGAGCCGGGGGTGAGGCCCCCCACATCGGCGTGGTGGCCCCGGCTGGCGACGTAGAAGAGCGGCTCGGGCCCGCCGCGGGGGGCGAACACCGGCGTGATCACGGTGATGTCCGGCAGGTGGGTGCCGCCGTGGAAGGGATCATTGGAAGCGATGGCATCGCCCGGACCGGGCGGCGCCAGGGCGCCCCGGGCCACCGCGTCGCGCAGGGCCCGCACGCTCTCCCCCATCGAGCCGAGGTGCACGGGAATGTGGGGGGCGTTGGTCACCAGACGGCCGTCGCCATCGAAGAGGGCGCAGGAGAAGTCGAGCCGCTCGCGGATGTTCACCGAGCGGGCGCTCTGCTGCAGCCGCACCCCCATCTGCTCGGCGATGGCGGTGAAGCGGTGGTGGTAGAGCTCCAGGGCCACCGGATCAGGGGCCGCCTCCGACGGAGCGGCGAGGGCCGCCGGGTCATGCGGGGTCGGCGCGGCGGCCAGCTGCTCCAGCAGCAGCTCGCCACCCTCCAGGCGCCGGGCGCTCCAGCCGGGCTCCAACACCAAGGTGCCGGTGTCATCAACCACCACCGCGGGCCCCACCAGGGCGGGCCCCACCAGGGGCTGATCCTGGGGCAGCTGGCTGCGCCGCCAGAGGGGCGCGTCCCGCCAGACCATGCCCTCGCCCGCCCCAGCCGGCAGGCAGAGGGGCACCAGGGCACCGGGGGCGCTGACGGGATCCCCCGCAGCGCAGCGGGGCGGCGCCGTCGCGTCGGCCGGCGCCGCCACCTCCACCAGCACCCGCTCCACCACCAGCGGTTCGCCCCCCACCCCGTAGCCGAAGCGGCGGCGGTGCAGAGCCTCGAAGCGCTGCCGCAGCTCCGCCACCCCGTCCCCCGGAGCGGGCCCCTCCAGCTCCAGGCCCCGCTCCCGGCCGGCGACGCGCAACTCCAGTCGCCAGCGCACCTCGGGCTGCTGGTGATCCGGGAGGTCGCCGGCTCCCTGGAGATCCGCCGCCGCCGCCGCCAGTTCCGCCGCGGCGGCCCGCAACTCCGGCAGCAGCTGGGGCTCCAGAACTCGCCGCAGGCAGACCTCCCGCAGCAGCTCCTGCCGCGCCAGGCCGATGCCCCAGGCGGAGAGCACACCGGCCAGCGGGGGCAGCAGCACCCGGGAGATGCCGAGGCGGGCCGCCAGGGCGCAGGCGTGCAGGCCGCCGGCGCCGCCGAAGCTCACCAGCAGGGCGCCGCGGATGTCGTGGCCCCGCTGGATCGAGACGCGCCGAATCGCGTCCGCCATGCGCTCCACCGCGATTGTCAGCGCCCCCTGGGCGAGGGTTTCCGGGGAGGGGGCGGCGGCGGTGCCGGCCAGGGAGGCGGCCAGGGAGGCGAAACCGCGCACCACCACCTCCCGATCGACCGGGCGGTCACCCGTGGGCCCGAACACCGCCGGCAGGGCCGCCACCGGCAGCCGGCCGAGCAGCAGGTGGGCGTCGGTGAGGGTGAGCGGACCGCCGCAGCCGTAGCAGGCGGGACCGGGGTCGGCGCCGGCGGAGCGGGGCCCCACGGTGAGCCGACCATCCCGCAGCGCCAACAGGGAGCCACCGCCGGCGGCGACGGTGTGGATCGGCAGCATCGGCGCCTGCAGCCGCAGGCCGACGATCTCGGTTTCGGTGCTGCGCTCGCCACCCAGCTCCGGCCCCCCAGCCTCCAGGTGGAACACATCGGTGGAGGTGCCGCCCATGTCAAAACCGAGAATAGGCAGGTGGGCCAGGCCCGCCAGGCGGGCGGCGGCGGCGGCACCCACCAGGCCGCCGGCGGGGCCGGAGAGGATTGTGTCCTTGGCGAGCAGCAGGGCCGGGGCGCACAGGACACCGGAGGAGGTCATCACCCGCAGACGGGTGGCGGGCCCCAGCTCGCCCTGCACCGCGGCGAGATAGCGGCGCAAGACCGGCCGGATCGCCGCCTCCACCAAGCAGGTGGTGCCGCGGGGTACCAGACGGGGCTGGGCACTCACCTGGTGGGAGAGCACCGGTTCGGCGACGCCGAGCGACGCCAGCCAGCCGCCAACCGCCCGCTCATGGGCGGGGTTGCGGACGCTGTGCAGCAGGGCGACGGCCACGCTGGCGAAGCCCTCCGCCCGGGCGCGATGCACCGCCTCGGCCAGGCTGTCGTCGAGCCGCAGGGGCTCCACCTCCTCCCCGGCGGCGTCCAGCCGACCGTCGAGTTCGATCACCCGCAGCGCCGGCAGGGGTGGGGTGGTGATGCGCAGGGCGAAGATGTCGGGCCGTTGCTGATCGCCGATCCGCAGCAGATCGGCAAAGCCGCGGTTGAGCAGCAGCAGCACCGGCTCCGTGGCGCGCTCCAGCAGGGCGTTGGTGGCCACGGTGGTGCCGAGCCGCACTTCGGCGATCAGGCCCGGCGGGATGGGCGCCGCGGCGGGCAGGCCGAGGAGGTCGCGGATGGCGCGCACCGCCGGATCGCCGGGACGGCCGGGCTGGCGGGAGAGCAGCTTGCGCACCACCAGATCGCCGGCGGGCGAACAGGCCACCAGATCGGTGAAGGTGCCGCCCCGATCGATCCAGAAGCGCCAGCCGCCGGTGGTCAACGGTAATTCTCGAATTGCAGCGGCAGCTCCAGCTCTTCAGCCTTGAGCAGCTGCATGGCCTGCTGCAGATCATCCTTGCTCTTGCCGCTGATGCGCAGGCTCTCGCCCTGGATGGCCACGGTGACCTTCTTGACGCTGTCGCGCACCTTCTTGCTGAGCTTTTTGGCCAGCTCCTGGTTGAGCCCACGCCGCAGCTTCACCACCTGCTTCACGCGATTGCCACCCACCGGCTCCGGCGTCTGGAAGTCAAAGATCTTCAGCGAGAGGTTGCGCTTGGTGGCCTTCTGACGCAACACATCGGCCACCGCATCAAGGGTCATGTCGCTGGCGGTGATGATCGTGAGGGCCGCCTCCTCCACATCGATCTCGGTGGCCGAATCCTTGAGGTCGTAGCGTTGCCCCACCTCCCGCCGCACCTGGTCGACAGCATTCACCAGCTCCTGGCGATCGAAATCGGAGACGACGTCGAAGGAAAAGTCAGCCATAGCGCAGCCTAGATTTCACAGGCGTTCTCAGCCGATCTTATGGCTTGCCTGGGCTACGCCAGGGTGTCCAAGGACGACCAGGCCGACAGCCTGCCGGCGCAGATCACCCGGCTGGAGGGAGCCGGCTGCGCCAGGGTGATCACGGACATCGAGACGGGCCGCAGCAGCGACCGCGACGGCCTGCTGGAGCTCATGGAGCTGGTGCGAGCCGGCCAGGTGCGGGAACTGCTGGTGACCCGGGTGGACCGCCTCGGCCGGGATGCGGCCTACGCCGATGCCCTGCTGGCGCAGTGCGAGGCGAACGGGGTCAGCGTCCGGGCGCTCGATGGCGGCACGATCGAGACGGCCACTCCCCAGGGCTTCCTGATGGCGCGGCTGCAGACGGGGCTGGCGGAGATGGAGAGCCGGATGCTGAGCCTCAGGCTGCGCCGCCAGTTCAGCGTGTACCGGGCGGAGGGGCGCCACCTTCGGCGCCGCAAGCCCTTCGGATACCAAGGCGGCCCGGACCACCGGCTGCAGCCCCATCCGGAGCAGTGGCCCCAGGCGCTGCGGGTGATCGAGGAGTTGCGGACCCATGGCAGCTTCACGGTGGTCTCCTACGGCTTGCCGTCCTGGTGCAGCTGGACTCCGGCCCCCACCAGCCTGCAGGCGTGGTTCTGCAACCCGGTGATCCGCGGGCACATCGGCCACCACCTCGACAAGACCAGCGGCAAGGGGTGGGCGCAGCGGTGGGGGGAGATCCACTACGACCAGCACCCGGCGCTGATCAGCGAAGCGGACTGGCGAGAGCTTGCGGACATGCTGCAGCGACCCCGGAACCGCTTCCGCAGCGACGCCAGCACCGAAACCCGCCACGGGCTCACGGGCCTGCTGCGCTGCGCCAGCTGTGGCCACCTGCTGCGCCGCAACACGTCCGCCGGGGTGGCCTGGTGGCGGTGCCGCCATCGGCTGTGCACGGCCCGCGGCGGTGCCAGGGAGGAGCGGATCCTGCCGGTGGTGATCGAGGCCTGTGCGGCGGAGGCCAGGCGGCTGGCGACGGCGCTGGCGGCCCCCCAGGCTCCGGATCCGGCGGTGGCGGCGATGGTCGACGAGCTGGATGTGATGGAGCGGCTGGCGACCCGCAACCCAGAGAACAGGGCCATGTCGGCGGCGGTGGCGGAGCAGCGCCAGCGGATCGAGGCGTTGCGGCGCGTCGAGGCCCCGGCGATCGATCCGGCGGCCTACGAGGCGTTGCGCGATCCCTGGTTCTTCAGCGGGGCGACGGCGGAGGAGCAGCGCACCCTGTTTCAGGCGGTGTTGCGGGCGGTGGTGGTGGGGGAACGTGGCGACCCGATCGAACCGCAGCCTCGTAACTCCTGAGGCGGGAACGAAGGGCCTGCTGGAGGGTGAGCGGGGCGCTCATGGGTCAATCCCCTCCAGCGCCAGCTCCAGGGCGCGGCGAGCCAGTTCGGCGGGGCGACAGTTGCGGGCCGCGGCAACCCGGCGCAGGCGGGCGTCGACGTGGGAGGTGATCCGGAGACTGAGGCGGTGGTTCTGGCGGGTCTTGGGCGGTGGGGTCAGCAGGTCGACAGCCAAGGCGGCAGACGTCGGGGCCTCTCAGGAGCCCGGAATCCACTAAGCCGTTGACGCCGCGGCCGATCTCGCCCAGTGCGCACGTCCCGGGCCGGCCGCCGCATGGCCCAGCTCGTGCGCGAGATCGTCTCCTCCGCCATCGCCACGACCGCGGACAGCAGATCCGGAACCGGCGCGAGGGTCGCCCCCAGGACGATCAGATCACGCCGCAGGTAGAGCAGCCCCGTGACCTGCGCCAGGTTGCGGTGGGCCAGGGCGCGATCCACCAGGGCCTGGCGACGCTTGCGCCCCATGCCGGGGTTGACCCGCCTCGAAGCCCAGAGGAGCATCCAGGCGCTTCTGTCCTCACCCACGCGCCGCTCCAAACCGAGCAGGCGCAGCACGCGGGCCTCCTCTTCCTTGTGGCGATCGATGTGCCAGGTTTCCGGCTTCGGCCTGCCGCGACGGGAGCCGGAGCGGCGGTGGCTGGGGGTGGAGATCGGTGTGCATTTCCAGCATCCCCAGCCGCGGCCAGGCGGGCAATGAAGAACCCGGCAGCGGCGGGAACAACCGGGGCAGAGGATCAGGAGGGCCAGGCCGGTGCCCCCGTAGCAGCTTTTTACAGAGCTCCAGGCCAGCTGCAGCAGGGTGCCGTCTTCCAGGGTGGTGGAGGTGGCGTTGCGCTCGACCAGGGGGCGGAGTGTGCTGATCGTGAGCCGTTCGCAGGCTTCAGCACGTGGGCGCTGTGAGGATGAGAGGCATGGGGTGGGCGAGCTGATGATTGTCAACGGCTTGCTGTCGTCTTGTGAGAGTTTTCCCATAAGAAGATGAACGCTCGGATCACACGCGCACGGAATAGTTATGGCTCCGGCAAAAGGTACACACCTTCGCCTTGCACCAGGAGCAGCCCTACAGACCAACCCATTATTCGTGAGAGCAATCATCCGTATGCGAGTGGACTGGCACGAGGCAGGCCGTTAACAACGACTGCCGTGACAACAAACAAATCCATGGCCAACAAGAAGGGATAGGCGCTTTTCTTTCGCTCACACAAGAGGCTAGAATCATACATCTTAAAGCCAATGCCCGAGGGAGTTACTGACGACTCTGATCTTGTTGCGGGCAACCGATTGGCCCCAGATTGCCAATTACATAGGGTTAATCATCCAGGCCATCGCGGGCGCCCTTTTCGCGATTCCTGGCCCATCAAAACTGGCAAGCCAGCCAACTGATCTGGTCGCCAACGAGCACTGAGCGTCAATGCAGCCCCAAAAGAGAGCACCATCGAGCGAAGCAAACCAACAGCCTGGTGGCTAGAGATCTCCAGATCGTTGCCAAGGCAAGCTATTCAAGCAACAGCTATAGACCCTTCACGCAATATCGAACAGCACAGATAAAGCCTCTTTCCACATAGCAAAACATCGAACAAAGGGGGTTGACAAATCCGGTCATTTGTGCTACGCTGAGAAAGCATGGGCAAGCATCAGCTAGGCGGCAAAACGCATAGATTTACTGGCAAGAGATCACGCAAAATTAATATTAATGGAGAAACAAAATGCATCAGTTTAAACCTTTTTATCCAATCATTTTTCTCGTGTTCCCAGTTATCTGGCGCGGGTTGGGCCTGCCCCATGATGAAGCGGTAGAGGCTATCTGCAAGGGGGTGGATGCTCTCTGCACATTCCGCGAACTTTCAGAAAGACTGTGGGATCTGTCAACCCACCAGGCTGCAGGCAGAAAACAGGACTCAGACCCTAGTGAGGCAAAAGACGATGACCTGCGACGCAATACCTGATCAGCGGCAATGTCCCCCCAGACGCAACACCCTTTACCTCTGTGAGGGGGGGGATCGGGGGGCATACACAGCGGCCCAGTAACAGAGGCAGCTGATCGGCTGGCATGCGGCAGGGATGATTTCCCAAGACTTCTCATGCGCGGGCTTTCAGCTCACCAGCAGGCTCCGAGCAGCCTCCGCCTTTTCCCGTGCGGCGTCCTGATCGAGGTAACGCTCCAGGGCGGCAAGAGAGCGGTGGCCACTGATCTCCGCCACCTCCCGAAGGCTCAGGCCGGCCTGATGGGCCGCAGTGAGGGCGGAGCGGCGGAAGCTGTGGCTGCTTACCCCCTCGATACCCACCTTCTCCGCCAGCTTGCTGATGGCGGTTTGGGCGCCACGGACACTCAGGCACTGTCCCTTGACTCCAGGGAACACCCATCCCTTCTTCGTGGAAGGACACAGCTCGCGCCAGGCCTGCAGCCACTCACAGGCAGACGGAGGCAGGGTGAACCGGCGGGCCTGACGGGTCTTGGTCACACCTCCAGGAATCGTGATGGAGCAGCCGTCCACGTCCTCCCAGGCCAACAGGGTGGCCTCACCCACCCTCATGGCGCCCACGGTCATCAGCACCACCAGGGCGGCGTCCCTGGGGCTGGCCACGGCGAGCATGGCGCTGATCTGATCGGAGCTCAGCACTGCAGCCCGTTTGACGGAGGCCGAGAGGGCGGGGCGATCCCGGAGGAGAGCCCGGTCAGCGGAGCGGCGGGGGGCGGCGGCCATGGGAAGGGGTGCTGCTGTCCCCATTATGCGCCTTCTCTACAAAAGACGCAACTCTCCCGAAAACGCGCTTCAGGAGCGGAGCCTTAGGATCCAGCGGCACCGGGGCTGCTCTGAGAGCCACTATTGAGAATGCGGCGAGCCGTGAGCAAGTGGTGGAACACCTCAAGCAGTTGCTCATGGATCGATGCCCCTAGAGGCCGCCGCGGCCGATCATGCTGATCTGCAACTTGAGCAAGAGGACAGCATGGCCGATCAGCAGGCGCTTTATGCATTTTCTGCATGGGTTGCCGGCTGCAATGGAAACGAGAAGCAAGAATCACAGTCTTTTGTTCAGAAGCTCCTGAGGGCTTGGGGCTGGCAGGACGCAGAGGAGGCGGGCGTCAGCTTTGAGCACAAGATCCCCAAGGGCGGCGCTGGAGGCGGGATGGGGTTCGCCGATGCGCTGATCCCGGGCAAGGTGCTGATCGAGATGAAGCAGCGGGGCGAGGGGCTCGGCCAGCACTTCCCGCAGCTCCAGCGCTACTGGTTCAACCTGGCCCCGAAGCCGACCTACGCGATCCTCTGCAACTTTGATGAGTTCTGGGTCTACGACTTCAACATCCAGGTCGATGAACCCGTGGAAAAACTTCTTACCGCCCAGCTGGCGGAGCGATGGTCAGGGTTGGCCTTCCTCAGCAAGGAGCCTTTAACCCCGCTATTTGGCAACAACCAGATCAGCGTCACCGAAAAGCAGGCGAAGGCCATGGGTCACCTATTCCACGATCTGAAGGTGCAGGCCAACAAGACCGGCCTGTTCACGGCTCAGCAGGCGCAGAGGTTTGTACTGCAATGCGTTCTGTGCATGTTCGCCGAAGACCGGGGGATGCTGCCCAATCGCCAGTTCTCCCTCGCCCTGGAAGACTGCCGCGAGAGAGGCGACAGCACCTACGACGTTTTGGGCGGACTGTTTGCCGCCATGAACACGCACGGCGAGACACCCGGAGGCCGGTTCAAGGGGACGCCGTACTTCAACGGAGGCCTGTTCTCTGAAATCCGCCAGATCGATCTCAGCCCCGACCAACTTACCCTCCTCGTAGAGAGTGCGCGGGAAGATTGGCGGTTGGTGCGGCCGAGCATCTTCGGCAACATCTTCGAGGCCAGCAGCGACGAACGCACCAGACACGCGCTCGGGCAGCACTTTACCAGTGAAGCAGACATTCTCAAGGTAGTGCGACCCACGATCATCGAGCCGTGGGAAACGCGGATGGAAGCCGCCAAGACCATCCCGGAGTGCGAGCAGCTGCTGCTGGCGCTGCGGGAGTACAAGGTACTGGACCCTGCATGCGGCAGCGGGAACTTCCTCTACATGGCCTACAACGGCCTCAAGGATATCGAGGCGACGATCCTCAGTAAGATACAGGGCAGACGGAGGTCAGAAGCCCTTAAAGGCCAGGGAGCCTTCGGCTTCGTAACAGCCAACCAGTTCTTCGGCATGGACACCGATCCCTTTGCCGTCGAACTGGCTCGGGTGACGCTGATGATTGCTCGCAAAGTAGCTCACGATCGACTGGGGTTAACGGAGCAGGAACTGCCACTAGATAATCTCGACAAGAACATCATCCAAGCAGATGCCCTGTTTACACCATGGCCTGAAGCTGATGCAATCATAGGTAATCCTCCTTTCCTGGGTGGCAAGAGGCTTAAAGGAGAGCTGGGAACTGAATACGTTGAGAGGCTCTACAAAAAGTTTCCCGAAAGCGCCAACTTTGCTGACATTTGCTGCTACTGGTTTAGGCTTGCCCACGATCATCTTACACAAGCCGGTTCGGCTGGCCTAGTTGGGACAAATATGATTCGCAAAGGCACCAACCGGAAGGCATCACTAGACTACATAAAGAGGCATGGGGGCTGGATACACAATGCTGTATCTGATCAGAAATGGTCAGGAGAGGCCAATGTTCATGTAAGTATTGTCAACTGGACAAGGCAGCCGCGAACGTGCATCCTCGACGGGAAAGAAGCTGCATTAATCAACACTTCTCTTAAGGACAAAATCGATGCAGGCGGAGCTGTTCGACTAGCGGCAAACAGCGACTCTGCTTTTATCGGAGCCCAGCCTACCGGCAAAGGATTTGAGATTAGCGAAGACATCGCTACTTCATGGATAAAAGAAGATACGGCAAATGCAGCCGTTCTTCGAACATATATTACTGCCAGAGAGATTGCATCTCACCCGGCCGCGAAGACGAATAAGTGGATTATCGACTTTAACGAAATGACGCTAGAAGATGCCGAGAAGTTTATACTGCCTTTTGAGCATGTCAAGGGAACCGTAAGGCCCGAAAGACTCGCCAACAAGAACACCGATCTCCACAAGCTATGGTGGCAACACTGGCGTCCTCGGCCGGCCATGCGCAAAGCCTTGGAAGGCAAGAACGAAATGCTCATAGTTCCCTGCCACTCAAAATGGGTGATGCCGATACGAGCCGCAACATCAGCCCTTGGGAATAACTCTGTCACTGTATTTAGCTGCTCAGACTACTACATTCAGGGTATACTCTCATCGGTTGCTCACCGCGAATGGGTTGCAGCAACTGCATCTTCCCTTAAAGGAGATACCCGATACACACCCTCAACAGTTTTCGAGACGTTCCCCTTCCCCCAACTGGTGACAGCAGAACAGGCTGAGGCAATCCGGCGCCAGATGGCCGAGCTCAACGACTTTCGCGATACCTGGATGGAGGAGCACCAGGCAGGTGTCACTGAGCTTTACAACCGCTACTTCGACGAGCCGGCAAGCAAGCTCAGAAAGCTCCACAATGCGCTCGACGGCTTGGTGCTCAAGGCCTACGGCTGGGGGGCGAAGGAGGACATTCTGGGCAATCTGCTGGATCTGAACCAGGAGCTAGCGGAACTGGAAGGCGCAGGAGAGAGGGTTGTCGGACCGTGGGATCCGACCCGAACGAAAAGACAAGAAAACACCCTGTCAGGACAAGAAAATAAAAAAATTGCAACCCTCGAATGAAAGCTGGTCAATCAAGCCTACACTTCGACGATATCAATATCAATCCTTAAAGACGTCATGACTTCGTTTTTTTCTATCGCAAGCGCAATGCTTGTCGCTTGGTTGACAGCATCTTCATTGCTGGCTGCCTCAAAGATTCCAGTTCTTACAACTTGATCTTCCTTGTTTTCATTAAAAGTAATGGTAGCTTTGAATTTTCTTTTTTCTGGTTGCATACCGCAGATGCTGACTTAATGACTATAGCGTGCGCCGCTTCACGCTGCGTATAAAGTCAACTGGGCTGTTATAAAACTTCAGTCTCGCCCACGTGGGGCCGGTGTCAACTTGAGGTGAGTTCTCAAAATTCACCACCCACGAGTGGCCGATACAACCATGGGGTGGCCTGCAAAAATTCGCCACGGGGGCAGCGCGGGCCCAGGTGGCATCAAGCGATCCCCTCGGACAGCAGCGGCAGTTCTTCCTGGTCTTCTTCCCGCATCCGATCCAGCGCGGTGGAGACGGCGCTCCTGGTCATTTCCGGAGCGCCGTGGGTCTGCAACCAGGCCATCACATTCCCCAGGTGCATCGGATGGGGCGCCAACCGAAGATCTACAAGAGCGCGGCCAACCCAATCGGTAGTGGTGGTCGGCGGAGGTGCGGCGCTGTCACAACCTTCCGTAATGGTTATGACGGGGAGGTTGTGACACTCAAAACCCTTGTGAAACCGGTGATCTGAGGGGGGCGGGGAGGCTGTCACAACCTCCCTTCCGTAAAAAGACCCTTCAACCGTCCGGCTCCCTCCCTCGTTGATTTCTCCTCTCCCTGTGCTTGAAAAGGTTGTGACGGTTGTGACAGGAGCCGAAACCGCTTGCGGTGCGGTGGGGTTCCCCGTCACAACCCCGTAGGCGGGGGGGTTGTGACACGTTGTGACGGTTGTGACACGGCTCCAGAGCCGAACCGGCTTTCCATCGCGGCGGGTTTGCTTGCCTTTCTCGAAGCCCAGCTGCCTCAGCAGCGGTGCCACGCGGGTTTCGTCGGAGCGGGTGATCTGATCCAGTCGCTTCACACCAGCGGCATGAAGCGCCTCCGCCGTTGAGAACGGGATGGACGGACCCGGCACGGTCAGGCGGCTCTCAGGGTCGAGGTGGGCGCCGATCGGGTTCCCGTCTATCCATGCCCGGAGCATCGCCACCCACGGGTCCTCCACGATGAAGTCCGCGTTCTGGCGCTCCGATTCCGCCTCCAGCTCCGGGGAGAGCATCGGCAATTCACCAGCCTGGTAGGCCGCTACGGCTGCCTTCCATATCCCATCGCGGGCAGCCCGGAGGGCGCCCTTGGGCAGAGGGTCTTCTCCCTTGATCGGAACCACCCAGAACCGGCGATTGCCGGTCGCGTCTCGAAGGAAACTGTCCTCGTTGACGGTGCCACAGAACACGCTGCTACGGGCCTTCCGCTCTGGTGTGCGGCCATAGGGAACCCGCAACGAGTCGGTACAGGTGGTGAGCAGGTTCTTCAGTCGCCCGGACTCACGGCGACCGGTCACGGATTCCAGCTCCGCCAGCTCAAAGATCCAGTTGCTGTGGACGTTCAGTAGGAAGTCTTTATCGCTATCCGGGATCGTGCTGGTGAACAAATCCGGTGATGCGAGAACCTCGAAGCTCGTCGACTTCCCGATTCCTTGCCGCGAAGACTGAAGCACCAGGCAATAGTCCATCTTGCAACCGGGATTGAGCGCCCTGGCAACGGCGCCGATGAGCCACTTCCGCACCATCGCAACGTGGAGCGGCGACTGCGCGCGGAAGAACCGCGGCGCCACTTCGTTGAGATCGAACGGAGCCACGCTGGCGTCCTGCTCCAGGGCCAGCAGGTAGTCGCGGACCGGGTGGAAGGTCTGCTGTCGGGCCACGAAACAGACCGCTTTCGTGATGGGCTCCAGGCCGATGATCCAGCCTTTCTGGCTGAGCAGGACGTAGGCGCCGTCCATGTCGGCATCCGGGACCGCCCGCCATCCGCTGGCGGTGTTCACCTCCACCAGCAGCGTCATTTCGTTGAAGCGGAGCCGATCACCAACCCGCTGGAGCATCCCGGCCAGAGCCCCGACGCTGAGCTTGCTGGGGGACGGCGGACCTTCCTCCCTTGGAACCCATCCATCCGGCAGCGACTGAATCAGCGCCGCGAAGCTGGGCGGCAGCGCGTCACCACCAGCAGGCCGAGCCGCACGATCTCCGCCTGCGGCGGGCGGGGCGACCGGCGCCACCTGCCTGGCGCTCCGACTGCGCTGATTCAGATGGAACCGCAGCCGCTCCGGCCAGCCCGGATCCAGGTCCCGCGGCTGGCTCTCCGCCGATCGCAGGCAGGACAGCGCCTCCGTCTCCTGCAGCGGTGGGGCGCACCGTGCGGCAGCGGCCACCACCACGTCCTCCGGCGTCCCGTCGACCGGCAGGCCGGCGGCGATGGCGGCCGGGTGGACCGCCAGGGCGGAGGCGGCCAGCCGGAAGATCGCATCATTCCGGGATCCCTCCGGCGCGCCGTCGCGCACCAGCTCCGCCATCTCCCGCGGCAGCAGGTCCGCCAGGTCGATGCCGCCGCTCCCGGTCGAGCGCAGCGCCGTCGCTGCAGCTGGGGCGGCCGTCCGGTCCGCTGCCGCCCACCAGGCCAGCCAGGCCGGCGGAAGGTCGGTGATGGACTCCGGCCCGCCGGTCCACTCCAGAAAGGCGCCGGAGGGGCAGTGGAGCCCGGCCACCACGGCCTGTCCCGTGCTCCAGAACGCCTCCAGCTGCTCGCCGGGGCCGGTGGTGATCTTCAGCTTCCCGGCGCGGCGGGACTCCGCCGCCGGCCACTGCTCTGGCGGCACGCGAAAGACCACCTTCATGCGATCCGGGGCGGTCGAGCGGGTGATGCGCCAGCCCGCCGCGTCCGGGTCGCAGCCGGCCGCCAGCAGGGACTCCAGCGCCGTGGCGCCGTCGACGTCGATACAGAGCAGCCCGCCAGCGCCAGGGCCGAACCGGCAGCCCACGGCCGTCACCACCTCAGGGTCGGTGGCGGCAATCTCGACGGGGCTCCAGCTGGCGGTGGGCCAGGCCGTCATTGCTTGCCCGGTGGAGGGGTCGACAGGAGCCTTCCCGTCGCGGCCAGCCCCCACGGGAAGCAGGGGCAGGCCAGCAAGACGGTGGAGTTGGTCAGAGCGCCAGCAGGGGGCGGAGATGGATCTCGCCATCACGCTTCCCCCGCGAGCGCCACCTCGACCACGTGGCGAATGAGCTCAGCCGGGGCGACATCCGCCTCTACGGCAGCTTTGCGAAGTTGTTGCCAGGTGGCTGGTGCCAGCCGCACGGTGAGGCGCCGCGTGCACTTCGCCGGCTTCGGCGGAAGCGTGAGAAGGTCGGAGGCCATGAGAGCCGCTTCTGGGTCATCTCATCGGTCCGAACCTCCCTAAGCCGCTGGCCGAGCCGCCCAAACGTGGGACGGCCCAGCACTCAGATGTGCGCTTTGATTTCCTAATCGAAGGAAAAGGTATCCGCCATGGGCTCAGCTTGATGGCCTAGGCATTCGCACCCATCCTATGGCTTGCCCTGGCGCCGGGGATCAGGGGGGAGGAAGCCTTACGCTTTTGCAGCCAGGCTGCCCCAATCCACGGAGATGCGATGCAGGGTCTGCAGTCATGTTGACGTCATGTTGAAGACATGCTGAAGTCAGGGATGATCATCGCGGCCGTCGTGCTGCCCACCAAGCTCGCGCTCGCCATCGACAACACCCAGCCCTCCCCCTCTGGGGCGGCGGCGGCGGGCTGGGTGCAGATCGTGCCTGACCCGGTGACCCTCAAGGGCCGCCGTTACACCCCCACCTGCTCAACGGCGCCGGGCACCACCACAGCCACCTATTCCTTCTTCTATCGCAAGGGCACGGCCGATGGTCTGGTGGTGTTCTTCAACGGCGGCGGCGCCTGCTGGAACGATGGCACCTGCTCCAAGCCGAGACTGGCGGGCGACAGGGCGTTCTTCTCGGGCCAGGACGACCAGACCATGGTGGGCGTTTACAAGGCCGAGCTGCTGCCGGGCGATGGACCGGAGAAAATGGGTGGCATTTTTGACCACAGCAACCCCCGCAATCCGGTGCGGGACTGGAGCCAGATGTTCGTGTCCTATTGCACCGGCGATGTGCATTCCGGTTCCAACACAGCCACCTACAAAGATCCTGATACGGGCAAGCCGTTCACGATCGAACACCGCGGCCGCGACAACATGCAGGTGATCCTGCACTGGCTGCGTGCCCACGTGCCCCAGCCGGGCCGCCTGTTGGTGAGCGGCTCCAGCGCCGGTGCCTATGGAGCCGCCACCCACTACACCGCCCTGAGGGCGTTGTATCCCAGGGCGCGTGCGGTGTTCCTGGGGGACAGCGGCCAGGGTGTGACCACGCCCGACTTTGAGCGGGTGCGCAACCAGAACTGACAATACCAGCTACCGGCCTCCGTTTTTGGCAAGGCACAGAACGCCCCCGACGCCGAAGTGGTGGCCGGGCTGGCGGCCCATTTCCCCCAGGATCGCTTCGCCCAGTTCACCACCATTCACGACGCCACCCAGACCGCCTTCTATGCCCAGATGGGCACAGGGCAGGCCTGCAATGCCTGGACGAACAAGATGGGTCGCGAACTCAGCCGCCGCCAGGCCATGCCGAACTTCCGCTCCTACGTGGCGGCGGGCAACACCCACACCATCCTGCGGGCACCGCTGTTCTACAGCGAACAGTCCAGCGGCATGCCCTTTGCGGCCTGGCTGGGGGCACTGCTGGCGAACGAAACGATGCCGGCGAATCAGAGCTGCGCCACGTGCCAGACGCCGAAGCCGGGATGTGCGCCTTAGGAGTTTGCAGAAAAACACCCTCACGAGCCAGTTTTCCACATCCATGAGCTGATTTCTGGCTCAAAAAGACGAATCGACGCCGTTCAAGTCCACAAACAGACTGATTTCGGCGTCGTTGGCCTGCCTGTAAGTCATTG
>JBEIHT010000041.1:0-19042 GCA_040381155.1 Aphanothece sp.
AAATCCGGGTCGAGGTATCTACCGTAATGAACTGAGTGATAGCGACAAAGGGCTAGTCCAACCACCGGATAAGATCGTGGCTTCGCACGATCTATCCTTGTTCGTTAGGCTCACTGCGCATAGTCAGCTGAGCCAGACCTCAGAGGCTATCTTGAGTCAGGGTCCGGGAATGGGCAGTAAAATATTTATCATCATCCGCGCCATCCTGTATCTTGGATCACGATGAAATGATACGAAGTATCGCAAATTAGTGTCCATGACAGGAATCTCTTTTATTGATATACATTGGTAATCAGGATTAGCGCGAACATAATCTTCAAAGTCAGAAATGGAAGGCGTGGCTCGTCGGTCAATCATGATGGATGCGCCAACAAGCTCATCTTCAGTCATATACTTCATTGGCTGAGATGGAATTTCGTTATAGCCGTGGCGACCCCATATCTTGAACTCTATCCGGTACTGTTTATTAACTGGATTCGATGGGTAGCCATCTCCTGGCAAGCTATAGCCCAGTATCAAATCCGTTCGTCCAATCTTTGAATATGATTCTCTTGAGGCGCGAACCCCAGGCCTTTTGATTATGGCCAGTACCCAATCACGGATATCAGCTTCCTGAAATTTGCCTTGCGGAGGGAACTGCTCAAAGACTTCTGGAATCGCAAATTCAAGTTGTCTAATAAAGAAGGAAAAACCCTCGTCCGCCATGCACACTTCCAGCGTTGCCATCTCACTATCATCAGTCAAAGCATAGCGAAAGTAATCCAGCATGTACGCATAGGTATAATTAACATTGTCTGGGCAGTATTCGCAATACATCTCAAGTATTCTTGGATATAGCAGTGGGGTGCCGTAGATGGTGAAGCGACTAAAGTGGCCGGAGAATGAATCGGCTTCGCATCCATGCGAACATCCAAGGTAGATTCGTTCAAAAACCATTGATTCACTCAGTAGGAGCCTTGCGGCTATTCCACCATTGACGATGAGGCTGACAGTGCCTTGATCAAATACAGCGCATACAAAATATAGATCACATCCTGCGATGTAGCTTGTACATGTGAATTCAACCTTCTCGGCAGTTCTATTTCTTATGACAAACGCGCATTTGTGGCTGCCAGAGATTCCGATACTCAGCTCAGAGGATGACTCGGAGCACCAAAATGAAAAAAGAGTGAGAAACTGATCATCGAGGATCTGGCCCGTAGTTGGAGTTGGTTTAGCAACAAGAACTACCGTAGAAGAATTGGAGTCAATCTCTATGCCAGTCTTATCTTTGTCAAGCCATGCTCTATCCGCACTACGTTTTGAACCAGTCTCGGAAGCCGAGACTGCGACCACTGGGAGCTTTACGTCGGGCGGTATTGGGCTTGTTGCGAACAGGCCCTCCTCACACTGTGGAAAGGCAATTGCCAAGTCTGAATGCACTGTAGTTGAGGATGCATTAGACATAAAGACGTTGAGGGGTTTAAGCGAAATATCGTTCTTCATTGACAGCTCAAATCTTTGCCATTTTTCTGTTACATGAAAGTCTTTGGTCTGTGAGCTAAGGGGACCTTCTAAAGAAACCCGGAGCGTAATCTGACTGGCCTCAGTCTTCGCAAAAAATGAAAATGTAACGGCTCTGCCAGGTGGGTGGCATTGAATAGCAAGGGCACGTCTATTGGGGGGTAGCCTATAGATGCGCGCCGATTCATTGGCTGCAATGGAAGGTGTGCTGCCGACGACTTGCATGACCTACTCTGGGCGGATACTGAACGAGACGAGCTTGTGCTGGAGCCTAACAACTGTTTGGGCGGATCCGCCTAAGTCGCACGGAGGGCCGTGGTTGGCCGCCTAAGACGCGGGACTCGTCCGGCTGGCAGGCAGCAGAAGCATTGCGGCACAATGGATCTCACGCCTCAGGGTCGAAGGCATGTGAATCTTAGGCGGATCCGCATAAGATGTGTTCGTGGCATTACAAAAGTGCTGGGAGCCACTGAGACGACCATTATGAACATTCTTTGCAATCTTGGCCCTTTTGCCAATCAGGCCAGATTGCCTGGCTCAAAGCTGTTATTCAAATCTCTTAAAATGACCCTAAAAATAGAAGCGCTATTTCTCTTCCGTGATCTTTCAAATTCCGGTTGAGTGGATCAGTCCAAGTTGGCCCAGGGCCATTGACTGTCCACCTAAGCCTCAGGGCTGCTTGAATAAAGTGTCACCCATGTCTACTTTCGCAGGGCGCCAATAATATCAAAGAAGCAAATCTTCTGACGTAGACCTAACTTGAGAGTATGCACTTTGCTACAACGTATCAGCGGGACTGCTGATACCGAAGGGGCCCCGGTTCAGAACATGGGTGTAGATCATCGTGGTTCGAATGTCGCTATGGCCGAGGAGTTCCTGAATCGTACGGATATCATGGCCACGTTCAAGCAAGTGGGTAGCAAAGGAATGACGAAAGCTGTGAGAAGTGGCGGGCTTGCTGATTTTTGCCTCCAGCACGGCGCAGCGAATCGCTTTTTGCACAAGGCTTGGATCCAGATGATGCCGACCCTGCTCTCCTGTCTGGTCATTCCGCCAGCGCTGGTGCTGGGGGAATACCCACTGCCAGTTCCACTGCTTGTCGGCATTCCGGTATTTACGGCGGAGTGCTCCGGGTAGTTCCACGCTTCCGAATCCCTCGGCAAGGTCTTTCTCGTGCAGTTGTCGCACTTTTCGCAGCTGCTCTCGCAAGCGCTCTGCCACCCCCAAAGGAAGCATCGTCCGCCGATCCTTACTGCCCTTCCCGTCGCGAACCGTCAGTTCTCGGCGCTCGAAATCCAGATCCTTGACCCGCAGCCGCAGCGCTTCCATCAGCCGCAGCCCACTGCCGTACAACACTTCGCTCACCAACGCTTCCACGCCGTCCATCCGTCCCAGCACCGCCCGCACCTCCCCCGGGGTCAACACCACGGGCAGCCGCCGCTTCCGCCTGGCCCGCACCACCCCCTCCAGATCCAGATCCCGCTCCAGCAGCTCCCGATACAGAAACAGCAGCGCTGACAAAGCCTGGTTCTGCGTCGAGGCGCTCACCTGACCCTCCACCGCCAGGTGGGTGAGAAAAGCGTTCACCTCCGCACTGCCCATCTCCCGCGGATGGCGCAGGCGATGAAAACGCAGAAACCGTCGCAGCCACTGCTCATAAGTCTCCACCGTCCGGCGGGCGTAATGGCGGGCCTGGAGCTCCTCCCGGTACCGCTGGATCAGACCTGGCGGACGAGCACCAACAGGTGGGGGGCCCGATGGGGGTTCCGGTGTGGCCATGTCCATCCTCACGGATCTTTCCCCCAGCATTCCCAGGCGCAGCCACAGCGCCATGCTGGGAGCACCCATCAGCCACCACCCGGGGAGGGGCACCCACCACCCATGGATCAACCCTTTGCCCACACCCTGAGTTTTGACGACCTCGAGGTGCTCGTGCTGGTGGAAGACGGCCACGTCTCGCCCCGCGAGCTGGCGGAGGCCCTCGGCATGGACCTGGAGGAGGCGAAAGACCTGCTTTACGACCTGGTGCGGCGCGGTTGGCTCGCTGGCCAGGAGGAATCCACCGCCTTCCGGCTCACCCCCCTGGCCCGCTACCTGCGGAGCGATGACGCCTTCCGCGCCGCGGCCTTCGCGGCTGCTCTCACGGGGGTGGAGCCCAACAACCAAGGCTGAAACCGGCCAGCCCCCCTTGCTACCGTCGCCCCCATGGCGATCATCCGCTGCGAGGCGCTCGGCAAGACCTTCCGCATCGCCGACAAGCAGCCGGGGCTGGCGGGCACCCTGCGCCACCTGCTGAAGCGCCGCACCCGCGATGTGGAGGCCGTCAAGCAGGTGAGCTTCACGGTGGAGCCCGGCGAGATGGTGGGCTTCCTGGGGCCCAACGGCGCCGGCAAGACCACCACCCTCAAGATGCTCAGCGGCCTGCTGCACCCCAGCGCCGGCCGGGCCGAGGTGGCCGGCTTCCTGCCCCAGCGGCGTCAGGCCGATTTCCTCAGCCGCATCACCCTGGTGATGGGGCAGAAGCAGCAGCTGCTCTGGGATCTGCCGCCCCTCGATTCCCTGCGCGTCAACGCCGCCATCTACGGCATCAGCGACGCGGAAGCCAAGCGCCGCATCGACGAACTGGCGGAGATGCTCGAGCTGGGGCCCGAACTCACCCGGCCCGTGCGCAAGCTCTCCCTCGGCCAGCGCATGAAGGCCGAGCTGCTCGCCGCCCTGCTGCACCAGCCCGCGGTGCTCTTCCTCGATGAACCCACCCTCGGGCTCGATGTCAACGCCCAGGCCCGCGTGCGCTCCTTCCTGGCCGACTACAACCGCCGCACCGGCGCCACCGTGCTGCTCACCAGCCACTACCTCGCCGACATCACCGCCCTCTGCCCCCGCGTGCTGCTCATCCACCAGGGCGGCCTCTTCCACGACGGCAGCCTGCGCCAGCTCACCGAACGGCTCGCCCCCCGCCGTCAGGTGCGCCTCGAACTGCGCGACCCCCTCCCCGCCGAAGCCCTGCGCCCCTACGGCCAGCTCGAATCCCTCGAAGGCCGCGCCGCCGTGCTGCTGATCGAACGGGAGCGGCTCACCGACGTGGTCGCCCGCCTGCTGGGCGACCTGGAGGTGGACGACCTGGAGGTGAGCGAACCGCCGATCGAGGAACTGATCGGCGATCTGTTCACGCGGGGATCGGTGGCGTGAAGCGCTCCTCGTTGCGCCTGGCCCGCGTGCTGCTCAGCAGCCAGTACGCCTCCATGCTCGAGTACCGGGTGGAGATCGCCCTCTGGGCCCTCTCGGGCGTGCTTCCTTTCGTGATGCTCGGCCTCTGGAGTGAGCTGGCCAGCGCCGACCCCGCCGCCACCGCTGGCCTCGATCCGGCCCAGCTCGGCCGCTACTTCCTCGCCGTGTTCGTGGTGCGCCAGTTCACCATCGCCTGGGTGGTGTTCTCCTTCGAGGAGGACGCCCTGCTCGGCCGCCTCGCCGCCCAGCTGCTGCAACCGCTGCCGCCCCTCTGGCGCCACGTGGCCGCCCACCTGGCGGAGCAGGCCACCCGCCTGCCCTTCGTGGTGCTGATCGTGGCCCTCTTCTTCGCCCTCCAGCCCGGCAGCCTCTGGTGGCCCACCCCCGCCCGCGCCGCCGCCGGCCTGCTGGCCACCCTGCTCGGCTTCACCATCAACTTCCTGATCCAGAGCGCCATCGCCTGCCTCTGCTTCTGGACCGAGCGGGCCAGCGCCCTCGAACGCCTGGTGTACATCCCCTTCGTGTTTCTCTCCGGCCTGGTGGCCCCCCTGGAGATGTTTCCGCCGGCGATGCGGCGCCTGGCCGAATGGACGCCCTTCCCCTGGATCCTGCGCTTCCCCGCCGCCCTGCTGGCCGGTGAACCCCTGGCCGTTGGCCGCGGCCTGGCGGTGATGGTGGCCTGGATCGCCGTGCTGCTGCCCCTCGTGATGCTGCTCTGGCGCGCCGGCGTGCGGCGCTATTCGGCGATGGGGGCCTGATGGACAGCCAGCCCACCCCCTCCGCCTGGCGCCGCCATGCCCTCACCCTGCGGCGCTTCTGGAGCACCGCCCTGGCCAGCCAGGGCGAATACCGCATCAACCTGCTCTTCGAGCTGCTCGCCACCGCCGGCAACCTGGCCGGCAGCCTGTTCGTGCTCTCCCTGGTGTACGGCCCCGGCCGCCAGCTGGGCGGCTGGAGCTGGGAAGCCGCCCTGGTGGTGCTCGGGATCTACACCCTGCTCGATGGGCTGGCCACCACCCTGCTGCGGCCCAACCTCTCCACGATCGTCGCCCACGTGCGCGAGGGCACCCTCGATTTCGTGCTGCTCAAACCCATCGACTCCCAGTTCTGGCTCTCCACCCGCACCCTCAGCCCCTGGGGCCTGCCGGAGATGGGGATCGGCCTGGCCCTCGCCCTGGTGGCGGCCTGGCAGGCGGGCGCCAGGCCCGGACCGCTCAGCCTCGCTGCCGGCCTGCTGATGATCCTCTGCGCCGGCCTGATCCTCTACAGCCTCTGGTTTCTGCTCGCCGCCACCAGCATCTGGTTCGTCAAAACCTGGAACGCCACCGAGGTGCTGCGGGCCGTGCTCGCCGCCGGCCGCTACCCGGTGAGCGCCTACCCCCCCGGCCTGCGCACCTTCTTCACCCTCGTGGTGCCGATCACCTTCCTCACCACCGTGCCCGCCGAAGCCCTGCTGGACCGCTCCACCGGCACCTGGCTCGCCCTCTCGCTGGCGGTGGCGGCCGGCTTTCTGCTCTTCTGCCGCGCCTTCTGGCGCTTCGCCCTGCGCTTCTACACCTCCGCCTCCAGCTGAAGCCGCCGCGGCCTCAGCCCCAGTTCTCGATCCTCAGAAAGTCCGTGGCCACCACAGGCCCCGCCAGCACCCGCGCCGCCGCCGGATCCAGCGGACCCTCCAGCAATTCGGCGCTCTCGATCCGGGAGCCCTCCGGCAGGGCCGGCCGGTCGGGGTCGAAGGCGGTGGGATGGGTGGTGCTGCTGGAAAAGCCCCGGTAGATCAGCAGCTCGAATGGCTCCAGGCTCTGGCCGGTGCCATCCGGATCGCCCAGCGCGTTCACCGGCACCTGCCCCCGCAGCCGCAGCAGCCGATCCGGCCGCGCGCGGCTCAGGCTTTCCAGGGCCAGCAGCAGCTCGGCGATGCTCGCGCTGAACTCCTGGGGCGCCATCGCTCAGAACTCCCCGGCGATCCGGCCCTGGCGGGGAAGCCGCACCAGCAGCCACTGCACCACCCCCACCACGTAGCCCGTCAGGGCCGCGTAGCCCACGAAGGCCGCCACCCCCGGCGTCCACTGGCCGCCGAACACAAAGCCGAACACCTTCGCCACGATCCCATTCAGCCCCACGGGCGCCTCCAGCCACACCGGGCAGAGCGGCAGCCGCGCCACGCCCCCCATGCAGGCCAGGGCTGTGCTGGCGAACGCCGCGGTCAGCAGGCTGAAGAAGGTGAGGCTCCAGCGCCAGATCCGCACCGTCAACGGCAGCGGCCGCCAGGGCGGCAGGTCGGCCAGCTCCTCGTTCAGATCCACCCAGAACCACAGCACCGCCACGATCAGCAGTGGCGCCAGCACAAGCAGCAGAAAGCCCAGCGGCCGGCGGTCGGTGAGCAGCAGCAGGGCGATCAGCAGCAGGCTCGCCACCTTCCAGTACAGGCCCAGCAGGCGCAGCAGCGCCGTCTCCCTCCGCAGCGTCGCCCAGCCCAGCAGCACCAGGGGCAGCGCCACGGCGAACAGCACCCCCAGACGCACGTCCAGCCAGACCAGGGAGCGATACAGAGCGTCCGGCACAGCGGCGGGGTACGGAAAGGCGCCATTATCCGCCAGCACCCAGGGCGATAGGGTCCGCCCATGTCTGGTCTCCCCTCCTTCCCCTGGATGGCGCGGCGCGATTCCTCCGCCTGGTGCCGCACCGCCCTGGCGCGCGACGCCTCGCTGCAGGGCGCCGTGGACAGCCTCAGCCGCCAGCTGGCGGGCGCCGGCAGCGCCGACCTGGCCCTGGTGTTCGCCTCCGCCAGCTTCGCCACCGACCTGCCCCGCCTCCTGCCGCTGCTGCGCCAGAAGATCCAGGCCAGCCACTGGCTCGGTTGCCTCGGCGGCGGCGTGGTCGGCACCGACAACGAGGGGGCGGCGCGGGAGCTGGAGCAGGAGCCCGCCCTCGGGGTCACCCTGCTGCGCCTGCCCGGCGCCCGGCTCCAGCCCTTCGCCATCGACACCACCGCCCTCCCCGACCTGGACGGCCCCGCCGAACCCTGGCGCGCCCTGCTCGGCGCCACCGACGGCGCCCCCTCCCTGCTGGTGCTGATCGACCCCACCACCGCCGGCATCAACGACCTGATCAGCGGCCTCGATTACGCCTACCCGGGGGCCGTCAAGGTGGGCGGCATCGCTGCCCCCCACGGCGCCCGCCACGGCTCCCTGCTCTTCGACCAGGAGGTGCGCGGTGGCGCCGTGGGCTGCCTGATCGGCGGCGCCTGGCGCGTCACGCCGGTATTGGCCCAGGGCTGCCGGCCGATCGGACCGGTGTTCGAGGTGGAGCAGGCCCAGCGCAATGTGGTGATCGAGGTGAGCCGCGACGGCCAGCGCCGCAGCCCCGTCGCCGCCCTGCAGGCGATCCTCTCCGACCTCACCCCCCAGGAGCGCGACCAGGTGCGCGACTCTCTCTTCCTCGGCGTCGGCCGCGATGACTTCAGCCTCTCCAGCAGCAGCGCCCAGCGCACCCCCTTCCTGGTGCGCAACCTGATCGGCGTCGATCCCCGCAATGGCGCCGTGGCGGTGGGCGAGGCGATGCGGGTGGGCCAGAAGGTGCAGTTCCAGCTGCGGGACGCGGAAGCCTCCCGCAGCGAATCCCGCCAGCTCCTGGCCGACTGCGCCGCCAGCGACCCGGAACCCCTCGCCGCCCTGCTCTTCGCCTGCCTCGGCCGCGGCAAGGGCCTCTACGGCAGCGCCGACGGCGATGTGACCCTCTGCCGCGAGGCCTTCGCCAGCCTCCCGATCGGCGGCATGTTCTGCGGCGGCGAAATCGGTCCGCTGGGGGGCACCACCCACCTGCACGGCTACACCGCCAGCTGGGGGTTCCTGGTCCCGGTCCGCTGATGGTGCGCCAGCACGTCAACCCCCTCAGCCGCTACCACCAGCTCCCCCGTCCCCTGCCCCCGCCGGCCGAGCTGTTCGCCAACCCCGAGCGGCCGCTCCATCTCGACATCGGCGCCGCCCGGGGTCGCTTCCTGCGGGCGATGGCCGACCTGCAGCCCGAGCGCAACCACCTCGGCCTGGAGATCCGCCAGCCCCTGGTGGAGCTGGCCGAAGCCGATCGCCAGGCCGCCGGCCTGACGAACCTCCACTACCTGTACGCCAACGTGAATGTGAGCCTGCCGCCCTGGCTGGCCGCCCTGGCGCCGGGCCGCCTGCGGCTGGTGACCCTGCAGTTCCCCGATCCCTGGTTCAAGCTCAAGCACCAGAAGCGGCGGGTGCTGCAGCCGCCGCTTCTGCACGCCCTCGCCGCCGCCCTGCCCGCGGGGGGCGAGCTGTTTCTGCAGAGCGACGTGCCGGCGGTGATCGAGCCCCAGGTGGCCCTGGTGGAGGCCAGCGGCGCCTTCGAGCGCCCCGCCGGCAGCCCCGCCCCCTGGCTGGCCGCCAACCCCCTGCCGGTGCCCACCGAGCGGGAGCGGCACGTGACCGACCAGGGCCTGCCCGTCTACCGGGTGCTCTACCGCCGCAGCGCCGCCCCCCTGCCGCCCCTGGAGATGCTGATGACGGCAGCGGATAATTCGCTCCACACCGCCGGCGCCTGACCGTGAACGCCCCCGCCCCGACGCCCCTGCTGCTGCGCTGGCAGGGTCTGCTGGCGGGCGCCGCCCCCGGCCGCCTGGGGGGCCACCTGCCCACCCTCGCCGGCCTGGTGCTCTGCGCCCTGATGGCCGGCCTGCCCCTGGTCACCCGCGGTGGCCTCAGCCTGCTGATCGCCGCCTGCGGGCTGCTCTGGATCCTCTGGGCCCTGCGCACCCCCGCCCGGGGCCTCGGTTCCATTCACCTCTGGCTGCTCGGGGTGCTCGCTGTGGCCCTCCTCGCCACCGGTTTCTCGCCGGTGCCCGTGGCGGCCTTCAAGGGCCTGATGAAGCTGGTGAGCTACCTGGGCGTCTACGCCCTGATGCGCCAGCTGCTGGCCAGCGCCCCGCTCTGGTGGGACCGGATCACCGCCGCCCTGCTCGCCGGCCAGCTGGTCACCAGCGTGATCGGCATCCGCCAGCTCTACGGCGACCCCTCCGCCCTGGCCCGCTGGTCCGACGCCAACTCGATCGCGGAGGGCACCATCCGCATCTACAGCACCCTCGACAACCCCAACCTCCTGGCAGGCTTCCTGCTGCCCACCCTGCCCCTGGCGGTGGTGGCGCTGCTGCGCTGGCCCGGCCTGGCCCGCCGCCTCTTCGCCCTCGCCAGCCTGGTGCTCGGCCTGGTGGCCCTGGTGCTCACCTACAGCCGCGGCGCCTGGATGGGGATGGTGCTGGCCCTGGCGGCGATCGGCCTGTTCCTGGTGCTGCGCCTCAGCCGCTCCTGGCCGCCGCTCTGGCGGCGCCTCTTCCCCATCCTGCTGCTGGTGGGCGGCACGGCGGCCCTGGTGGTGCTGGTGGCGGCGGTGGAGCCCCTGCGGGTGCGGGTGCTCAGCCTGGTGGCCGGCCGGGAGGACAGCTCCAATAACTTCCGCATGAACGTCTGGAGCGCGGCGCTGGAGATGGTCCAGGCCCGCCCCGTGCTGGGCATCGGCCCGGGCAACAACGCCTTCAACCTCATCTATCCCCTTTACCAGCAGCCCAAGTTCAACGCCCTCAGCGCCTACTCGATCCCGCTGGAGTGGGCCGTCGAGGCGGGCATCCCGGGCCTGCTGGCGGGGGTGGGCCTGTTCCTCTGCGCCGTGCGCACCGGCCTGCGCCAGCTGGGCGGCGAGGGGCCCCTGGCCCTGCCCTCCCTGGCGGCGGTGGCGATGTTCCTCGGGCTGGCCCTGCAGGGCCTCACCGACACGATCTTCTTCCGTCCGGAGGTGCAGCTGGTGGCCCTCTTCGGCCTCGCCACCCTGGCGGCCGGCGCGGGGCGGGCGGAGCCCCCGGGTGACTGACCTGCTCGCCGGCTTCGACGCCGGCCAGAGCCACACGCGCTGCCGCCTCGCCGCCACCGCCGGCGGGCCGCCACTGGTGGAAGGCCTGGGCCCGGGGGTCTGCCACCTGGCGGCGCCGGACGGGCCGGAGCGCTTCGCCGCCGCCCTGCGGGAGAGCCTGATCCGCGCCCGCGCCCACCTGCACGACCGCCGCGATCCCGCCGGCGCGGCCCCCCTGCGGGCGGCGGTGGTGGGGGCCAGCGGCATCGAGCAGGGCACCCCGCTGCAGCAGCAGGGCCAGGCGATCGCCGCGGCCTGCCTCGGGCTGGCGCCCCAGCGGCTGCTGGTGACCGGCGACGAGCGCACCGCCCTGCGGGGCGCCTTCCCGCAGGGGCCCGGGATCCTGGTGATCAGCGGCACCGGCACCATCGCCCTCGGCCGCGACGGCCAGGGCCGCGAGCATCGCTGCGCCGGCTGGGGCTGGCTGCTCGATGGCGCCGGCTCCGCCATGGACATCGGCCGCGACGGCCTGGCCCTCAGCCTGCGCATGGCCGATGGCCGCCAAGCCGTCAGCCCGCTGCTGGAGACGCTCTGGCGCGGCCTCGATCTCGATCCCGCCGATCCCCTCGCCCCCCAGGCGATCAAGGCCCGGGTGGTGGATCCCGCCTTCGGCGCCGCCGGCTTCGCCCGCCTGGCGCCCCTGATCCAGGACCTGACGACAGCGGGGGACCCGCAGGCTGCCGCCATCCTGCAGCGCCACGGCGATGCCCTGGCGGAGATGGTGGCCGCGGTGGCCCAGGCCCTGCACCTGCAGGAGCCACCGGTCTGCGGCCTCGGCGGGGCGCTCACCCATCTGGCGGGGCTGGGCCAGGCATTCCGTGAGCAGCTGGCCAGGCGCCGGCCCGGCGCCTGGCTGGTGGCCCCCGCCGGCGACGCCTGCGACGGCGCCCTCGCCCTGGCCGCCGAACTCTGAGACGCCCCTCAGGCGGGGGTGTTGAGGCGCCGCTCCGCCTCCGCCGCCAGCTCCTCGCACCAGCGATCCACCTGCTCCTGCTCCGCCGCCTCCACCATCACCCGCAGCAGCGGCTCGGTGCCACTGGCCCGCACCAGCACCCGACCCCGCCCCTCCATCTCCCGCTCCGCCCGCTCCACCGCCTGCCGCAGGGGCTCACAGCGCTGCCAGCCGGTGCGTCGCTCCCGGTCCACCACCGTCACGTTCACCAGCCGCTGGGGATAGGGGGTGAAGCTGCTGTCCATCCAGTCGGCCAGGCTCTGGCCGCGGCCGTGCACCAGGGTGGCCACCTGCAGGGCGGAGAGCAGCCCATCGCCGGCCATGCCGTGCCGGGCCGAGAGGATGTGCCCCGACTGCTCCCCCCCCAGGGCCGCCCCCAGCTCCTCCATCGCCGCATGCACGTACTGGTCGCCCACGGCGGTGCGCACCAGCTCGCCGCCGGCCGCCTGCCAGGCCCGCTCGAAGCCCAGGTTCGACATCACGGTGGCCACCAGGCGGGAGTCGGGCAGCTCACCGGCCGCCCGCAGTGACGAGCCCCAGAGGTAGAGGATCTGATCGCCATCCACCACCCGGCCGCGGCCGTCCACCGCCAGCATCCGGTCGGCGTCGCCATCGAAGGCGAAGCCCATCGCCGCGCCCCGCTCCAGCACCGCCCGCCGCAGCGGCTCCAGGTGGGTGCTGCCGCAGCCCTGGTTGATGCGGCGGCCATCCGGCTCGCCATGCAGCACGGTGAGATCGGCGCCCAGGGCCCGGAACACCGCCTCGCCGCAGGCGGTGGCCGATCCCCAGCAGAGGTCGAGCACGATCGGCACCCCGTCCAGACGGCGCCCCGCCACGCTCTCCAGCAGGGCGGCCTGGTAACTCGCCAGCAGGTCGGGGCGGGGCGTGGCGGTGCCGTGGCCCGCGAAGGCGGCGGCGGCGGCGGCCGGGTCCGTGCCATGCAGGCCCGCCTCGATCGCCTCCTGCTCGGAGCGGCTGAGCTTGGCGCCGGAGGCCCCGAACACCTTGATGCCGTTGTCGTGGGGGGGGTTGTGGCTGGCGGAGACCATCAGGCCGCCGGCCGCCCCCTGGCGCCGGATCGTGCCGGGCACCGCCGGGGTGGGGCAGAGGCCCAGGGGCCACACCTCGCGCCCCGCCGCGGTGAGGCCTGCGGTGAGGGCAGCCACCAGCATCGGTCCGCTGCTGCGCGAATCCGTGCCGATCAGCACCGGCCCGTCGGGGGGCAGCACCAGGCCCGTCCAGTAGCCCACCTGCAGGGCCAGGGCGGGGGTGATCAGGGTCCCCACCCGGCCGCGGATGCCGTCGGTGCCGAAACCGATCGCGTCGCCCAGGGGCGGGCCGATGGGAGAAAACACCGCAGCGACAGGGTCAGGGGCCGTCGTCACCATCGCGCCACCGGGGCAGGCGCGCCAGATTAAGCGGCGCCTCCACGCCCCTCAGCTCCAGCGCCGCGGCCACCACAGCCAGCGCAGCAGTTCCGCCACCGCCCAGAGGAGCAGCCCGCCCACCACCCAGCCCGGCAGCCACTGGAAGGGGGGCCAGGGGCGCAGCAGCAGCACCAGCCCCGCCAGGGCCAGCAGCCGCAGGGCGCGGCGGCGCTGGCGGGCGCCGGGCAGGTGGGCGAAGAGGGGGGGCAGGGCCGGCGGCCGCGGCAGGCGCGCGAGGCGGGCGCGCCAGCCGGCGGCAGGACCGGCCGCGGGGTTGGGAGCGGGCACAGGGGGAAGGGGGAGCGGCCGGTTGACCAGAATGCCCCGAATGCCGCCGGATCGCGATTGACCCGCCTGTCCCTGCTGCTCGCCGTCTCCTGCCTGGGCACCGGGGCGGCGCTGCTGGGCGGTCGCGCCCTGCTGAACCAACGGCCGGCGCTCACCCCCCTCACCGCCCTCCCCACCCTGGAGCGGGTGCGGCGCTGGTCGCCGGATCCGGAGCGACGGCGCGAGGCCAGCCTGCTGCTCGCCAGCCGGCTGGAGGGGCAGAACGAGAACGACCCCGCCGGCGAGCTGGGGCTGCTGCGCGCTCAGGGCTGGGGCCGGGACGACCTGGCCGCCCTGGTGCTCAAGCGCCAGGCCCAGGCGCGCCAGAAGCTGGCGGGGGCGGCGGCGGCCGAACCCCTCTGGAGCCGGCTGAACCAGCGTTTCCCCGGCCATCCGGCCGACGCCGATGCCCTCTATGCCCTGGGGCGGCAGCAGCCGCCCCTGCGCCGCCAGCTGCTGCGCGACTTCCCGGCCCACCCCGCGGCCCTGGCGGCGGCCCTGGAGGCCGGCCCCGCCCCCGCCGAGCGGCTGAAGGGCGCCCTGCACCTCGCCCGCTGGGGGCCCCGCTGGCCCGGCGCCGAGGCCCGGCTGCGGCAGGTCTGCGGCGTCGGCGCCATCGGGCTCAGCCCCGCCCAGCGGGCCCGGCTCGCCACCGGTCTGGCGGAGGTGGGCGACGGCGAGGCGGCGGTGGACTGCCTCTCAGGCGGGGGCAGCCAGGTGAATGCCGCCCTCTCCGCCGACGACCGGCTGGTGCTGGCCCGCACCCTGCTCAAGGGCAGCCCGGAGCGGCGGGCCCAGGGCCTGGCCCTGCTGGGCGGCATCCCCAGCCGCTGGCCGAAGAGCCCGGCCGCCGGCGAGGCCGTGCGCCTGCTCAGCCAGCAGGACGGCCCGGAGGTGGCGGCGGCCCTGCAGCAGCTGCCGCCCCCCTGGCGGGACAGCCCCCCGGTGCTCGTCCACCGGGCCCTGGCGACGACGCCGGCGGCCGGCGGCCAGGGGCCGGCCGGGATCGATCCCCTCGCCCTGCTGCGCCGCTGGCCCGACGATCCCGCCAGCTGGGATCTGCAGTGGGAGCTGGCCCGGCGCCGCCTGCTGGCCTCCGACTGGGGCGGCGCCGAAGCCCTGCTCCAGGCCGTGCCACCGGAGCGGCTGCCGCCGCCGCTGGCGGCACGGCAGCGCTTCTGGCTGGGCTATGCCCAGCGCCAGCTCGGCCGCGACGACGCCGCCACCACCACCTGGCGGCAGCTGCTCCTGCACCACCCCGGCGGCTACTACGGCTGGCGGGCGGCGGTGCAGCTGGGCGAAGGCGAGCTGAGCCTGGGCGCCCGGCGGCCCGGCGGGGCGCCCCCCGGCGGCAAGGCGGCCGGCGCCTGGGACCCGCTCGCCAGCGGCGACGCCCGCCTCGACCGGCTCTGGCGGCTCGGCCAGAGCACCGAGGCCTGGGAGGTGTGGCGCCACCGCCGTGGCAGCCGCCCGCCCCAGAACAGCCGCGAACTGCTGCTGGAAGGACGGCTGCGCCAGGGGGTGGGAGACGACTGGACCAGCCTGGGCCAACTGGAGAAAGCCAGCCTCAGCCTGCCGCCGGAGCGCTGCGAACTGATGCCCCAGCTGGAGCGCAGCCTCCACCCCCGCCGTTTCGAGGAGGCCTTCCGCAGCGCCGCCGAACGGGAGGGGCTGTCGGAGGACCTGCTGCTGGGGGTGGCGAAGCAGGAATCGCGCTTCACCCCGGCGGTGCGCTCCGCCGTCGGCGCCGTGGGCCTGATGCAGCTGATGCCCGACACCGCCGCCGAAGTGGCGGGCCAACCGCTGAGCAGTGCCGATCTGGAGGATCCGAAACGCAACGCCGACCTCGGCGCCCGCTACCTGCGGGGCCTGCTGGCCCAATGGCGGGGGGATCCGCTGCTGGCGGTGGCCAGCTACAACGCCGGTCCGGGGGCCGTGCAGGGGTGGAGCGACGATCCGCGCCTGCGCAGCGCGCCGGAGCTGTGGGTGGAGGCGATCCCCTATCCGGAAACCCGCCTGTATGTGAAAAAGGTGCTCGGCAACGCCTGGAGCTATCAGGGCGAGCGCCGGCCCTCCTGCTGAACCAGCGGCGGCGGGTTCACGTGCGGACCGATCAACCGCCCCACGTTGAGCCCGGCGAGCACCAGCAGGCAGAGCACCAGGGTGAGCAGCAGGGGTGGGGGCACCACCCGGACGCGCACCAGGTCGAGGCGCGCCAGCAGCACCGCCGAACCGAGGATCAGCACCACCGAGAGCACCTCCAGGTGGAGCATGTACAGCCCCGCCATGGTCACCAGCAACAGGGAGATCACCAGGCTGATCACCCGGCTGCTGGCCATCAGCGAAGACACCTGGCGCAGCAGCAGGTCGGGGATCGTGCAGATCACCACCACGAGGATCGCCTGCACGCACTCCGCCCCCCAGGTGAGCGCCTCGAGGTGGGCCAGCGGCCGGCTGGAGGCCGCCTCGGGGATCGCGGAGGTGACGCCGAGGTAGACGCTGATCAGCAAGAGCAGCAGCAGCATCGGCGCCCGCAGGGGGAGCAGCAGCAGGCCGGCCAGGGCATTCATCGCGGGCTCAGCACCAGGGTGATCGCCTCCAGGGGGCAGCTGGGAATGCACTGCTCGCACACCAGGCAGCGGCTGGCCTCGAAGCGCAGGCGCTCGGCGGCGGGATCGAAGGCCAGGGCGCCGCTGGGGCAGACGCTGGCGCAGAGGCCGCAGTCGACGCAGAGGTCAGGGTCGATGTGGATCTCGCCGGGGGCGGGGTTGAGCCGCAGACCCTGCTTCTGGAGCCAGGCCTGGGCCGCCTCCAGTTCGTCGATGTCGCCGGAGAGCTCCACCACCATCGTGCCGCTCTGGTTCGGCGCGATCTGGGCCCGCAGGATCTTGGCGGCGATGTCGAAATCCACCGCCAGCCGGTAGGTGATCGGCTGGTGCACCGCCTCCCGGGGGAAATGCAGGGTGAGGCGTCGCTTCACGCTTCCAAGCCCGTTGGCCGGACCCTAGCAACCGCAAAGCTGCCAGAGTGCAACCGACCCGACGCCCCAGACCCACCGCCATGTCCGCCTCCCCGGCCACCCCGCCGCCGTCCCCGAGCCCCGGCCTGGGCCGGCGCGAGCGGATGCTGCTCGCCGCCGTGGCCGCGGCCCTGGCGATGCTGCTGCTCTGGCTGCGGGGGGGCCTGCATCCGGAGGCATCCCTGGAGGCCCTGGCCCGCCGCTCCCCCGATCTCACCACAGCCCTCAGCGATGGCCGGCCCACGGTGGTGGAGTTCTATGCCGACTGGTGCGAAGCCTGCCGCGCCATGGCGCCGGCGATGGACAGCCTGGAACGCCAGCACCGCGACGCCCTGGATGTGGTGCTGCTCAATGTCGACAACCCCCGCTGGCAGGAGGAGATCGAGCGCTTCGAGGTCAACGGCATCCCCCACCTCGAGTTCTTCGACGCCGGCGGCCAACCCGTGGGCCGCTCCCTCGGGGCGCGCCGCCCGGAGGAGCTGGAGGCCCTCACCGAGGCCCTGCTGGCGAGCACTCCCCTGCCGGCCCTGGCCGGCGTGGGGGCGATCAGCGACCTGGGCGCCACCGGCCAGGCGGCCACGCCAACCGCCCCATCGGGCGCGCCGATCGCCCCCCGCAGTCACGGTTGATCCCCCATGAGCGCCCCATCCGCCGCCACCGCCGCCGCCGAACCGATGGATCCCCGCTTCCGGGTGGATCTGATCGCCGCCACCCCCACCCCCCAGCTCTGCGTGTATGCAGGCATGCACCAGGACTACAGCGAAGGCTTCGTCGCCGATGACCGTGAGGAATGGCCCGACGAGCGCCGCGCCGGTGAGATCTGCGTCAAGCGGCTGCTGGCCGGCGAGCGCGGCCATTACGGCCCCTTGGAGCACGCCCAGATCGTGCTCAATGTGGGCTGGTTCCCCCATTCGGTGGTGCAACAGGCCCGCACCCACCGCGTGGGCGTGAGCTTTGATGTGCAGTCGATGCGTTACACCGGTGAGCGCATCTGCCGTGCGGCGGATGGGGCGCTAGATCTGGAGGAGGTGTTCTACCTGCGGCCGGTGGGTGACTACAGCGACCGCCAGGGCAAGAAATATCACTATTCCGTCGAGCAGCGGGCCGTGGATCTCGCCCTCTGCCGCACCGCCGCCGAGCGCTACCGCGAGCTGCTGGCCGCCGGCTACGCCGAGGAGCACGCCCGCGGCATCCTGCCCTTCGACTACCGCCAGCACTTCGTGGTGAGCTTCACCCTGCGGGCCCTGCTCCACTTCCTCGACCTGCGGGCCAAGCTCGACGCCCAGCAGGAGATCCGCGCCCTGTGCGACCTGATCTGGCCGCACCTGCAGGAGTGGACTCCGGAGATCGCCGAGTGGTACGGGAAGAGCCGCCTGCACCGGGCGCGGCTGGCGCCCTAGCTGGAACGGCTCGATCACGACACCGGTGGGCTGATGGTGGGACCGGGACTCGGTTATGCACGCCTGGCCGTCAGGTGCGCTCGCGCTCATAGAGGGCGTAGCTGTAGCGATTAGCATGGCTAAGCGGCCAGGCCAGCCGGTCGGCCAACTCTGCTTTTGAGCCTGTCCATGTACTGTGCTGAAGTGTGAAACGCTGCCCCGCCATGGTGATCTCCTTGGGCGGAAAGGGCGATCGTCGAGCGTACTGCTGCGGCATGACGTAGTAGCGAACCCGAAGCCCCAGGGCACGTTCGTAGTTCGTGAGAGCCGCCGGCGCGGAACCAGCGATGAAGTGAGGAGAAAGAGAAACAAACTTCTTGTCCGCAGAGCCAAAGACAACCAAAGAAGGGCTTACGGTCTCCGGAAATGCGATGGCGATTGGCTCCCGCTGGAGATCGCGCCACGCTGCGGTTCCATGGAAGGAATCCGCAGCAGCCCGCATCGACAACTGCGACCAGGGAGCCACCATGCTGATCACAAAATAACTGATAAACACATACATGTACAACGATGCGAATCCGATCAGGCCAAGCTGGAATGTGCCAAGCTTTTTGCTGCTACTGACTTCAGCTTTCCAGGGAGAACCAGAGCTCTCCAGACAGAGAGCAATCGCAAATGGCAGGAATGGCATGTAGGAGTAGTCACAGGCTTTCGCATTAATATAAATTGCTGCTGGCACGATCAGCAACAGGACCAGGAATCGAAAGCCCCTGATTCGCCAGATCTGAAGAAAAGCCATCGCAGCGAAAGCCAACACAGCGAGATTCCAGGCAGGAGCGGCAAATGTTTCTCCCCACTTTCGAGCGATAGGGCGTAACAGAATCCCTTCAAAACTTGGTCCAACCCCAGCATTTCCTTGGCGGACACTCGCGATCCATTCAACCAGACTGATTGGAGTTGCTGTAGTAACCAAAGCCAGGCAAACAATTCCTCCAAGAATTCCAGCGATGCAAAGATCACGAATCACGACAAGGAATTTTCCTTTATTCCACACATAACAATAGCCAATCAAGAAGTTGAAGAAGATGATGCCAGTCAGCGGCGAAAGCGTCGTCAACAGCCCCAGACACAACCCCAGCGAGGCGAGCCGGCTGAATTTTTCTGAAAAAAACAGGAGTGCCAGGAGGGGAATCGTCAGGATCAACGGTGCCAGCTGCTCAGGCCTGCCCTGAAGGCCGAGGCAAATCACCGCGGGAATACTCCCGAGCACGACAGAAGAGGCCAA
>JBEIHT010000042.1:0-18479 GCA_040381155.1 Aphanothece sp.
GAGCTGGCGCGCATGGCCCGCTTCTTCACCCGGGTGGCGCTGGTGAGCTTCGGCGGCGCCTACGCGGTGCTGCCCTACGTGGCCCAGGGGGCGGTGGAGAGCTTCGGCTGGCTGGATGCCCACCAGATGGCCGACGGCCTGGCCCTGGGGGAGACCACCCCCGGCCCCCTGATCATCGTGGTGGCCTTCGTGGGCTTCATGGGCGGCTGGAACGGCAGCGGCTCCCTGCTCACCGCCCTGCAGGCGGGGCTGGTGACGGTGTGGTTCACCTTCCTGCCCTCCTTCGTGTTCATCCTGGCCGGGGCGCCGCTGGTGGAGGCCAGCCGGGAAGACCTGCGGCTCGGCCCGCCGCTCACCGCGATCACGGCGGCGGTGACGGGGGTGATCGCCAGCCTGGCGGTGCTGCTGGCGGCCCCCGCCCTGGCACCCCAGGGCCGGCTGGATGGTGGGGCGATCGCGGTGCTGGCCGCCTCCCTGGCCCTGCTGCTGGGCCGGGGCTGGGGGGTGCTGCCCCTGATCGGGGCGGCGGCGCTGGTGGGTCTGGCGCGGCTGGCGCTGCTGGCCCTCACAGGCGCGCCCCCCTGAGCCAGAAGAGCGCGGCCACCCCCAGGCCGATGCCCACCACCAGCCAGCGCAGCCGCTCCGGATCGAGGCGGCCCGCCAGGCGACCGCCGAGGCCCCCTCCCACCAGGGCGCCCCCCCCGAGCAGCAGGGCGATCAGGCCGTCCACACGCCCGAGGCCCACGAACAGGAGCGCGGCGCTGAGATTGGCGGCCAGGGCGAGGGCCTGCTTGAGGGCGTTGAGGCGGGTGAGGCTGTCGTCGAGGCAGAGGGCGAGCACCGCCAGCAGAATCACGCTCAGGCCGGCGCCGAAGTAGCCGCCGTAGATCGAGGCGAGCAGCAGCGGCACCAGGCTCCAGGCCAGGGGATGGTCGGGGCCAGGGGCCCCCGGCCGGCTGCCGAACCGGGCCCGCAGAGCCGGCTGCAGGGCCAGAAGGGCGGAGCCGAGCAGGATCAGCCAGGGCACCAGGGCGCGGAACAGCTCCTCGCCGCTCACCAGCAGCAGCGCCCCACCGAGCAGGCCGCCGGCGCTGACCAGGGGCAGCAGCAGCAGGGCGCGGCGGCGCTGGCCGGCCAGGTCGCGGCGCTGGGCCAGGACGGCCCCCAGGTAGCCCGGCAGCAGGGCGACGGTGTTGGTGGCGTTGGCGATCAGGGCCGGCAGGCCGAGGGCGGTGAGCAGGGGAAAGCTGAGCAGCGAGCCGCCGCCGGAGAGGGCGTTGATCAGGCCCACGGCCACCCCGGCGACGGCGACGGCCAGCAGCCCGGACGCCGGGATGGAGGAGGAGATCATCAGACGAGCAGGCGCAGGGAGCCGCTGTCATTGAGAATACGAACCCCGAGCCAGATGAGCACAAAGGGGAAGAAGATCGGTGCGTAACGGTTGAGCAGCAGGGCCAGCCCCGGAGTGCGGGTGAGGTGAAAGGAGAGCCACAACCAGAGGCCCACAAAGCCATACAACACCGGCAGCACCAGCGGCACCTGCAGGGGCCGCAGAGAGGCGAACAGGGGGATGTAAATGCTGAGATTATTGCTGCCATTGGCGATCGTCACCAGCGACACCGAATAGGTGCGGCGGTCGCGCAGCAGCTCCAGCAGCGACAGGCGGCGGGTCTGGAAGCCCGGCAGGTCGCCGAAGCGGCGGCGGCTCGCCTGGCGGTCTTCCTCATCGCCGTAGCCATCGCGCAGATGCTGCAGCAGGTTGCGCAGACCGATCAGGATCGGCAGCACCCCCATCAGGCCCAGCCACTGGCTGGGCAGCAGCCGGCCGAGCAGAAAGCCGAGCAGGCTGAGGGCCACCAGCAGGGAGAAGCCAAGCAGTTCGCCGAGCACCACATGCTGGGGCCGGAAGCTGCGGTTCACCTCCGCAAAAAAGCCGGTGAGATAGATGTTGTCATCGAAGGTGGTCGCCAGCCCGGCGGCCAGCGCGAGCTGGAGGGTGGCAAGAACACCGTCCATCACGCAGACAGGCTCACGGCAACAGCAGGAGCTGGCGGCCTGGGAACCGTAAAAGTCAGCGGCGCGAATCGATGTCATTCAAACCACAATCACCGCGGCGACGCCCCGCCCGGGCGGCGGTAGATTCGCCCCGCCGCAGATGCGTACGCCAGCGCCATGCCGAGGCCGTGTCCATGGCGAGGCCGGTCCGAGGGGCGACCACTGGGGGCGGCGCTGGCCGGGGCCCTGCTGGCGGCCGCGCTCACACCGGCGCCGCCAGCCCCAGCGAGGCCGGCGCTGGCGGCGCCCAGCCTGCAGCGCATCGCCTTTCCACCGGGCACCAGGAGCCAGCTGGCGGAGATCGCCCTGATGCTGGGGGGTGGCCTGGGGGCGCTGGCGCTGCTCGATCGCTGGCGCAGCCGCCGGGCCGAGCAGCCGGGCAGCCCCTCCCTGGCCCTTGAGGTGCGGGCGCTGCGGCGGCTGCGCATCGGCTACCCGGCGGGCATGACGATCCTGGAGGCGCTGCGGGAGCAGGGCTACCTGGAAACCCGCCTCGGCAGCCTGGGGCTGCAGATCAGCTGGACCGCCTTTCCCTCCGCCTCCACCCTGCTGGCCGCCCTCAGCGATGGGCGGATCGATTTCTGCGGCGGTGGCGGCACCCCCAGCGTCTTCGCCCAGGCGGCGGGGCAGCTGTTCGTGCGGGTGGCGCGGGAGAAGTATCCGGACATCCAGGGGCAGACGATCCTGGTGCCTGAGGAGTCGCCGATCCACAACCTGCGCGATCTGCGCGGCCGGCGCATCGGCTTCGATGAGGGATCGAGCGCCCACTACGTGCTGATCCGGGCCCTGCAGATCGTGGGCATCGGCTACAACGAGATCGTGCCGGTGCTGCGGCCGCAGCAGGAGGCCCTGGAGCTCTTCCGCCGCGGCGAGGTGGAGGCCTGGGTGGTGTGGATGCCCTATGCGCCCACCCCGGCGCGGCGCCAGTATCCGGGCCGCTCGATCGCGGATCTGCCCAGCATCCTCGGCGACGAGAGCAGCGTGGAGCTCCCCACCCTCTACTACGCGGTGCCGGAGCTGGTGCGCGACCACCCGCGGGTGCTCAAGGCGCTGCTGGAGGAGGTGAACGAAGCGGGCTTCTGGGTGAACCGCAAACGACTGGAGGAGGGCCACGCCCTGGCCCGCACGGGCGAGATCGAGGCCCAGGATCTGGCCACCCTGCAGCAGCGGGTGCTGGAGCGCTCGATCCTGCCGCTCGATGAACCCGCCCTGGGCAGCCTGCAACGCCAGGCCAACGTGCTACACGACCTGGGCTTGATCCGGGAGCGGGTGAACGTGCGCGACGGCACCACCAGCCTGCTGATGCGACAGAACTGGACCTATTGAAGGATGTGGCCGGGTTTACATCAGGGCCCGCCACCAATGACCCTTTGTAAAGTTCACCGATCGGGACACCGGGCTTTCATCAACACTGGCGAAGCGATGCCGCTCCGCATCGCCCAAATCGTTCCCGTTTCCCATGACCTACGACGCCTTCACCAAGGTTGTTGCACAGGCTGACGCCCGCGGTGAATTCCTCAACAGCGGCCAGCTCGACGCCCTCTCCGCCGTGGTGGCGGACAGCTTCAAACGCCTCGATGCGGTGAACCGCATCACCTCCAACGCCTCGAAGCTGGTGACCAACGCCGCCCGCGATCTGTTCGAGCAGCAGCCGGCCCTGATCGCCCCCGGTGGCAACGCCTACACCCACCGCCGCATCGCCGCCTGCCTGCGGGATCTCGACATCATCCTGCGCTACGTCACCTACGCCACCTATCTCGGCGACGCCTCGGTGCTGGAGGATCGCTGCCTCAATGGCCTGCGGGAAACCTATCTGGCCCTGGGCGTGCCCGGCGGTTCGGTGGCGGAAGGAGTGCGCAAGATCAAGGAGGGTGCCCTGGCCCTGGTGCTCGACAAAACCGGCATCACCCCCGGCGACTGCTCCGGCCTCGCCGCCGAGATCGGCACCTACTTCGACCGGGCCGCCGCCGCCGTCGGCTGAAGTCACGTCTCTGCTGTCCGTTTCCTGATTTCCTTCCCATTCCCATGTCCAAGACCCCTCTCACCGAAGCGGTGGCCGCCGCCGATTCCTAGGGCCGCTACCTCAGCAACACCGAGCTGAATGCGGCCTTCGGCCGCTACGAGCGGGCCGCCAATGCCCTGGCCGCCGCCCGGGAACTCACCGCCAAGGCCGATGAGCTGGTGAACGGCGCCGCCCAGGCCGTCTATGCCAAGTTCCCCTACACCACCCAGCTCCAGGGCCCCAATTACGCCTCCGATGCCCGCGGCAAGGCCAAGTGCTCCCGCGACATCGGCTACTACCTGCGCCACATCACCTACTCCCTGGTGGCCGGTGGCACCGGGCCGCTCGACGACTATCTGATCGCCGGGCTGGATGAGATCAACCGCGCCTTTGAACTCTCCCCCTCCTGGTATGTGGAGGCCCTCACCTACATCAAGAAGAACCACGGCATCCAGGGCGACTCCGGCGTGATCGCCAACAACTACATTGATTACGCCATCAACGCCCTCGTCTGAACTCTGACCCCCTCAATCGAAATGGCCAAAGGGCTCCTCGGAGCCCTTTTTTTTCATGCCCGACGAGAAGTCCAGCAAAGGA
This sequence comes from Aphanothece sp., assembly GCA_040381155.1. Classification (GTDB taxonomy): domain Bacteria; phylum Cyanobacteriota; class Cyanobacteriia; order PCC-6307; family Cyanobiaceae; genus Cyanobium. Next base: position 4,655 of record JBEIHT010000042.1, read on the forward strand.
GTCAACAGTAGGGGCACAAAAAAAGAGGAGCAGCTCCCACCACTCCCCAGGTCACCCATTTTTATCCCGTGAGAACCGTCCTCTTGTCGAGAACCTCTTCATCCTCAGACATCAAATCGCCACAACACGTAGCGCCAGGCACCTCTCAACCAAGCCGAAGCGACATCTGCGAATCGCGGAAGAAGCTCTGCCGCCAGCGCTCACCACGGCCGCTCCAGACCCAATAGGCCTCATTGAGGCGATAGGAAAGCAGGCGCAGCTGTTCCACACTGATCGCATAGCCCTTCTCGGCAGCGATGGCGACAATCTCCTGAGGAGAATCGACCGCCTTGAGCTGCTCCTGGAGGTTGGCATTAAAGGCGGCAAGCGCCGTAAACAGATAGAGTTGATCTGAGGCCATAGCCAATAGAGGCGACAACCCCTGCAACGTAAAAGAGAGTGCTGGGCCTGGTCGGTGAACGGATGAACAACCAGGCCTGCTCTCGCTTACACCAGCCTGTGTGCCGCGACCCATCCAGGCACCGGAACCACGACAGTCTGTAAACGCAGGCACATGCCCTGGGGCCTTGATTGGCTATTCTGCAATACCCTATAGAGTAACCGCTCAACTCCCGATGACTCCCTCTTTCTCCCGTCGCCATCTGCTCGCGGGCGGCGCCGGTATCGCCCTCACCGCGGCGGTGCCCTGGAGCCGAGCCGGACGGGCCGCTCCTTCCTCCGCTGGGTCCTCCCGAACCACCCTCACCCTGCTCAGCCCGAGCGAAGCCGCCGCCGCTGCCCAGAGTGGCGAATGGAAGGTGCTCGACCTGCGACCGGTGCCGCCTCTGGATTACATCGTCGGCCACCTCCCCAATGCGGTGCATCTCTCCGAGCAGGCTTTCCGCGGCCCCAACGGGAATCTCCCCTATCAGATCTGGTCGCCGGATGAGCTGGCGGACCTGCTGAGCAAGGCGGGGATCTCCAACCGCGATTCGGTGCTTGTGTACTCGGACGGCGCCAACGTGCTCGGCTCCTCCCTGGTGGCCTACATCCTCGAGAAGAGCGGTGTGCCCAGGGTCGCCATCCTCGATGGCGGCTACAGCGCCTACAAGGCCTCCGCAAGTCCCCTCACCAAGGCCTATCCGAAATACGCCCGCGGCCGCTTCCAGCCCACCACGGTGCCCGGCCTCTCGATTCCGCTGGCCCAGTTGCTGCCGCTGGTGGGCAAGCCGGGCGTGGTGATCGTCGATCCGCGGCCGAAAGCGCTGTTCGAGGGCACCGAGAACACCTTCCTGCGCAATGGCCACATTCCCGGGGCGCTCAACATCACCTGGCAGTCCGTCACCGAAGCCAACAACCCAGATGAACAGCTGAAGAATCCGCACAAGCTCAAGTCGCCCGAGGCCCTGCGGGCCCTGTTCACGGCCCGCGGCGTCACCCCCGACAAGGACGTGATCCTCTCCTGCAGCACCGGCCGCGAGGCCAGCCTGCAGTATCTGGTGCTCAAGCACCTGCTCGGCTACCCGCGGGTGCGGGTGTACGAGGGCTCCTGGACCGAGTACAGCGCCACGAATCACCCGGTGCAGACGGGGCCCGATCCCACCGCCAAGGGCTGATTCCGCCGGGGCAGAAACAAACCAGGGGTCTCAATCTCCGCCAGGAGATTGAGACCCCTCAACCAGGCCGCGGGACTCGGCGGCAGTGAGTTTCTGCAGCATCCATTGCCGATCCCAATCGTTCAAGGCACCATCGCAGTCCCAGTGCAGGCAGGTGATCACCACGGGATGGATCGGCTCTTCGAGGCCTTTGCTTGAAGGTCTAAAGCCTTCAGGAAAAACAGGGGCCATCGTGCGGCCATGCGGGGCCTCAACTCCATGGCCCATCAGCCCTTTGGTCCGCTCGGCTCTGACGGGAGGGGATGCACCATCACCTGCCACCAGTGGCCGCCATACCAGACGACGTTGTTCACCTGCAACGACAGCAGCCATGCGGCCGATCTGTAGGCGCTCAAGCAATACAGCACTCTCGATACCCGCATCATGAATCCCACCCAGGCGGCGATGGAGGAGCGCATCGACAGCCTGCACGGCCATGACGGCTTCCTTGTGGAGGCAGACCAGCTGGGGCGGATCGTGCGCGAGGCCCTGGCGACCCAGAATTCCGGTGATTCCCCGCCCCGGTGATGACGCGCCCCGCCTCGACCCTGCCCCCGCAGCGCCTCCCCCTGCTGGTGCTCGCCGCGCTGCTGGCCGCCCTGCTGGTGGCCGCCGCAGCCCATGGCTGGCGGGGGGCCGCGCTCGCCGGCATCGGGGTGCTGCTGGGAGCCTCGCTCCACCACGCCAGCTTCGGCTTCGCCTCCGGCTATCGCCGCCTGCTCGTCCAGGGGGATGGCGGTGGGGTGCTGGCCCAGGTGGTGCTGCTGCTGCTGCTCACCCTGCTGTTCACACCGATCCTGCTCAGCGGTGCGGCCCAGGGGTCTGTGGCGCCCCTGGCGCTGCAGGCCGCCATCGGCGCCAGCCTCTTCGGGGTGGGCATGCAACTGGGCAGCGGCTGCGCCTGCGGCACCCTGGCCGCGATCGGTGGGGGCAGCGGCATGATGCTCTTCACCCTGGCCAGCTTCAGCGCCGGGTCCTTTCTGGCCACCCTCAGCCCGGGTCCGTGGCGGGCGCTGCCCCGGCTGGAGGGGGTTTCGCTGCTCGAGCGCTGGGGCTGGCATGGCGCCCTGCTGCAGATGCTGGTGCTCGCGCTTCTGGCCGCGGCGCTCTGGCGATGGCAACGACCAGGGCTGCCCTCCCCCGAGCCTGGCCGGTTGCCGTTCCGCTGGCGCTCGCTGGTGGCGGGCCCCTGGAGCCCGCTCGGCGGCGCCCTGGCCCTGGCCCTGCTCGGCGCGCTGACCCTGCTGCTGGCGGGTCGGCCCTGGGGAGTGACCTGGGGCTTCACCCTCTGGGCGGCCAAGCTGGCCCAGCAGCTGGGCTGGGATCCCAGCGGCAGCGTCCTCTGGCAGCAGGAGCGCTTCGCCAGCGCCCTGCAGGCCGGCCTGTTCGAGGACACCACCTCGCTGATGAATCTGGGGATCGTGCTCGGTGCCGCGGCCGCGGCGGCGGCCGCCGGGCGGTTGGTCTTCCGCAGGCCCCCGTCAGCCGCGGCGGTGGCCGCTTCCCTGCTGGGGGGACTGCTGATGGGCTACGGGGCCTGGCTCTCCTTCGGCTGCAATGTGGGGGCTTACCTGGCCGGCATCGCCTCCACCAGCCTGCACGGCTGGCTGTGGATCGTCTTCGCCCTGCTGGGATCGGCCCTCGGGGTGCGCCTGCGCCCGCGCTTCGGCCTGCCCGACTGAAGACCGATCCGCCGGCACGACGGCCAACTCCGCCTCCGCGGCCGCCAGGTCGGCGGCCCAGTCGATGGGGCAGTGGCTGGGGATCTCAAGATCCCGCGCCTCCAGGGCCGCCGCCAGGGACGGCGGCCACCGGCGCAGACGCCGATCGCGCCGCGTCAGCACCGTCTCCAGGGTGGGCTGGTAAAAGCGCAGAAAGTGCTGCAGCCAGCAGCCCAGATGGGGATCGCAGGGGGCCCCGCCCAGGGAGACACCCTCCAGCAGCCGCAGGCAGGCCGCCGCCGGCAGCCAGCGGTCCTCGCTCACCCAGCGGTTGACGCTGAACAGGGCCAGGGGCAGGCCCCGCTCATCGAGGCTGATGGCGATCAGATGGGTGAGGGGAGCCCTGGGCCGGGGGCGCCGGAACAGATGCAGATGGCCGTGTTCGCCATCGCCGCGGTGGCAGTGGTAGTAGCAGTGGGTGCCGCTTCCCGGATCGCGCAGGTCACCCGGTGGGTAGTGCTGCTGCTGGAGCGGCGTGGCTCCGCCGGTGAAGGCCCGCACCAGGGAACCCTGGCGTTCGATCAAGCGCAACCAGTGATAAAGCGACTTCCTGGCCGATCGCGTGCGGGCCAGGAAGTCGTCCATCAGCGGGAGGGGCCGCAGCCTCCGTCGTGGGCGCCGCAGCCGTGCGCGGGTTTCGGGGTCGTGGTTTTGGGGCCTGCGGCTTTGGGAGCGGTGGTTTTGGGCGCCGTTGTTTTTGGGGCAGCGGGTTTCGGCGCTGCTGTTTTGGGCGCGGGGGGCTTGGTACCCGCGGAGGCCAGGCCGCGTGTTGCGGAGGGCTCGGCCGCCCCGGCGGAAGGGGAGGCCAGGGCCGCGGCGGTGATCACCGCGCTGGCCAGACCCTGCCTGAGGCGCTCCCCAAGCGGAAGGGCACGGCGGGTCATGGGCATCCTGTGAAACAACACCCAGGCTGCCAGGCAGGACAAGGGATCGGGCCGGCGATCAGGGATCTTGATCGCCTCTGCTTCGAAGCAGGCTCGGCTGGATCCACACGCTGTGGCGATCGCCGCAGGCCCGCTGCTCCCGGCGACGATGTGGTTCGAACCACACCACCAGCCCCACCGCCCTGGCTAGCACAACGGGACGCCCGTTCGCTCTCGCCTCGTGACCGCCACCCCCACCCTCCGCTCCGCCGCCGTGGCCGGGGCCCTCCCCGCCTTCGCCGACAACAGCCTCTCGATCGGCCACACCCCCCTGGTGCGCCTCAACCGGGTGGTGGGGCCCGACGCCGGCGCCACGGTCTACGCCAAGATCGAAGGCCGCAATCCGGCCTACTCGGTGAAGTGCCGCATCGGCGCGGCGATGGTCTGGCAGGCGGAACAGGACGGCCTGCTGGGGCCGGACAAGGAGATCGTCGAACCCACCAGCGGCAACACGGGCATCGCCCTGGCCTTTGTGGCCGCCGCCCGGGGCATCCCGATCACGCTGACGATGCCGGAGACCATGAGCCTGGAGCGGCGCAAGCTGCTGGCGGCCTACGGCGCCCGCCTGGTGCTCACCGAGGGGGCCAAGGGGATGCCGGGGGCGATCGCCAAGGCCCAGGAGATCGCCGCCTCCGACGCCCAGCGCTACGTGCTGCTGCAGCAGTTCGCCAACGCCGCCAACCCCCGGATCCACCACGACACCACCGGACCGGAGATCTGGGAGTCGAGCGGCGGCCGGGTGGATGCGCTGGTGGCGGGTGTGGGCACCGGCGGCACGATCAGCGGCGTCAGCCGCTACATCAAAACCACCCTTGGCCAGCCGCTGGTGTCGGTGGCGGTGGAACCGGAGGAAAGCCCCGTGATCCGGCAGACCCTGGCGGGCGAACCGGTGCAGCCGGGACCCCACAAGATCCAGGGGATCGGCGCCGGCTTCGTGCCCGCCAATCTGGATCTGAAGCTGGTGGATCGGGTCGAGGCGGTGAGCAGCGCCGAGGCGGTGGAGTATGCGCGCCGGCTGGTGCGGGAGGAGGGCATCCTGGCCGGGATCTCCAGCGGCGCGGCGGTGGCCGCCGCAGTGCGACTGGCCCACGAGCCGGCCTTCGCCGGCAAGACGATCGTGGTGGTGCTGCCCGATTCCGGGGAGCGCTACTTGAGTACGGTGTTGTTTGAAGGAGTCTTCAACGAGCAGGGCCTGGCGGCATGAACGGGGTGGTGTTGGATCGGTCGGCGCTCGACCTGGCGGAGATCGTCGCCGCCCTGCGGGAGCAACGGGAGCGCTTCGAGGCCGGCGATCCGCGCGCCACCCGGCCCCATCCGCTGCCGGAGCGGGAGGTCCTCTCCCAGGTGGTGGAGGGCGTGCGCTCGGCCCTCTATCCCAACCGGCTGGGCCTGCCGGAGGCCAGCGCCGATCTGCATGTCTCCCTCACCCTGGAGCACGCCCTGGCCAGCCTGCGCCAGCAGGTGCTGCGGGAATGGCGGGGCCGCCAGCCGGAGGCCGCCCTCGAGGAGCGGGCCGGAGCGATCGTGGCGGCGTTCGCCCAGCAGCTGCCGCGCATCCGCGCCCTGCTCGATTCCGATCTGGAGGCGGCCTACCGCGGCGATCCGGCGGCCCGCAGCCTCGATGAGGTGCTGGTCTGCTACCCGGGGGTGAAAGCGATCACGTACCACCGCATCGCCCATGCCCTGCATGGGGCCGGTGCGCCGCTGGTGGCGCGCATCATCGCCGAGATCGCCCACGCCGAAACCGGGGTGGACATCCATCCCGGCGCCGTGATCGGCGAGAGCTTCTTCATCGACCACGGCACCGGCGTGGTGATCGGCGGCACGGCGGTGATCGGCCAACGGGTGCGCCTGTATCAGGCCGTCACCCTGGGGGCGAAGTCGTTCCCGCTGGATGCCAGCGGCGCCCTGCTCAAGGGCCACCCCCGCCATCCGGTGATCGAGGACGACGTGGTGATCTACGCCGGCGCCACGATCCTGGGCCGGGTCACGATCGGCCGCGGCGCCCAGATCGGCGGCAACGTGTGGCTCACCCGCAGCATCGCCGCCGGCACCACCATCACCCAGGCCAAGGTGATCTCCGAAACGTTCGGTGAAGGCGGCGGCATCTGAGCGTTGACGCGGCCTGGCCTCACTCCACAGTGAACAAGCCAGGTGTTGCCACGCCATGAAACAGGTTCTGCTCGCCTCATTGATGGGCCTGCTGCCGGTTGCGGCCCAGGCCGCCCCGCTCACGGTCGTCAATGTCAGTGCCCCCGCCATCAACTGCGTGTTCACCAGCGCGGCGCCCTGCACGGTGACGGTGAACGACTCGGTGGGCACGATTCCGGTGGTGGGTGGCCGCCTGCAATCGCGCACCTATGGGGGCGCACCGGGCTCGGCCGCGAGCGGGCTCACCGCTTACGAGTTTCGGGTCGATCTCACCCGTGCCGTGGGCATCACCGCCCGCGACTGCATTGATCGAATGGCGGTGAAATTCGCCCGGCTCGAATCCCTCGATTTCAATGGCGATCGTCGTCGCGAGCAGGTGTTCGTGGTGACCGGCGGCGGCCTCGGCACGATCGGCCTGGCCTCCGCCGACAAAACCGGCGACACCGTGACTTTCCGCTTCCAATCGCCGGTGTGCCAGGGCTCAGCTCCGGGCCGCGGAGCCACCAGCTTCTTCTTCGGCGTCGTCTCCAGGGCCCGGCCGCAGAACGTGACCGCCACCCTGCACAGCAGCCTCACGGGCGCCAGCCATCTCGCGCCGGCACGCTCGGCACCGTGAGAGGGGCTCGGCGGGGCTGAGGCCCCATGCAAGGCTGGGGGCATGACCCTCCTGCATTGCCCCCTCTGTCTCGCCCTGGCGGTGCTGGCGGTGTGCCGGGCCGCCTCGCATCTGACCCTGCTGGGACTGCACTCGCTGCCATGGCCGGCGCGTCCGCTCCCCGCCTGATCGACGGTCCCGCCGACGCCGCGGCCAGCCTGCTGCTCGCCCACGGCGCCGGGGCGCCGATGGACAGCCCCTTCCTGGCGGCGATCGCCGCGGGGCTGGCCGAGCGGGGCTGGCGGGTGGTGCGCTTCGAATTCCCCTACATGGCGCGAATGCGCGTGAGCGGCCGGCGCCAGGGGCCGGATCGGCTGCCGGTGCTGGCGGAGGCCTTCCGGGAGCAGGTGCGTCGCGAACGGGAGAGCGCGCCGCAGCGCCCGCTGCTGGTGGGCGGCAAGTCGCTGGGCGGGCGGGTGGCCAGCCTGCTGGTGGATGGGCTGGCGGCCGAGCAGGGGGTGCGGGGCTGCCTGTGCCTGGGCTATCCGTTCCACCCGCCCGGCAAGCCGGAGCGGTTGCGCACCGAACACCTGGAGACGCTGCAGAGCCCCACCCTGATCCTGCAGGGGGAGCGCGACAGCTTCGGCGGGCGCCAGGAGGTGGAGGGCTACAGGTTGTCAGCGGCGGTGCGGCTGGCCTGGATCCCCGACGGCGACCACAGCTTCAAACCCCGCCGCCGCTCCGGCCGGAGCGAGGCGGAGAACTGTGCCACGGCGGTGGCCTTCAGCGACGCCTTCCTGCAGGAGCGCTGCTAAGGGGGCGCGGCACCGGCCTCCTTGCGGGCGATCACGGCGAAGAAGGGATCCCCCTTGGCGCCGATCAGCCCGGGCAGGCCCTGGGCGCGGGTGGTTTCGGCGATCAGGGTGGGGCGGGGCCAGCCCTGGGCGATCAGCACTTCAGCCACGTAGGCGAGGTGGTCGCGGTCGCTGCCGTCGGTCCACACCTGGGGGGCCTTGGTGAAGAACATGCGGTTGGAGAAGCCCACGATCAGCTGACCGCCGGGGCGGGTGATGCGCAGCAGCTCCGCCGCGATCGCCTCGGGCTGCTGCAGGTACTGCCAGCCGGCCACGATCAGGGTGGCATCCACGCTGTCGCTCTCCAGGGGCAGGCGCTGGTCGATGTTGAGGTTCTGCACCCAGTGGCGATCGAGGCGCGGGTTGGCGCTGAGCTCCTTGGCGTTAAGGCCGTGGCCGATCACGCTGGCGTAGATCATGTCGTCCGGCAGGTGGGACACCCAGCTGGACATCAGATCGAGCACCACCGCGCCGGCGGGGATCCGCTCGCGGTAGAGCTGGGTGAGCCGCGCCCGGAAGGCGCCGTCGAGGTGATGCACGAGGCGCGGTTCGGCGTAGAAGAGCGCGTCGTCGCTGGGGTCCCATTTGCGCCGCTGCGCGTCGTTCAGCACCGGCACCACCATCGGGCCTCTCCTCAGGGGGTTCCACTATGGGGAGCTCGCACGGCCCAGCGTGGGCCCCTATGGCTGTCCCGATGATCACGACGCCCGACGCGCTTCCCCCCTGGCGACCGCTGCTGCGGGGGGCCCGGGAGCGGGAGGGGCGCGCCCCCCAGGCCCGCTGGCTGCAGCTGGCCAGCGTGGCGGCTGACGGCACCCCGCGGGTGCGCACGCTGGTGTTCCGCGGCTGGGCCGGGCCGACAACACTGGATCTGCTCAGCGACGGCCGCAGCGCCAAGGCGGCGGAACTGGCGGCCCAGCCGGCGGTGGAGCTGTGCTGGCTGCTGCCCCGCGCCCGGGCGCAATTTCGCCTGCGGGGAGCCTGCCAGCCGCTGCCGCCGGAGCTGGAGGAGCGGGAGCGGCAGCGCCACTGGCAGGCCCTCAGCCCCGCCGGCCGGGCCGTGTGGGGCTGGCCCAGCCCGGGGGAGCCCCTGGATCCGGAAGCGCCCTTCCCGGCGGAGATCGCCGACGGCGCACCCCTGCCAGCCCATCTGCTGCTGCTGCGCATCTGCCTGCAGCAGGTGGACCTGCTCGAACTCGGCGCCCAGCCCCATCGCCGCCGCCGCTGGCGGGCGGCGACGGACTGGCGGGAGGAGCCGCTCAATCCCTGATCGCCGCGGCGCGCAGCATCTCGGCATCGGCGGGCGTCAGGCTGAGGTAGGGAGGCGGGGTGTCCTTCTGGCTGGCTTCGCAGAACTGGAAGTAGAGATCCTCGGCCTGGCCGTAGGGATCCTTGTAGATGTTCTGCCAGGAATAGCCATCGTTGCTGACATTGAAACTCTTCTCCTTGCAGTTCATCGCCAGCCAGGTGGCGCGCACCGCTTCGCCATCGGATTTCAGGGCCCGCTTGAACAGCCCCAGGGTGGCCCAGTTGGCGGCGGTGGAAACGATCGGGATGTTGCGGGCGAATTCCTTGGCGGCGTCGCCGCCGGGCTTGATGCGGCGCTTGACGCGCACCAGGAAGCCGTCGCGGGTCTGGCGGGCGGAGTTGAGATTCACGCCGATGTTCTGGTACGTGCCGCTCCATTCGCCGTGGAGCTGGGCTTCGGTGCTGCCGTTGAGCAGGGTGCCACCAACCGACCCTTCCGGTGGACTGCCGCCCTGGGGAGCCTGGGCTCGCACCCCTGCAGGCACGAGCAACGAGAACGCGAGCAGAGACAACAACCAACGATGGCCGAGAGGCATTGTTTTGACGACGTGAGCCGCGAAATTATCGGCACAATCGCTAGCCAGACGTAACAACGGCTACAGGGGCCCGGCAGGGCCCCTGCCGGGTGTGGGCGTGATTGCCCTCCAGCTCTGGATCAGGGCTCCCCTAGGCACTCCCGTCACCTGCTGATCCAGTTACAGGATCCCGGTGCCAGTGATCGGCGCACCACGCAAGGAGTTGGCCGTGCATCTCCGCCAAGCCCCAGCAGTTCACCAACCCAAACGCTCCAATCGGCACGACCCTTTGGCGGAACGAGCCTTCACGACCGAGGCCATAGATGAAATCATCACTGTAGCTCGCCCAGCTCACATCCAGCGTGTTGCCGAAGTGGAACGGCGTGCTCGCGCCGCACCGGCAAGCCGCCTCCCACTGGCTCTCGCTGGGCAACCCGAACACAGGCGGCTCTTCAATGCCACCTATCGTCCGCCACTTCTCTTGGAGCCAGCTATTCAGCCGCTTGAGCCATTCCTGGTTGTCGTTCCGGGTCACGCTATCAACCGCCAGGCCGCCGGGCTGGGCATGGCTTTCCCAGAGCCCATCGGGTTTGTAGGTGCCAGGGCTGAGGCTGATGTCGCGCTCCAGCCTGGGCAGCGCCGCCACCGCGCGCCACTGGGCCTGGCTGAGCGGATGGCGAACCATCGCATACGACTTCAAGCTCACCTTGCGCTCGGCCTCCACATTCACCCCCTCGCATTTCTGCCGGAACTGGTTGTACACATCACGGCCTGCTTCCTTCTTGGCAGAGCCGATTTTGTACTCGCCTCCTTCCACCACCACCAGCTCCAGCTGCTCACCCCCGGGCAGCGGCAGCCTCCACACCGCCGGCGTCACCACCTCCGTGCGGATGCGCAAGGCCTCCCCCTCCTGCAGGGCAGTCAGCGTGAGCATCGGCACCGCACGCCCTGGGCCGTTGCCCAGCAGGGGCAACTCCGCCGACGCCGCCAGTTGCAGCGCCCGGGAAGCGCCCTGCAGGGGCGGCAGGCGCCGGTCGTGCTCCGCCCAGCCTTCTCTGCTCTCCACCAGCAGATCCAGAGCGTCGGCGCGCAGCTGGCGCTCCAGAAACACCTCGATGCGCGGGCGGTGCTCGGCCTGATCCCGTGCCGTCAGCCCCAGCGCCTCCAGCGCCATCCGGTAGCGCTCCCCCTCCGGATCCAGAAAGCCCAGGGCCGCCAGGAACGCCTCCCACGCCCCTGAGCCGTCGCTCAGGGCCTGCTCCTCCAGCCGCTCGAACTGCTCCGCCGCCGCCAGGTGATCCGCCAGCGGATCCAGCGGGAAGCGCAGGCGGCCCACCGCCGCGCCGGGCTGCAGCAGCAGGCGCAGCTCGATCAGGTAGCCCAGCAGCGCCTCGGCCTGCGCGCGGGCCAGGGCATCGCTGAACTCCAGAGGCTGGAGGAGGGGCTGGCCACCAGGACCCTGGCGCTGGCTGGCCAGGGCCACCACCCGCAGCGCCCGCTGCACCAGCGCCTCGCTGATCACCAGCCCCGCCCGGCGCCGCAGGGCCGGATCGGCCGGCGTGTCGATGCGCCGCACGTAACGGAGCATCAGCTCCGGCACCGATCCCGCCAGCAGGCCCTGCTCACGGTTGGCGATCACGTCGTCGATGAACATCTGCGCCAGCAGCACCGTGATCGGCTTGTCGCCCACGATCCGCTTGAGCTGCGCCTGGGCCGGCATCAGGTCGTCGTCGCTCAACGCTTCCGCCTGGCCCTTGCGGCGCAGGTCATCGAGGAAGAAGGCCTGCAACCGTTCCACCGCGATCCGTTGCGGCACGATCCGGCTCAAGGGGCGCTCCCGGAATCCGTCGTCGTCGCTGCGGGTTGTTCTCCGCTGGCCGGTAGCCGTAGCGGTGGGCGATCAGCAGCACAACCACATCGGTGGCCGCCACATCCGCCAGGCAGCGATCCAGCGGCCGCTCATCAAAGGCCGTGTACGTCTCCATGCACGCCACGTCGTACCGCACCTTCTCCAGCGCACTCTTGAGCGCGGCGCGGTGGCTCTCCAGGTCAAGGAAGGTGGAGGAGACGTAGACCGTTGGCTGTCGCCTGGAGTTGGGCACCGCAGGCAGCTGCAGGAGTGTGGCTGGCCCCAGCAGTCTGCCGGTGGAGAGCTCAGCTGGCAGCAGGCTCAGGCAGGGTGGAGCCCATAGGCTTCGGCGTCCGCCGGCAGGGTCACCCCCAGGCGCTGGCGCCATTCCGCCACGGGCAGCTCCCAGCCCTCCTCCCAGCGGGCGGTGACGAACGGACGGGCGGTGAAGCCGATCGTGGTGCCATGACTGATGGCCCGGCTCAGGGTTTCGTACTCGTCCAGCCTGAGGCGGAAGCCAGCGATCTGGGAGGCGTGGGTGAGGCTCACGTAGGCGGGAAAGCCGATCTGGGCGGCGGTGATCGCCAGCACCCCATTCTCTCCCGCCGGAGAGGTGCCGAAGCCGCTGACCACATGGTGCAGGTCATGGGTGGTGGCGATCCGCTGGGTGAGCCAGCGGCCGTCGCTGTCGATGGGCCGGGGGCGGAAGAATTCGGGGTCGTAGTTGAGTGCACGGATCAGGGCGGCATAGGTGTGACCCAGGCTGCCCACCGGCAGGGCCTGGAGCCGCTCGAGATCCGGCTGCAGCGGCGGATAGCGTTCGTCGATCAACGCCGCCCCACCCGGCAGCGCCCGGAAGCGGGCGATGCAGGCCTCCAGCTGGGGCGTGTCCAGGAAGCTGTCCACCAGATCGGCGATCCTGGCCAGATCGCCGTGGCTGCGGCCCACGGCGATCAGATGACGCGCCTGCCCCAGGGCCTGCAGGGAGTGCTGGAAACGGAACATGGGAGCCGGTGAGGCAGGGGGGCAACCTCATGGTGCGGCCAGAACCGGGCGGTGTTCTTCACCGCGCCCCCTGGAATACCCGAGGCAGCCGGCACCCTATGACGACGGACGTTGCTGAGTGGCCTGGCCCTTGTTGCAGGGAACAAATCCTCGCGCAGTCGATTCGGTCGCTTTCGCCAGACGCCTTGTCTCACTTGTGAACGGGTCTTCGTCTTTCGGGCCCATGAAGCCTTTGCACCATGCTGGATCAGTTGTTCGCTCCTGTCACTCAAGCAGGCCGGTCGCCGAGCCAAACTCGGAACTGGGAAAAATAAGCTTCACCAAGATGAGTCGACCCGGGCTGGGTTCCATCCAATCAATCCCGATCCGTTTTTCTCTAGATCACCCTCCCAATCGGGTTGTTGAAATCCTGGAGCGCACGGCCCATGAATTGGAGGGGGTGCTGAAGGACCCGCTCCCGCAGCTGCATCGGTGAGCTATCAGGAGGGCTCCATTCGCGCTGGGCTGAAGGTTTCATGCCGCGACTTTGGAGAACCGGGGGCATCGCAGAAGAGCTGATGCGACGGATCTGGTCTGCGTCACGGCGCGAGGAGCTCACCATTTCCGATCGGTCACAGATCTCGATTGCCTGCCGCGAACCCTCTGCGCAGCGCTCGGAGGGGTTACACAAGGAGCAACTCCAGTGTCTTCGCACTTCATCTTTCGCCCTGCGGCCAGCCCTCGATCTCGAACGGTTGGCCCACGCCTGCCTGGTCAGACACGACGCCAGTGGCGAGGTTTTGCTTCAACAGGGCACCCCCCTCTCCAGCCTGTAACTCATTCTCGAAGGCGAAGCCGAAGTGCTCGTGATCCCACCCGAGAGGTCGCCCCTCCAGGTGGGCATCCTCTCGCCGGGAGAATTCTTCGGTGAGCGCGCGGTTCTGCTGCACAATCGGATCGCTGATTTCAGCGTGCGGGCGGTCGGCGATGAGCATCCGCCGCCATGCCATCGAAGCGCTCCATTCCAAGACATCCAGGGCTGCCAGCCATGCTTCAGCAGCCCTGTAGAACGCATGGGCGTCCGACGGGGCGATTCAGCCTGCCGACCCTCCAGTGAAGCCGTTGCCGCTGGAACTACATTGAACTTCCAGATCGGTAGCTGCCAGGAAAGATGACGCCCCTGCCGCCGGTCAGGCAGCCATCACCAACATAGCCTCAGTGACGTCGTTTTCTGGTGGCGGCGGATTGATCCAGACCACCTCCGGTTGATTCCAGCATCGGGTGGATCGGC
>JBEIHT010000043.1:0-18371 GCA_040381155.1 Aphanothece sp.
ACATGGAAAGATCCTGTGAAAGAAACGGCCAGCGGATGTTGTCAACCTGCACTCACCGCCGGCTGCTCCGCCTCACCTCCACACTCATCCTGGCAGGGGCCGCGATCGGGAGCACAGCCACGGCTCAGCCCAGCAAAAAGCCGGCCACACCAGCCCAGGAAGCCAACCCACCACCAGCGCAGCTCGCTCGTGATCAATGGAAGGACTGCCAATTCAATCTCCAGGTCATCGGCTGTATGGATGAACACTTCCCGGATGGTCTACGCCTGATCTGGAAGGACGGGCTGCGCATGGAGTACCGAATCGTGAAGACACCTCAAGCCGAGGAAAGTGTTGTTCTGAAAGATCGCCTCGGCGGCCTGTGGCGTCGCGAAGTGCTGCTGCAGGGGAATGTCATTCTCACCCACCTGGGCAATGGGAACAGAATCATGATCCCTCTTCGCCTCACCTGCCGGCCACCATTGAAAGGCTCTGTGGGCTACTGCTCCGACTGAACCATCCCAAGACTGGCGGCATAAGTTTTATGAAGGTGCGGGCAGGCTTCTCGACCCGAAGATAGCTTGAGAACAGCCGACAATAGCGCCGGTTCAGCACCATTTCACCCCACCCCATCTTCTCCAGTGGCTACCGTCAAGGACATCATCCGCAGGGATCGCCCAACCTGCAGCACAGCCCGAGTACGCGGTCTCAGCCTGCAGATCATCGAGGAGATGAATCGGATCATTCCCGGTGGCGTCCTGGTGGGGATTGACGACCTGAACGTCTCCGGCAACAGCGCCACGGTGAACTTTTTCCTGCAGCCGAAAGCCAAGCAGGCCCTATCCCGGAGCATCGCCCGTAGGGGGGTCAAGCTCGCCATCAATTCATGCTTTCGAACCGTCGTCCAACAGCACATCCTCTTTAGCTGGCAGGGATCCAATTGCGTGTCGATCGCAGCCACGCCGGGTCGCAGCAATCACGAGGATGGCTATGCCATTGACACCCCCGATTTCGCCGCCTGGCGCCAGGCTCTCGAAGAGGAGGGCTGGGATTGGTTCGGCCTGGGTGACAAGGTGCATTTCACCTATGTGGGCGGCGGGGTTCGTGACGATATCGGCGAGATCGGCCTCAAGGCCTTTCAGACCCTCTGGAATCGCCACAACCCAACCGATCTGATCGATGTCGACGGCCGCTACGGCGACGAGACGGCCTCTCGCCTCAATCGCTCGCCGGCCGACGGTTTTCCGGTCACCGCTGGTAACCAACCTCCGTCCGTCCCGACGGGGTCCGCAGGTCCCACCCCGACCCCAACGGCACCCACGCGAATCCTCAAGCTGGATTCCCCACCGATGCAGGGAGAGGATGTCAGGGCCGTGCAGCGACTTCTGGTCAGCGAGGGATTGCTCCGCCAGACATCAGAAGCCGATCAGGTTGATGGGGTCTACGGCGCTGGGACCGCCAAGGCCGTGGAGCAATTCCAGTTGCGCAAAGGCCTCGCCGTGGATGGGCAGGTGGGTCCCAACACACTGAAGGCCCTGAGGAGTCAATCCCAGCCCGTGGCCCCGGCCGTGCCCGCCCCGGGGCCAGCCTCCGTGCCAGCAGGCTCGATCGAAAAGGTGGAGCTGAGGAAGAACGATGGCATGGGCAATCTGCAACATCTCAAAGACGAGGTGGAGGTGCTGCAAAACTGCCTGCAGAACTGGGGCGTGCTGCCGAAAGATGCGCCGATCGATGGACGGTTCGGATCCACCACGGAAGCGGCCGTCGAATCCTTCCAGCGCCAGCGGCCTGCCGATCCGCAGCGGAGCCGCTTTGTCCCTTCCGGCCTGCCCATGACCGGAGTGGTGGATCGCAACACCTGGGCCGAACTCCTGAAAGTGAAGCCCGAAGCGATCAAGATCGTCAGCCGTGAAGCCGCTGCGGCTCCAGGAATGCCCAGTGGTTTTCCTGATGTCGACACCATCCTTGCCAAAGCGCAATGCCCCCCGCCGATCCGACCCTTCGCCCAGGAGAATCTGCCCTTGATTCTCGCCGGCTGCCTGGAGAATGGCGTCACCAACCGCAACCAGATCGCCTATGTATTGGCCACGGCAGAACACGAATCCCATTTCGGACGGTTCATGATTGAACTGGCGAGCGGCGATGCTTACGAAGGCCGTCTCGATCTCGGCAACAGCCACGCCGGCGATGGCCGCCGCTACAAGGGACGGGGATTCGTACAGATCACCGGTCGCACCAATTACACCAAATGGGGAAAACGCCTGGGGCTCGACCTCGTCGGCAAGCCCGAACTGGCCTCCCGGCCTGATGTGGCCGCCCAGATCCTTGTGCAGGGCATGCGTGACGGCTCCTTCACCTCACTGAAGCTGGACGACTTCATCGGCGGCGACTTTGTCTCCGCCCGCAAGATCATCAATGGTCTGGATCGGGCGCAGCACATCGCGGCTATTGCCAACGGCTATGCGGAGGCGATCAAGAGCTGAATCGCACCATGAGATCTCGAAGCAGGCCCGGTGCTCAGTCCATGAAGAAATAGGTGAGGTCCACGCCCCCCGCGGCAAAGCGGTGACTCACACCCCCCTCCCAACGATGCACCCGGTAGTGGCCTTGGGCGGTTCCAGAACCCCTGGAATCGCGCATCGTGATCCTGGCCAGACAGAACGTGTCACCGCGCTCCTCGCGGCAGCTGCTGCGGTTGACATGCAGATCGATCCGCCGGTCATCAGCGAGAACAACCGTGGTTTTCAGCCAGGCGCTATCAGATCGCGCGAAACTGGTGATCGAACAGAAGATCTTGACCCCATTGAGCAGGCAACTGGGCGCATACTGGGCCCGGGAGGGCAGGGTCAGGCTGGCAAAGCCAACCAGGGCAAGGGCGAGACCGCGGGCGAAGCTCTGGAGGCGCAAACCGGTCCTCACAAGCGCTGCATGCCGTCGTCGGTGAATCTAGAACTTGGCCACCAGGCCGGCCTCCGCCCATCACAACAACTTGGCCGGCCCGATGTCCCAGCTGGGGGGGGGTGGGGTGGATTCCAGCAACGAGGGTGATGAGCGCATGGTCGAATCAGGGAATCAGCCGATCCTGCACGCGGATTCTGCCTAGGGTCGCTGCGGAGGCTTGATTCGCTGGCCGGAGCCCCCAGCAACGGAAGCCGCTGCACAGATTAGGAATACTGAAACCGGTTCACCCCCTACCCCTCTCGCCCGCAGGGTCTCGCCGATGCCGCTCCCCGCTTTCCCCCGCCCCCGCGGCAGCCGCACCAGCGTCCTGCTCGCCGGCGCCCTGCTCGCCGGGGCGGCGGTACTGCCGGCCGACGGGGAGGCCGCCCCCACCTACGCCCGCCAGGTGCTGGTGCAGAACCTGCTGAATCCACGCGGTCTGATCCTGGATCCCGACGGCAACGTGCTGGTGGTGGAAGGGGGCGCCGGTGGCCTGAGCTCCTCCAGCTGCACCGTGCCCGGCGCCCCCCCCGGCCCGCCCACCGACCTGCGCTGCTGGGGCCAGACCGGCGCCCTGGGGCGCTTCCACAGCGTGGATGGCACCTACCAACGGCTCTGGAGCGGCCTCGACTCGATCGCCCGAGGGGAAAACGCCCTCTCGCCGGTGGCCGGCCTCCAGGACGTGGCTTTTCGCAGCGACGGCAGCCTGCTCGGGGTGTTCGGCTTCCGGGGCGATCCCGCCACCCGACCCGCCGGCACCCTGTTCGCCCACCTGGTGCGCTTCGACTACGCCAATCCGGGGGCGGCCCCGCCGCAGGCCCTCGCCGATCTCGGCGCCTTCGAAACAACCCACCCCAGCCACACCCCCCCCTTCAGCAACCCCTTCGCCCTGGCCTGGCACAACGGCCAGAGCTACATCACCGATGCCGGCTCCAACCGCCTGCTCAAGGTGGACGACGCCACCAACAGCGTGGAACTGCTGGAGAATCTCCCCCTGGAAACGCCCGTCAACGTGCCCGGCATCGGCAACGTACCCGGCGAGGGCGTACCCACCGGTCTGGCGGTGGGGGGCGATGGCAGCGTGTATTACACCCAGCTGCCCGGCTTTCCCTTCAGCCCCGGATCCGCCTCGATCTTCCGCTCGGATGGCAGCGCCGGCTCCGCCGTCACCCTCACCGACGGCTTCACGAATGTGATGGACATGGCCCTGGGGGATGACGGCTGGCTGTACCTGGTGCAATACGCCGAAAGCTTCTTCAACCCGGCCGGCACGGGCAGCCTCTGGCGCTACAACCCCAGCACCAACGCCCGCGAGCTGCTCGACACGGCGCTCAACCTGCCCACCGGCGTGCTCGTGGCCCCCAGCGGCACCATCTACGTGGCCACCGGCGGCAGCACCACGGCGGGCGAACTGCTGAGCTTCACCCCCCTGGGCCCTGGCGGCCCCGGCGGCCCCGGCAAGGGTGGCCCCGGCTTCGACGACCCCCCGGCTGATCCGGTGCCCGCCCCCCTGCCGGTGGCGGGCGCGCTGCTGGCCTGGCGGCAGGCGCGGCGGCTGCGGGGGGTGCTGCGGCGGCGATAACCATGCGAGCGCTCCAGGCCCTCCCCCTTGCGGCCCTGACGCTGCTCCTGAGCAGTGTCGCCAAGGCCGCGCCGGTGCCGCCGCCGATCAGCGTGCGGCTGATCGCGATCAACGACTTCCACGGCAACCTGGAGGCGGGCGATCTGGAGCTGCGCTGGCCCAATCCCGCCGACCCCGCTTCCCCCCACAAGCTGGCCGTCGGCGGGGCGGCGGCCCTGGCCGGACTGATCCAGAGCCTGCGGCAGGAGGTGCCCTACAGCCTGGTGCTGAGCAGCGGCGATCTGATCGGCGCCACGCCCCTGATCTCAGCGCTGTTGCGCCACGAACCCACCATCGCCACGGCCAATCGCCTCGGCGTGGATCTCGCCGCCCCGGGCAACCACGAATTCGACGCGGGCCGGGGGGAGCTGGCGCGGCTGCTGCAGGGCCGCTGCGGCGCACCCGATCCCCGCGGGGTGACGACCAGCTGCGCCCTCGGCCCGATCCAGCCCGCCCGTTTCCAGACCCTGGCGGCGAACCTGGAGGACAGCAACGGCCCACCCCCGTTTGCCGCCTCCGCCATCCGCACGTTCGGGGGCGTGAAGGTGGGCGTCATCGGCGCGGTGACCCAGACGACGCCGACGATCGTCATCCCCAGCGCCATCCAGGGTCTGCGCTTCCGCGAGGAAGCCAGGGCCATCAACCAGGCGGCCGCCGCCCTGCAGCGCCAGGGGGTGCAGGCGATCGTGGTGCTGATCCACGAGGGTGGCGAAACCGGCGAGCCGAACCAACCGCTGGATTGGAACAACAGCCGCTGCCCCAACGCCCGCGGCCGCATTTTTGAGATCGCCCGGCAGCTCTCCCCCGCCGTGGATGTGGTGTTCTCCGCCCACAGCCACCAGGGCTACAACTGCCTGCGGGACGGCCGGCCGATCCTGCAGGCCACCTCCTTCGGCCGCGGTGTGGCGGTGGTGGATGTGGCGCTGAACCCGCGCAGCGGCGATGTCGACCGCGCCCTCACCCGCAGCCGCAATCTGCCGGTGCTCAATGAGCGCACGGATCCCGAGCTGCGGCTGATCGTGCTCGCCGACGAGCCGGAGCCCTGGCGGCCGGCGCTCGCCCGCGCCAGACCCGATGCCGCCATGGCCCGGGAGGTGGCCGCCTGGGCCAGGGCCGTGGCCCCCATCGCCCAACGGGTGGTGGGCCGGATCACGGGCAGCTTCGAGCGGGGCGGCCCGGCCGATTCCGCGGCCGGGCGCCTGATCGCCGATGCCCAGCTCGCCGCCACCCGGGCCGCCGCCAACGGCGGCGCCGAAGCCGCCCTGATGAACCCCGGCGGCATCCGCACCAATCTGGCCTGCCAGGGTCCGCCGCCCTGCCCGGTGACCTACGGCCAACTCTTCGCGATGCAGCCCTTCGGCAACAGCCTCACGGTGCTCACCCTCCGCGGCGCCGACCTGAAGGAGCTGCTCGAACGCCAGCAACCACCGGGACGCGGGCAGGCCAGCCTGCTCAGCCCCTCCGCCACGCTGCGCTATCGCTGGCTCACCACAGCCCCGTTCGGCCAGCGGGTGAACGACCTGCGGCTCCAGGGCCGCCCAATCCAACCGAACCAGGAGGTGCGGCTGGTGGTGAACAGCTTCCTGGCCAGCGGCGGCGATGGCTTCACCCTCTTCCTGAAGGGCCGCGATCCCCTGGGCGGCGTGCTCGATGTGGAGGCGCTGGAGGCCTACCTGCAACGCGAGCAGGCCCCCGACCCTCAGCCGCGGATCACGCTGGTGCCCTAAGCCATCCGCCCCACCACCGCCGCTGCTTCGTCCGCCAGCAACCCGTGAAAGGCGCTGGTGAGATGCCCCCAGCCGTCCCACCAGAGGAAGCCCGCGGCGTCGGGGGCGGCCTGGGGGAGGCGGGGCTCCAGCAGATGGGCGTTCACCCGCTCCGCCACCGCCGGGGTGAGGGCGTCGAGGAAGTCGTTGGCGCCGGCCCGCAGCACCACCAGGGTGCGGGGGTCCACGGGGGTCGCGCCGCGGGCGGCCCGCCCGAGCCTGGCTAACACAGGAGCATGGCCAACCCCTGGGAGCCACTGCTGCGCCGCTGGCAGGACGCCGGCCTGATCGAGCCGGCCCGGGCGGCGGCGATCCGGGAGTGGGAAGCCAGCCAGGCCCCCACCAGCACCCTGCAGGCGCCGGTGCGGATCGCCCTGGCGCTCGGCGCCGCCCTGCTCGGCTCCGGGGTACTGCTGTTCGTCTCCGCCCACTGGGAGGCCCTGGGGCCGGGGGCGCGCTTCGGGCTGCTGCTGGCCGTGCTGCTGGCCAGCCACGGCGCCGCCCTTGCCGCCACCCCAGGCTTCCCGCCCCTGGCCACCGCCCTGCATGCCCTCGGCACGGTGAGCCTCGGCGGCGGCATCTTTCTGGCCGGTCAGATCTTTCACCTCGAAGCGGCCTGGCCCCAGGGTCTGCTGCTCTGGGCGATCGGCGCCGGTCTGGGCTGGGGGCTGCTGCGCCAGTGGCCCCAGCTGGCGTTGCTGGGCCTGTTGGGGCCGGCCTGGCTGCTGGCGGAATGGGGCGTGCGGCTGGAGACCCTGCGGCCGCCGGACGCCCTGCCGGCCCCGGTGCTCAACCAGATCCCCACCACGGGCCTGCTGCTGCTCTGCCTCGCCGGGCTGGCGGCCGCGCCCGGGGCCGAGCGCACCGCGGGGCGGCGGGTGCTGCTCTGGCTGGGCGGCCTGGGGGTGGCGCCGGCCGCCCTGGCGCGGACCCTCACGCTCGGGGGCGTTCCAGAGGGGGTCCAGGCCTGGGCGCCCCTGGCGCTGCTGGTGCCGGGCTGGGTGGTGGCGATTGGCCTGCCCCTGCTGCTCACCGGCTGGCTGCGGCGCAGCGCCCTGGCCCCCATGGGGGTGGCGACCGCCTGGCTGCTGCTCCAGGAGCCGCTCCTGCGGCTCAGCGCCGCACCCCTTTGGCAGAGCCTGATCCCCTACCTCTGGTGGGCGATCAGCGGCCTGCTGCTGGTGGCCTGGGGCCTGCGGGACGGCCGGGGCGAGCGGATCAATCTCGGCTTCGCCACCCTGGCCCTCACCCTGCTGGCCTTCTACGGCGCCGAGGTGATGGACAAGCTGGGCCGCTCCGCCAGCCTGGTGGGCCTGGGGCTGCTCTTCCTCGCCGGCGGCTGGGCGCTGGAGCGGCTGCGCCGCCGGCTGCTCGGCCGCCTGCGCCACCCCCCCCTCGCGCCATGACCCGCCGCCGCGGCCTGCTGCTGCTCGCCCTGCAGACGGCGCTGCTGCTCTCCCTGGCGGGGCGGCTGCTGCTCGATCGCGCCCTGCTGCCCCGCGGCTGGGCCCGCGTCGCGCCGGTGGATCCCAACCTGCCGATCCGCGGCCGCTACCTCACCCTGCACCTGGAAGTGCCCCTGGTTGGCCCGGCAGCGGCGGCTGACGACGCGACCAAGCTGCGGCTGCTGGTGCGGAGCGGCCGGGTGGTGGGCGAGCCCCTGGCGCCGGCGGCCTGGCGGCCGGGCCTGGGGATGGCCATCAGCGGGCGATCCGGCGCCCTCGCCCAGCTCAGCCCGCCCCTGGCCTTCTTCCTGCCCGAGCACGCCCCCGATCCCTCCCAGCGGCCCGCCGGCGAGGAGCTGTGGGCGGAGGTCACCCTGCCGGAGCGGGGCGCGCCGCGGCCGATCCGGCTGGGGGTGAGGCGCGCCGGCCAACCCGAACCGATCCCCCTGCCCCTGCGCTGACGCCATGCCCGCCGCCCCGCCGCTCGCCTTCCTGCCCCCCCGCCTCGACCGGCGCGTACTGGCGCTCTCCCGGCCCCTGCTGCCCCTGGTGCTGCGCCGCGGCTGCGCCATCACCGCGCTGCAGGTGGAGGGCGGCGAGCGGCTGGTGGAGGCCATGGCCGCCTTTCAGGCGGGCCGGAGCCGGCTGCTGCTGGCCTTCCGCCATCCCAGCGTCAGCGATCCGGTCTGCCTGGCGGCCCTGCTCTGGCGCGAGCTGCCGCGGCTGGCCCGGCGGCAAGGGGTGCGCCTGCGGGGCCACCCCCACGCCCACTTCCTCTACGACCGGGGCATTCCCCTCTGGGCCGGACCCCTGGTGGGCTGGCTGCTGCCGCGGCTGGGGGGCAGCTCGATCCAGCGCGGCAGGCTCGACACGGCAGGCCTGCGCTCGGCCCGCGAGCTGCTGCTGCAGGGCCGCTACCCCTTCGCGGCGGCGCCGGAAGGGGCCACCAACGGCCACAACGAGGTGGTGAGCGCCCTGGAGCCGGGCCTGGCCCAGCTCGCCTTCTGGACCGCCGACGACCTGCGCAAGGCCGGTCGCCCCGAGGCGATGACGGTGCTGCCGATCGGGGTGCAGTACGCCTGGAGCCGGCCGATCTGGCCGCAGCTGGAGGCGTTGCTCAGCACCCTGGAGCGGGACGCGGGTCTGGCGCCACCGGCCCAGCGCCGGGCCGAGGCCGCCGCCCTCTACCCCCGCCTGCTGGCCCTGGCCGAGCGGATGCTCACCCTGCTGGAGGGCTTCTACCGCAGCGCCTACCAGCGCCCCCTGCCGGAGCTGGACACGCCCCTGGACGCCAACGAGCGGCTGGCGGCGCGGCTGCGGCGGCTGCTTGGCACAGCCCTGGAAGTGGTGGAGGAGTCGTTCGCGATCCGGCCCACGGGGGATCTGGCCAGCCGCTGCCGCCGCCTCGAGCAGGCGGGCTGGGAGCGGCTCTACCCCACCGATCCGGACGCCAACGGCCGCTGCCCCCTGCAGCGGGGCCTGGCCGACCGGCTGGCGGAGGAGACGGAGCGGCGCCTCTGGCACATGCGCCTGGTGGAGAGCTTCGTGGCGGTGAGCGGCCGCTACGTGAAGGAGCTGCCCAGCCAGGAGCGCTTCGCCGACACCCTGCTGCTGCTCTGGGACAGCCGCTGCCGGCTGCTCGGGGACGACCCGATGCGCCGCCCGCCCCTGGGGCCGCGGCGGGTGCGCCTGCGCATCAGCGCCCCGATCGCCGTCGACGCCCACCTGGAGGCCTACCGGGCCGATCGCCGCGCCGCCGTCGCCGCCCTCACCAGCGAGCTGCAGCAGGCGCTGGAGGGGCTGATCGTGCCCTCCGGCTGAATGGGCACCTCACCCTGAGCCCGGCGCCGTCAGCCGCGCCACGTAGTCGTCCAGCCGGCCGGCATTGATCCAGCCGGTGGCGATCGTCTTGCTGTGGCTGGCGCTCACCCGGCCGCGGTGGATGTGGGAGAGGCCGGCGGGAAAGATCGCCAGCTTGCCCCGCTCCGCCGGCACGTGCAGCGCCTGCCAGTGGAATTCCGTGCCGCCATCGGGCACGTCGTCGCAGTAGAGGATCCAGGCGAGCACCCGCCGCTGGGGCTCGGTGGCGTCGGGTTCAAGGCTCCAGTCGCAATGCCAGCGCCGGAAGCCCTCGCCGGGGGCGTAGCGCTGCAGGTTGAACAGGGGGCAGACGAACAGGGAGCGCTCCGGGCAGCAGTCGAGGAACAGGGGCCGCTCCGCCAGCCAGCGCTTCAGACCCACCGACACCCCCCGCAGCATCGCCTGCGCCAGGGCGTGGGCCTCGGGGTCGGAGCGGTCGATCGCCACCAGGCTGATGTCGGTGGACACCTTGCCCGGCAGGCCCTCCGGATCGCCACCGCTGTCGCCGCCGCTATCGCCGCCGAAGGCCACGCCGGGGCGCTGCAGGTCGGTGCGGCGATCGAAGAAGCCCATCACCACATCCGCCAGGGCCAGGTAACCCCGGTCGTGGTACTCGCCGATCAGATCCATGGGGTTTCCTGCGTCATCAGCCGGACCGCGGGCGCCAGGGGAGGGCCAGCAGGGCCTCGTGGCGGCGCCAGTGCTCCGGCGGCTCCAGCCGATCCGCCAGCCCCAGCCGCGCCAGGGCCTCCGCCACCGCCGCCGGATCGGGGCCGCCGGCCAGGGCGTCGAGGGGCAGGGCCAGGGCTTCGGCCTCGGCCGGATCGGCCAGCAGCCGCAGGTTGAGATCCTCCAGCTCCCGCTCGAAGAACAGCCGCCGCAGGCGGCCGCTGAGGGCGGGGCCGAGGCTGGCGGCGAAGCGCTCCAGGGAGGCCGGATCGGTGGCACAGCCGCAGTTGAGGGCCAGCCAGATCAGCAGCTTCGCCCAGCTCTCCACACTCCACAGCGGCGGGAAGCTGGCGCGGTGCTGGCGCACCAGCTCGTGGATCGCGAAGTCGAACAGGCTGGCCTGCAGGGAGGGATCCGAGGTGGGCGGGGCGTCAGGCAAGGGCGGGGGTCAGAGTCGTTGCTATCCCCACACAGCCGCAGCAAGTGGGCCGAACACAGAGTGGACTGGACAAAGTCGGCCATCACCTGCAGTTGCCGAGCCTGATATCGAACGAATCATGATCACTTTTGCGCCGCCTAGAGCCCGATTCATGCCGGGTATGACAACGGTTCCGTTGCGGTAGTCTAAAGTCGCCGTTGCACTCGAACCGCCGCTCAGTCCTGAGCGAGTTTGAGGTGGTCCCAATGGACCATCCAATCAAGGCAGCTGAGGCCCGCAAACGCCCCCAAGATCGCCAACCCATGCCGAAAGTCTGCCTCGTCACATCCGAGATCGTCGGACCATTCAAAAATGGCGGGATAGGCACGCACAATTACTACTTAATGCAATACCTGGCAGAGATCGACGACATCGCCTGTACCGTCATTTACAATGGCGCCATCGAAAGTAAAGACTACAATCATTGGGCGACTAGATTCAAATCCGAGTATAATGCAGAATTCGTATGGATTTCCCCTGACCACTCAGACCCCAAGCCCAGAGCCCTCTCCTCCTGCTACTGGGAGCGGATCTCCCAGGCAAACCTCGACTACCTGCGCGACCAAAACTTCGACATTATCTTGTTTCAAGAGATGCTCGGCGGGGGCTTCCGAACGATCCAGGCCAAGAAAAGCCTCGGACTGTTCCCCAATACCCTACTGGCCGTCATGGTGCATTCATCCTGGCAATGGGTGAACGAGTCGATGCGGTTATTTCCGGTCTATGGCCTACCGGAAATGCTGACGAAATACATGGAGCGCTACAGTGTTGAGCATTGCGACACGCTGGTCAGCCCGAGTCAATACATGCTGGATTGGTCCGCAACAGATGTTGAAAGTCTGCCCAAACAGCAACACGTTCTCCCCTATCTTTTCGATCCGGCACTCAGCAAAGCCGGACCACGAGAGGCGGTGCGTGAGCTGATCTTTTTCGGCAGGCTTGAACAACGCAAAGGGCTGATCCTTTTTTTAGATTCACTCTTGGCCCTTCTCGACGATCAGGGGGAACAGAAGGCGAGCGACCATATTCCGGTGTATTTTTTGGGCCGACCCGGCCAGACCGAGGATGGCGACGGCGCGAAAACAATCGAACGATTTAGGCCCTTATTGGAGCGCAGGTTCCAACTCCATATCATCTCCAATTTAGGTCATCACGAAGCCCTAGAGTTTTTGCGTAGCCATCCCGCAGCCATGGTGGCTTGCCCCTCTCTGCAGGACAACTCACCCTTTGCAGTGATCGAAAACATCCTGCTCGGAACCAATTTGATCTCCTGCCGCACCGGCGGAATTCCGGAGCTGTTTGCGGATGACAGCCGGTTGGCAGAGCCAACCGTGACGGACCTCTCCCACCTGATCCGGACTGGACTTGAAGGAACTCTGCCGGATCTGCGGGCCGCCTACAGCATCGAGAAGGCACGGCTGGCCTGGAGGGAGTTCTTTGCCACCTGTCTGGAGGGAGCTCGTTTCGACCCCGGCAAGTCAGACAGCGCATCGGCTATCCCAGCCTTTCCTACCGAACCCAAGTTCGCTCTGATCACCGCTGCGACAGATGCGGTGACGACGAACGAAAGTGCATCCAGATTCCGCCAACTTTCGATCCTGGGCGGCGAGCAACTCGTCAGCAATCCGCAGACCCTCTTCGCCGAAGCGAAAGGGGCCAGTCATGTACTGGTGCTCGGCGCCGGCTTTGACCTGGAACCGGGCGCCGAAAACGCGGTGGTCGCGGCGATCCACGCCTGTCCTGATTGTGTGTGGACTGGCTTTGCGGAATACAGATCACCGGAACCGGTACTCGACACGCCCCTGGGCCCGTGTCTGGAATCGGTCTTGGCGGAGAACAACCTGGGAAACGGCCTTGCCATTCTGCCCACATCGATCTTTGTCAACCTTGACAGCAGGGGGTTGATGTTGCTGCAGCAGGCGCTCAGCAATCCCTGCTTCTTCTGGTCATGGCTAGCGCATCTGGCTCTCTCGGGCCACTCCATGGATGTGATACCCCAGACGCTCTGCTACACAACGGATACGCGCTGGCAGCCGCTGCCAAGTGCATCGCTGTACAGCCAACGGGCGGAGATCGTGGCTTCCATGGCATGCCAGCTACCCCGCTGGACACGGCGGCTCTTGCCCTACATCCTCGAAATCACACCCACTCTTCAGAGCCGGACCGAAGGAGCAGCCTCCTCACCCATCGAGAACCGCCGATCCCTGACATCGCTGCTGCGCTATTATTGGCGACGAATGAGAGGCTAGAATTAAACTGATGCCTGCCAAGCCGATGAGCCTGGGAACGTTTCTTCACAAATCACCCCTCTGCCCAAGACTCACTCCGGCGCAGATCTTCCCCCCGATTGAAAAAGAATTTGGTGCCTATCGCCACCTATTCCGTGGCAGGGTGCTCAACGCCGGCGCCGGAGATCGGGACATTTCTCCGATGATCGAAGGTGAATTGTTTAATCAGGACATTGCCCATGGCCTTCATAATGACAACATCCACATTTACTCCCCGCTACACGACATTCCGAAGCCGGACGGTTTTTTTGATGTCATCATCTGCAATGCCGTTCTCGAACATGTCGCCAACCCGGAAGAGATCATGGAAGAATTCGCGCGGGTACTCCGCGATGGTGGCACCCTCTACTTAGGACTGCCATTCCTTCAACCAGAACACAAGGACCCAACTGATTTCCAACGCTATACGGCCGATGGCATGATTGCCTTGGCGAATCGGCACAAGTTTAGCGTCGAGAAGATTGAGTCTGTCCACAATATCTACGTCACCCTAGCCTGGATCGTTGTCTACTGGCTCTCGGCGCGCAACAGCATTCGCAATTTCTTCTTGAAATTGTTGCTTTACCCGGCCTTGGCTATTCTTTGCCGCCGATCAAATGAGCATATTTTCGCCGCAGCCTCCTGTTATCGACTCGTGGGCACGCGCAATCCCAGGCCTTAGGATGTGGCATGAAAATGGTTAGGAACTAACATTGACGCAAACCGTCGGAACTCTGGTTGGCCCTGCAAGGGTTTTCTGGCGCCAGCGTCGTCTGACCAACACGCTGGTCAGCCATGAAATCACCAGTCAATATAGCAACGGCATTTATAGTCTGATCTGGGCAGTAGTGACACCCCTTGCCACCCTAAGTGTCTACACTTTTGTCTTTGGATACATTCTCAAGTCGTCTTTCCACGGCATGCAGACCGGCAGTAGCCCGTCCGTTTACGCCCTTGGCTTGTTCACCGGCTTGATCCTATGGGACTTTTTCTCATCGGTCATTAATCTGTCGCCAAGCGTCATTGCGAGCAAACCAAACTACGTGAAGAAGGTTGTCTTTCCTTTGGAGATTCTTCCCGTTGTCTTGGTTTGCGTGGCACTCTTTCACTTCCTGGTTAATAGCGCCATTCTCCTTTTGGGAGTTTTGATTTTTGGAGCGCAGCCAGCTTGGCGGCTCCTGGTTTTACCTGTTCTCCTTACCCCCATCCTATTCTACACGCTTGGCTTAAGTTGGCTGCTGGCAAGTATTGGCGTCTTCTATCGAGACCTGGGCAACGCGATTACACCCCTGCTGCAATTACTATGGTTTGCCAGTGCCATCTTCTTCCCGATTGCCTCGGTTCCCGCCCAATGGCGCTGGTTGTTTTACCTTAATCCAGTGGCGGCCATGGTCGACGAAACGCGTCAGTATGCCATCCTCGGCAAAAGCCTCAACGGCCCGCTCATTGGCACACATCTACTCGTCGGATGGCTGCTCGCTTGTGCTGGACTCTATTTTTTCCGGAGAAGCAAGCCGGGATTCGCCGATGTCCTTTAGACAACGCGTGCCAGCACAAGTGCAGCGGCCTCGCCAACTCGAACTGGAGGGCCGCAGAGAGCCGGCTAGAATCGCAAGCATCAGCCATGGCCGACGGATCCACTTGTGAGCCCCGCACCTGAACAGCCTGATCCAGCCGGGGAGGCAATCCAGGCTCTTCAAGTGCAGAATGTCAGCAAGACCTACACGGTTTGGCGTGATCCCACCGCACGGCTCAAGGTACCCGGCCTGCGGCTGTTGAGTCGGCACGCCAGACCATTGCAGCGGCGGATTGAACCCCACCTGCAGAGTCTGTATCGAGAGTTCAATGCTCTGCAGGGGATCAGCTTTACCTTGCCGAGGGGCACCTCGATGGCCATCATCGGCAGAAATGGATCCGGCAAATCCACGCTGCTGCAGATCATCGCGGGGACGCTGCAGGCCAGCAGCGGTTCGGTGGTGTGCATGGGTCGGGTGGCTGCCCTGCTGGAGCTGGGAAGCGGCTTCAATCCGGAGTTGACCGGTCGCGCCAATGTCTTCATGAATGGCGCTATCTATGGACTTGAAGCCGAGGAGATCGGCGCCCGTATGCATGAGATCGAGGCATTTGCTGAGATCGGTGACTTCATCGATCAGCCGGTGAAGACCTACTCCAGCGGCATGATGATGCGCCTGGCTTTCAGTGTGCAGGTTCTGCTTGATCCCGATGTGTTGATTGTTGACGAAGCCCTTTCGGTTGGCGATATCTTTTTCCAACAGAAGTGCTTCGAGCGGATGCGCCGCCTCAGCGAAGCGGGTACCAGCATTCTCTTTGTCAGCCATGACCTGGTGACCGTTTCACAGTTCACGGACGTGGCGATGGTGCTCGATCACGGGCGCTGCGCCTTCTTTGGCAAGTCGAGCGTGGCGGTCAAGGAATATCAGATCCTCGAGCGCAGCGCTGCGGCTCCACCTGGCGCCACGCCACCACCAACCAGCAGCCGCTCGAGCGCTGCCGGCCGATCCCTCCCCGGCTCTCCGACAACGCAAGGCAGCAAGTCGCACGCGTCCGCCATGGAGCGGATCCAGGTGAGCCCCCTGGCTGAGATTCCCCTGAACAACGTTCTCCAGGTGGGTCGCGACAGAGCTGCCTTCACCCGCATCACCCTCTCGGATGAGGAGGGCAATCCCTGTTCCGTCTTCGAGCAGGGGAGCCGCATGTACATCCAGTGCGACGTGCTGACCCAAATCCGCTTTGACTGCATGAGCGTTGGCATCTCTATCAAAGATCGCACCAATGTCTTTGTTCATGGTAAGCACTCGATTCAGCACGGGATCAGGAGCGGCCCGCTCGAAGCCGGCACGGAGATCGGCTTTCAATTCAGCTTTGTCCTCGAACTCGCCCCGGGTGCCTATTCGATGGACATCGGCATCATCGACATCCATGCCGATCTGGACAGAGGTATCCCCAGCGACATGACCGAATCCAGCCTCGAACGCATCTGCCTGAACGATGGCTTCGCCAGCTTCCAGGTGGCACCACGCTCCAGCTTCGTCAATTTCCAATTGCCTTTCTTCGGGCTGACGGACATGGCCGGCGACTGCCTCCTCCTGCCCACCGGGCCGGAATCCATCGATGATCTCCCCTGAACGGGTTCGGTCCTCGCCCCATGGGGCGGCCCGCCGATGGGCAGACTGCGGAGGCAACGTCCCGGAGACGCCCCGATGGCCCTGGATCTGAACGACCCGGAGCTCGAGTTCGACGACCTCGTCACCGCCTACCAGAGCTGGGTGATGGCCGTGATCAACGACGAGAAGCTGGGGGGGGAGAAGCTGCTCACCGACGACATCGCCGATGACGCCCTCAACGCCATGCGCTTCCTTCCCGACGTGGTGACCAGCGCCATCGAAACCACCCTGGCGCGGGTGTACGACGTCGACCCCGACGAGCTCTCGGAGCTGCTCTACCCCGAGGGCTGAAGCCCTCCCCTCAGCGACTGCGGCCCAGCAGGCCGCCGAGCACGCCGCGGGCCAGGCTGCGGCCGCTGCGCCCGCCCAGGGCCTGGCCCACCTCACCCGCCACCGAGAGCAGCAGCCGGTCGCGCTCCCGCTTCTCCCGCGCCGCCTCCCGCAGGGCTTCGTTCTGCTGCCTGGCCGCCTGCTTCTCGGCCGCCGAGGCCGCCCGGCGGCCCGCCTCCCTCTCGGCGATCTCCGCGGCGCTCTCTTCGGCGCGGCGCTGCAGCAGCTCATAAGCCGACTCGCGATCCTGCGCCTCGCGGTAGCGCGTCCCCAGGGGCGAGGCCTGCAACAGCACCTGCCGCTCCCCCTCCGTCAGGGTGCCCACCCGGCTGGCGGGAGGCAGCACCAGCGCCCGCCGCACCGGCTGGGGAACGCCCTGGCCATCGAGGAAGGAGATCAGCGCCTCCCCCACCGCCAGCTCGCCCACCGCGGCGGCCACATCCAACCCCGGCGTGGGCCGGAACCCCTCCACCACCGCCTTGAGCTGCTTGCGCTCCGCCGGGGTGTAAGCCCGCAGGGCATGCTGCACCCGGTGACCGAGCTGGCCGAGCAGCTTCGGCGGGATGTCCATCGGGTTCTGGGTGCAGAACCACAGGCTCACCCCCTTGGAGCGGATCAGCCGCACCACCTGCTCGATGCGCTCCAGCAGGGCCGGCGGCGCGCCGTCGAACAGCAGGTGGGCCTCATCGAACACCAGCACCAGCTCCGGCTGGGCCAGCTCGCCCCGCTCCGGCAGCCGCTCATGGAGCTCCGACAGCAGCCAGAGCAGCACCATCGCGTAGAGCTTCGGGGCCTGGATCAGCCGCTCGGCCACCAGCAGGTTCACCACGCCGCGGCCCTGCCCGTCACGGCGCAGCAGGTCGGCGAGGTCGAGGCCCGGCTCGCCCAGGAAGCGCTCGGCCCCCTGCTCCTCGAAGCGCAGCAGCGCCCGCTGGATCGCCCCGACGCTGGCGGCCGCCACGCTGCCGTACTCGAGCTGGAGGTGTCGGGCGTTCTCGCCCACGTGGCGGATCAGGGCACGCAGGTCCTTGAGGTCGAGCAGCAGCAGCCCCTGGTCGTCCGCCACCTTGAAGGCGAGGCTGAGCACGCCGGCCTGGGTGTCGTTGAGCTCCAGCAGGCGGGCGAGCAGCAGTGGGCCCAGGTCGCTCACGGTGACGCGCAGCGGCTGGCCGCCCGCACCGAACACATCCCAGAACTCCACCGGGAAGGCCTCGGGCACCAGCGGCGGCAATCCCAGCGCCGCCAGCCGCTCCTCGAAGCCGGGCCTGCCGCCGCCGGCCGCCGCCAAGCCCCCCAGATCCCCCTTGATGTCCGCCAGGAGCACCGGCACCCCCAGGCGGCTGAAGCCCTCCACGATCCGCTGCAGCGTCACCGTCTTGCCCGTGCCGGTGGCGCCGGCGATCAGCCCGTGGCGGCAGGCCATGCCGGGCAGGATCGGGCAGTCGGGGGCGACGAGCAGGGGCTCGGTCACGGGGGGGCCGTGCGGTGAGCGCAGGATAGGGGCGATGCGCGATGCCGGATTCGAACCAGCGACATGCTGTGTGTAAGACAGCTGCTCTACCGCTGAGCTAATCGCGCCCGCCCCCGATTCTGCCCGACCGGCGTGCGGCCACGCCCCCTGCCAGGCCCCGCAACGCCCCTACCCTCCGCCCAGACCCCTGCCCCGGCGCCGATGGCCAGCGGCCGCCAGCACGACCGCGCCACCGGCCTGCTGGCGCTGCCCTTCGGGCTGCTCTGGTGGCCGGCCCTGGGGCCCGCCGCGGCCCTGATGGCGGCGCTGGGCTTCCTGGCGGGCGGCCTCTGGCTCTCCCCCGACCTGGACACCCGCTCC
>JBEIHT010000044.1:0-18093 GCA_040381155.1 Aphanothece sp.
CTACGCGCAACAGGCTCCTAGCGTGATCTCGCTCCTCATCGCCACTCGCTTCTTCACCAGCCCACGAGCAGACCCTGCCCCCCTGGAATCAGGAATCCCCCGTGCCCGAGGGCTACGACTGGAGCACCTCGGCAAGCAACATGGCCTGCTCGGGTTGGTGTTCCGCAAGGCGCAGACGAAGATCCAGGATCCCGCCAAACTCAAACGCCTGATCTCCGACCTGCTCGACAAGGAGAGCTGGATGGTGCTCAGCGCCGACATCAAGGGCGAGGCCTACGAAGGCCTGCTGGAACGCAATGCGCAGGACACCAGAAGCGGCGCCATCGAGCAGCGCCAGCCCACCTGGAGCGAGGCCAACCCCGAGGGCCGCTGGCGCTGCTACGACCTCGAAGACCTGCTCGCCCGCGACAAGATCAGCCTTGATCTCTTCTGGCTCAAGGACGACAGCCTGCTCGATTCCGACAACCTCCCCGACCCTGACGTGATCACCGCCGAGATCCTCGCCGATCAGCGCTGATCCCCCTCCGCCTGGGCCAGCGCCGCGCCCGGATCGCCGCTGAGGTTGGCACTCAGGAATTCGGGGGTGTCGGGCAGCACCAGCTGCATGTGATCCTCCGTGTGCAGCTCCACCGTGAGCGCGTCGGCCTGCAGATCCAGCACATGGCCGCCGTGGGCCAGGTCGTCGCTGAGCAGGTGCAGGTGGTAGCCGGGAATGTTGATCGTGCGGGCCCAGGCGGGCGTCCAGAAGCCCACCAGCGTGCCCGCCAGATCGACGAACCGAAACTCCGCCTGCTGGCGCGTGGCGCTCACCAGATCGCTGCCCGGCGGCGCCTTGCAGGCCACCCGCACCTTGATCGCCCGGAAGCTGCCGCGCAGCCGCAGGGCGGTGAACACGTTCTCGCTGGGGCGGCAGGCATCCAGGCGTTCCGTGAGATCGGCCCAGCTGCGGATGTCCGTCAGCTCAAGGGTCTGGTCGGCCCGGAAGCGGGTCACCACCCAGAACGGGCAGAGGGTCTGCGGTGGCACCGCCACCACGCGGCCATCAGCGCGGGCCTGCCAGCAGCGGCCCTCCAACAGGATGCCCTCGCCATCCAGACCCTCGAAGGTGCCCAGGCCGACATCGCCATGGCGCAGCAGGTCGGCCACCTGCACACAGCCCTGAAACACCCCCTCCACCAAAGCGCCGGCGGTGGACACCTGGTAGATCGTGTGCAGCTCCAGATCCAGGGCTTCGGCCAGGGCCGAGCGGATCACATGATCCAGGCTTTCGCCGCTGCGCCGGCAGCGCTCCTGCAGGGCCTGCCAGATGCCCTCCCCCAACCGCAGCGGCACGGTGTGGAAGGTCTCGGGATGGGGGGTCATGGGAACCCGCTCCAGGTCTTGAGTTCCTCCAGGGTCTGCACTCCCTCGCGGCGCTCTCCCTTGAGCACCCAGGTGGGGAAGACGCGCACGTCGGCCGCCACGCAGCGCTGCCGGCCCGCCTCTTCCTTGTCGCATTCCACGTAGGGAAGGCGGTTGCCGGCCTCCTTGCCGAAGAGGTTCTTCTGCTGGAAGCAGGCCGGACACCACCAGGCGCCGTAGAAGATCACACCCCGCTGGCGCAGCCAGTCGGCCACGGCGATCTGCTCGGCGCTGGAGGGCTTGAGCGCCTCGCCGATGCTGGGGGTGGTGCTGCCGCCGGCGCCGGGGGCCGCGGCCAGAACCCGCGGCGTCAGGGCGGCCACCAGCAGGCCGCTCAGGCCGGCGGCCAGCAGCAGGGCCGGCGCCGGGCGGGTGGAAGACGACATGGACGCGACCGCGCGGGAGCAAGGGGGCATGGCGCAAATCTAGGAGCGGGCACCGGCCGTCCCGCGCCAGCGTTCGGCCTTCCCCCCTGCCCCTCAGCGGCGGCGGCGGAGACAATGGCGGGGCGTCCTGGATTCCTCCGCCGCGACCCCGCGATGAGCAGCAGCCGATGAGCGCCAACGGTTACCGGGACTACTTCAAGGTGCTGGGGGTGGAGCGCGGCGCCGACGCCGACGCCATCAAGCGGGCCTTCCGCAAGCTCGCCCGCCAGTACCACCCGGATGTGAACCCGGGCGATGCCACGGCCGAGGCGAAGTTCAAGGAGGTGAGCGAGGCCTACGAAGTGCTCTCCGATCCGGAGAAGCGCCGCCGCTATGAGCAGTTCGGCCAGTACTGGAGCCAGATGGGCGGCTCCGGCGGCGGGGCGGGCTTCGATGTGGATTTCGGCCGCTACGGCAACTTCGACGACTTCATCAACGACCTGCTCGGCCGCTTCGGCGGGCCGGGCGGCGGTGGCGGCTTCGGGGGGGGCTTCGGCGGCGGGTTTCCCGGCGGCTTCGGCGGCGGCACCGGCGCCCGCGGTGCAGCGATCGACCTGGATGCCGAAGCCACCATCAGCCTCAGCTTCTCCGATGCCTTCCACGGCTGCGAGCGCACCCTGATGGTGAACGACGAGCGGGTGCAGGTGCGCATCCCGGCAGGGGTGAAGGGGGGCAGCCGCCTGCGCCTGAAGGGCAAGGGCAACCAGCAGCCGGGCACCGGCCGCCGCGGCGACCTCTACCTCAACCTCAAGCTCCAGCCCCATCCGGTCTGGCGCCTCGATGGCGACCAGCTGCGGGCCGAGCTGCCCCTCAGCCTCGATGAACTCGCCCTCGGCGGCGAGGTGGTGGTGGCCACGCCCGATGGCGAGGCCACCGTGCAGGTGCCACCGGGCATGACCCTCGGCCGCAGCCTGCGGCTCAAGGGCAAGGGCTGGCCCCTGCGCAGCGGCCGCGGTGACCTGCTGCTCACCCCCAGCCTCAGCCTGCCCGCCAGCCTCAGCGACCAGGAACGGCAACTCCTCGAGCAGCTGCGCCAGGCCCGCAGCGCCGACCCGCGCGCCGGCTGGGTGAGCTCCGCCCGGCTCTGACCCCCAGCTCGGTTGCAACGGCGGCCGCTCCGTAGGATCCGGCCACCCCCTCCCCTCCCCATGGAGCTGACCTACCGACCGCGCCGACTGCGGCGGACCCCCGCACTGCGGGCCCTGGTGCGCGAAACCCAGCTGGCCCCCACCGACTTCATCTATCCCCTGTTCGTGCACGAAGGGGCCAGCAACGAGCCGATCAGCTCGATGCCGGGGGCCAACCGCTGGAGCCTGGAGGGGCTGGTGGAAGAGGTGGGCCGGGCCTGGGATCTCGGCATCCGCTGCGTGGTGCTCTTCCCGAAGGTGGCCGATGGCCTCAAGAGCGAGGACGGCGCTGAATGCTTCAACGAGCACGGCCTGATCCCCCGTGCCATCCGCCGCCTCAAGGAGGTGCATCCGCAGATGGCGATCATGACCGACGTGGCCCTTGATCCCTACTCCTGCGACGGCCACGACGGCATCGTTTCCGCCGACGGCGAGGTGCTCAACGACGAGACGGTGGAGATCCTCTGCCGCCAGGCGGTGGCCCAGGCCCGGGCCGGCGCCGATCTGATCGGCCCCAGCGACATGATGGATGGCCGCGTCGGCGCGATCCGCGAAGCGCTCGATGAGGACGGCTACGAGCAGGTGGGCATCATCAGCTATACCGCCAAGTACGCCTCCGCCTATTACGGCCCCTTCCGCGACGCCCTCGATTCCGCACCCCGCGCCGCCGCCGGCAAGCCGATCCCCAGAGACAAGAGCACCTACCAGATGGATCCGGCCAATGGCCGCGAAGCGATCCTCGAATGCCAGCTCGATGAAAGCGAAGGGGCCGACATCCTGATGGTGAAGCCTGGCCTGGCCTACCTCGACATCATCTATCGCCTGCGCCAGGAGAGCGAGCAGCCGATCGCCGCCTACAACGTGAGCGGCGAGTACGCGATGGTGAAGGCCGCCGCCGAGCGTGGCTGGATCGACGAGCGGGCGGTGACTCTCGAAACCCTGCTGAGCTTCAAGCGGGCCGGCGCCGATCTGATCCTCACTTATCACGCCTGCGACGCGGCGGCCTGGTTGCGCCAGGGCTGAGGGGAAACGGCCACAGGCCGGCCTTCAACGCGACAGGCGCCGCAGGTTGACCTGCGTGCGCTCCATGTCCGCCCGCAGGGTGGGGCTGGTGCCGACCAGGGGACGCACCAGGGCGAGCGATTCCTCCAGCAGGGGCCGGGCCTGATCGGTCTGCCCCAGGATCAGCCGCAGATAGCCCAGGTTGTTGAGCGAGCGGGCCAGATCGCCCTGGTAGCGGGGGTTGGCGCGGGTCAGATCCCGCAGAATCCGCACGGATTCGAGCAGGGGAGCCAGGGCTTGCTGCAACTGATTGGATTCGCCATGGGCCCTTCCCAAAGTGCTCAGGGCGTTGGCCAGGGAGCCGCGATGGACCGGATCGGTGGCGGCCAGCAGCCGCCAGATCGCCACCGATTCCTGGGCCGGGGCCACCGCCTGAGGGCTTTGCCCCAGTTCGCAGTAGGTGGACGCCAGGTTGTCGAGGGAGCGGGCCAGGTCCCCCCGCCTGGCCGGCTGGGTCGTCGCCAGGTCGCGCAGGAGCTTGAGGCTCTCCAGTGTGGGCGCCAGGGCCTGCTGCGGCTGACCCAGCTGGCTGTAGCGAACGCCCAGTTGGCCCAGGGCATCGATGAGATAAAGACGTTGCTGGGGATCTTTCACCATCTGTCGGGCAATCTGCACGGCTTCGCGGGAGAGGGCCAGCGCTTCGGCAGGGCGGTTCAGCTCGCCGTAGATCAAGCCCAGGCGATTCACCTCGTTCGCCAGCTGGCGTCGAACGGTGGGATCACTGTTCACCAGAGCCCGCAGGATCTCCCTGGACTCCTGGGCCGGTGCCAGGGCGTCATTGGGACGCCCCAGCTGGAGGTAACGGAGCGCCAGGTTGGAGAGTGCCCAGGCCTGGAAGGGGCGAAAGGCTGGGTCGGTGTGCCCCAGCCCCCGCAGGAGGCGCACCCCTTCCTCGCTGGGCGGCAGCGCTTCGGCATCGCGACCCAGCTCGCCATACAGAACGCCGACTCTTGTCAGTTCCAGCGCCAGCCCGGCCTGGGTCTCCGGGTCGACCTTGCGAAGCTCCCGCAGGATGCCAACGGCCTCCAGGCTGGGGGCCAGGGCCCGGAGGCCAGACGTGTGGAGGCGGCTCAGGTTCCTGAGGCTCAGGGCCAGGTAGGGGAGGAGATCCGGGTTGGTTTTCACCAGTTCACGCAGGATCTGCACCGCTTCGCTGTTGGTGGCTGCCGCCACCTGGGGCCGGCCGAGGTTGTTGTAGATCTCGGCCAGGTTGTGGAGGGCGGTCACCAGGACGAGGCGGTACGCGGGGTTGCGGCTCACCAAATCGCGCAGGATCCGCTCCGCTTTCAGCTCGGCAGCCAGGGCCTCCTGATGGCGGCCCGACTGATTGAGCCACCGGCCCAGATTGATCAGGGACCTGGCCCGGAGCGAATGCTGGGGCGCCAGATTCGCCTCCACCCAGCCCATCACCTGTCGCTGCAGGCGCAAAGCCTCGGCCAGGTCGCCTTTGCCGCCGGCTTCGATGGCGGCATAGAACCAGCCCATCACCTCCTTCGGAACCTCGATCTCCTGCTCGTCCGCCTCAACCGGCACCGGGGCGATCAGGCCCGCCGCGCGGACGGGAGACAGGAGCGGAACCGCCGCCGTCAGCGTGATGGCGGCGACCAGGAGCAGGGGCAGGGGCAAATCCAGCGCTCGCTTCGCCAGACGCATCGCTTCGCGGCCATGGAGCTCCCACAAAAAACTAGGCAACCCAGAAGGGATTTGCCCAGGGCAAGCGGGCTCGGGCCGCGGCGGCACCCCCGATTGCGGGAGAATGGTCTCAGTCATCCCCTTCCCCATGGCGCCGGCCGCCGTCCATCGCCTCGGCCATGTCGCCCTCCGGGTGAGCGACATGGAGCGGGCCAAGGCCTTCTACACCGCCCTGGGGCTGCGCCTCACCTGGGACGCCGCCGACTGGGCCTACCTGCAGTCGCCCGTCACCGGCGACGGGGTGGCCCTGCTCAGCCCCGCCTACCGGGCGGCGGGGCCCCACTTCGCCTTCCACCTGGAGGATCGCGCCGCCGTCGACGCCGTGCACGACCAGCTGGCGGCCAGCGGCCATGCGGTGGGGGAGGTGCACGACCACCGCGACGGCACGGCCTCCTTCTACCTGCAGGATCCGGAGGGCAACTGGCTGGAGGTGCTCTACGAGCCGCCCACCGGCATCCCCTCCAACACCGGCGCCGCCGCCATCCCCGCGCCGCCGGTGGCCAGCATCGGTGGCCAGGGGTGAGGCTGGAGCACGCCGTCGCGGCTCCAGGGGCGGACGCCGGGATCGCCGCCGAGGCCCTTGAACTCCTGGAATGGCCGCGCCTGGCCGCCCAGCTGGCCAGCTTCGCCAGCACCGGCCCCGGCGAACGCCACTGCCGGGCGCTGCCCTGGCCCGCCAGCTGCGCCGCCAGCCGCGAGCTGCTGGCGGAAACCACCGAGCTGCTCGGCCTCGACGGCGTCCTGGAGGGCGGCCTGAGCTTCCGCGGCGTGGCCGACATCGGCCCCACCGTGGCCCGCTGCGCCAAGGGCGGCGGCGCCGGCGGCGAGGAGCTGCTGGCGCTGGCCGCCACCCTGGCGGCGGCGCGGCGGCTGCGGCGCCAGATCGACGACATCAGCCTGCGGCCGGTCTGCAGCGCCCTGGTGGCCGACCTGCGCACCCTGCCGGAGCTGGAGCAGCGGTTGCACTTCTGCCTGGAGGAGGGCGGCCGGGTGGCCGACCGGGCCAGCGCCGAGCTGGAGGGTCTGCGGCGCCAGCTGCAGGGGGTGAGGGCCGAACGGCGCGAGCGCCTGCAGGAGCTGATCCGCCGCTGGGGCGCCCTGCTGCAGGACACGGTGGTGGCGGAGCGCGGCGGCCGGCCGGTGCTGGCGGTGAAGGCGGGGGCCGCCGGCCAGATCAGCGGCCTGGTGCACGACAGCTCCGCCTCGGGCAGCACGGTGTTCGTGGAGCCCCAGGCGGTGATTCCCCTCGGCAACCGCATCCGCGAGCTGGAGGGGCGGGAGCGGGAGATCGAAGCGGCGATCCTGCTGGAGCTCAGCGGCCTGGTTGGCGCGGAGGCCGACGCACTGGAACACCTGCAAGCGGTGCTGGTGCGCCTCGACGCCGGCCTGGCGCGGGCCCGCTACGCCGCCTGGCTGGGGGCGGTGCGGCCGGAGCTGGCGCAGGATCCGCTGAGCCCCTTCGAGCTGCGGGCCCTGCGCCATCCGCTGCTGCTCTGGCAGGAGCGGCGCGAAGGAGGGCGGCCCGTGGTGCCCGTGGATGTGGGGGTGGCCCCGGAGCTGCGGGTGGTGGCGATCACCGGGCCGAACACCGGCGGCAAGACGGTGACCCTCAAGAGCGTGGGCCTGGCGGTGCTGATGGCCCGCGCCGGCCTGTTCCTGCCCTGCGCCGGCACCCCGCGCCTGCCCTGGTGCGCCCGGGTGCTGGCGGACATCGGCGATGAGCAGTCGCTGCAGCAGAACCTCTCCACCTTCAGCGGCCACATCCGCCGCATCGCCCGGATCCTGGCGGCCCTGCCGGATCCTTCCGCTGCTGAGCCCGCCGGGGCCCCGAGCGGCGAGGGCGCCAGCCTGGTGCTGCTCGATGAAGTGGGGGCCGGCACCGATCCCACTGAAGGCGCGGCCCTGGCCGCGGCGCTCCTGCGCCACCTCGCCGACCGCGCCCGCCTCACGGTCGCCACCACCCACTTCGGCGAGCTCAAGGCCCTCAAGTACGCCGACCCCCGCTTCGAGAACGCCTCGGTGGCCTTCGACGTGGACACCCTCTCCCCCACGTACCACCTGCTCTGGGGCATCCCGGGACGCAGCAACGCCCTGGCGATCGCCGAGCGCCTGGGGCTCGATCGCCAGGTGATCGGCGCGGCCGCCCGCCAGCTGGAGCCCGGCGGTGGCGGCGCGGTCGACCGGGTGATCGAGGGGCTGGAGCGGGAGCGCTTCCGCCAGCAGGAGGCCGCCGAGGAGGCCGCCGCCCTGCTGGCCCGCACCGAACTGCTGCACGAGGAGCTGCTGGCCCGCTGGCAGCTTCAGAAGGAGAAGGGGGCTGAGCGGCAGGAGCAGCAGCGCCAGCGGCTGGAAACCTCGATCCGCGAGGGCCAGGGGGAGGTGCGGCGCCTGATCCGCCGCCTGCGCCAGGCCGGCCACGCCCGGCCGGAGGAAGCGGGCGAGATGGCCCGCACGGCGGGGCAGCGCCTCAAGCGGCTGGAGCGGGAGCACCAACCGACGCCGGAGCGGCGCGAGCATGGCGGCTGGCGGCCGGTGGTCGGCGACCGGGTGCGGCTGCTGGCCCTGGGCAAGGCCGCCGAGGTGCTGGCGATCTCCGCCGATGGCCTGGATCTCACCCTGCGCTGCGGCGTACTGCGCAGCACCGTGCCCCTGGAGGCGATCGAAGGCCTGCACGGCGAAAAACCCACCCCGCCTCCCCCGCCGCCGGTGACGGTGCGCAGCCGCCGCGCGCCCGGCAGCCGCGGCCCGGAGGTGCGCACCGAGGGCAACACGGTGGATGTGCGCGGCCTGCGGGTGCACGAGGCCGAAGCCACGGTGGAGGAGAAACTGCGCGGCGCCAACGGCCCCCTCTGGGTGATCCATGGCATCGGCACCGGCAAGCTCAAGCGCGGCCTGCGCGACTGGCTGGCCACCCTGCCCTACGTGGAACGGGTGGCCGACGCGGAACGGGGCGACGGCGGGCCGGGCTGCAGCGTGGTGTGGGTGAAGTGAGCCCGCAGCCCCGTTACCCCAGCCGCGGCAGCTGCGGCCCCCGCGCCGCGGCGGGCACGGGCGGTGCCGGCAGCAGCGCCTCGCCCTGCCCATCGAACAGGCGCCAGCCCTCTGGGTCGACCTCCAGGTGCACGCTCTCCCCCGCCGCCACCACCACCTCCGGATCGGCCCGCACCAGCACCAGCTGGCTGGTCTCCAGGAGCCGGCAGGTGAGCAGCTGCTCATTGCCCAGGGCCTCCACATGGCTCACCTCGGCCGCCAGGTTGCGGTTGGTGGAGGGCGCCAGGCGCAGGTGCTCCGGCCGCAGGCCCGCCGTGAGGCTCTGGCCGCTGCGGCTCGCCAGCAGCGGCTCCAGCGGCCCCGCCACGGGGAAGCGCCGCCCCGCCACCAGCAGCTGGCCCGCCCCGGCCACCTCCGCCGCCAGCAGGTTCATCGGCGGGCTGCCGATGAACTGGGCCACGAACAGATTGGCCGGCCAGCGGTAGAGCTGCATCGGCGTGCCCAGCTGCTGCAGCCGGCCGGCGTTGAGCACGGCGATGCGATGGCCCATCGTCATCGCCTCCACCTGGTCGTGGGTGACATACAGGGTGGTGGTGCCCAGCTGGCGCTGCAGGGCCGTGATCTGGGCGCGGGTGCCGGTGCGCAGCTTGGCGTCGAGGTTGCTGAGCGGTTCATCCATCAGGAACACGGCGGGCTGGCGGGCGATCGCCCGGCCCAGGGCCACCCGCTGCTTCTGGCCGCCGGAGAGCTCCTTGGGCAACCGCTCCAGCAGCGGCTCCAGCTCGAGCATCCGCGCCACCTCCACCACCCGCCGCTCGATCGTCTCCTCCCGCTCCGAGGCGATCCGCAGGCCGGCGGGCCAGGGGCGGCTGAGGCGATGGAGGCCATCGGCCAGCTGCTGGACCGGGGTGCGGGGCCGGCTGCGGCG
Organism: Aphanothece sp.; assembly: GCA_040381155.1. Taxonomy (GTDB): domain Bacteria; phylum Cyanobacteriota; class Cyanobacteriia; order PCC-6307; family Cyanobiaceae; genus Cyanobium. Next base: position 9,627 of record JBEIHT010000044.1, read on the forward strand.
CAAACCGAAGCCGAGGTTGTCGGCCACGCTCAGATGGGGGTAGAGCGCATAGCTCTGGAACACCATCGCCACATCCCGCCGCGACGGCCGCAGCTCCGTCACATCCCGGCCGCCCACATGGATGGTGCCGCTGGTGGGGGTGTCGAGCCCCGCCAACAGCCGCAGCAGGGTGCTCTTGCCGCAGCCGGAGGGGCCCACCAGCACCAGGAATTCACCATCGGCGATGGCGAGATCAAGGGCGCGCAACACGGGCACCGGGGCGCCATCGGCGCCGCCGCGGCGGGGCGGGTAGGTCTTGCTGACCTGCTGGAAGCAAACCTCGGCCAAACCGGCACGGCGACCGCCGGATCCTAGGGTTGGGGATCCGACGGCCCCGGCGGCCGCTTTTCCGTGCAGTTCATCGACCAGGCGCGCATCATGGTGCGGGCCGGGCGGGGTGGCGATGGCATCGTCGCGTTCCGCCGGGAAAAATACGTGCCCGCCGGCGGACCCTCCGGCGGGGATGGCGGCCGCGGCGGCGACGTGGTGCTGGTGGCCGACGCCAACCTCCAGACCCTGCTGGATTTCAAGTACCAGCGCCTGTTCGCCGCCGACGATGGCGTGAGAGGCGGGGCCAACCGCCGCAGCGGCGCCGGCGGCCGAGAGCTGCGCATCCGCGTGCCCTGCGGCACCGAGGTGCGCGACGCCCGCACCACCATCCTGCTGGGCGATCTCACCGAGCCGGGCCAGGAGCTGGTGGTGGCCCACGGCGGCCGCGGCGGCCTGGGCAACGCCCATTACCTCAGCAACCGCAACCGGGCGCCGGAGAAGTGCACCGAGGGGCGGGACGGCGAGGAATGGCAGCTGCAGCTGGAGCTCAAGCTGCTGGCGGAGGTGGGCATCATCGGCCTGCCCAACGCCGGCAAGAGCACCCTGATCGCCGTGCTCTCCGCCGCCCGGCCCAAGATCGCCGACTACCCCTTCACCACCCTGGTGCCCAATCTGGGGGTGGTGCGCCGCCCCAGCGGCGATGGCACCGTATTCGCCGACATCCCCGGCCTGATCGCCGGCGCCGCCCAGGGGGCCGGTCTGGGGCACGAATTCCTGCGCCACATTCAGCGCACCCGCCTGCTGATCCACCTGGTGGATGCCACGGCAGAGGACGTGGTGGCGGATCTGGCGGTGGTGGAGAAGGAGCTGCTCGCCTACGGCCACGGGCTGGCCCAGCGGCCGCGCCTGCTGGTGCTCAACAAGATTGATGCCCTCGATCCCCTGCACAGCCAGGAGCTGGCCGCACGGATCGAAGCCCACGCGGGGATGGCACCGCTGCTGATCTCGGCGGCCGCCGCCCAGGGGCTGGAGGCCCTCAAATCCCGGGTGTGGCAGGAGCTGCCGGCGCCGGCGGCGCTGGAGGATAGAGAAAAGGTCCAGGTGGCGGGCGATGAGCCGGCCACCTGGACCCTGGTGAGCCTGAATCCACGAGCCGGGCGGCATGCCGCCGGCTCAGGGGAGCTTCTCGATCAGTCGTCGTAGACGAGACACTCGGGGGCGTCGGGGTTGAGGTCGCAGAACACCTCGAGTGGGGAGGGATCGTGGGAGTCCTCGGGATGGTGGGACTTGTACTCCTCGAGTCGCTTGAGCTCCTCCTCAAGGTGGCGGACCTTGCCCTCATCGCCGGCGACCTTCGCCGCCTCGATCTCGGCTTTGTCCTTCTCGATGTGCTCGTCGATGCTTTTCATGCCAGAGGCCGGCCCCTCAGAGCCGGAACGAACCGCGTCCAACCATAGGTGGAGCGGTCCGGGATAGGGCGGCGATTGTGCGGCGGCGCTGATCCATGTTGACAATCGCGGCTTCTGACCCGATCGCTGCCTCGGATGCGGCGAAACAGTCCCGTTTGGGCTAGCACAGGAGCAGAGGCGCAGCCCAGCCAGGCCCATGACCCGCATCCGCCAGCGGCACGACCGCCACTTCATCGACGACACCGGACGGCTCTTCTGGATCAACGGTCCGGAGGAGAACTGCTATCTCTCCGAACAGCGCCAGTGGCGCCGGGGCCTCAGCTTCGAGGAGGTGCTGGAGTGGAAGCAGTGCGCCCCGAGCGGGCTGGTCAGCCAGCGCTTCCCCTCCCTGCAGGCGGCCCTGGAGGCCTTTGAGCATGGCCAGCTGATCTGGTCCAGCGACCTCTACCTGCGGCGCATGGGCGATCAGATGCAGGCCCACCGCTGCGACGACGCCTACAAGCCCACGGCGATGAAGGAGGCGGAGGCCCGGGGGCGGCGGTGCGGCGCCAGCCCTGGCGGCTGCCGGACCCCAGCGGTCCGGTCTGTGGCCTGGCGCCCCGCGCCGATGGCAGCGGACCCGGGGCGCTGCAGGGGGCGGAGATGCCCCACCCCCACAGGCGCCGCCGCTCAGGTGGGCAGCTCACTGAGCGCTAGCCAGCGCTCCTCGGCGGCGGCGATCCGCTCCAGCAGCTCGGCCAGCTCGTGGCTGCGGCGTTCGAGTTCGCCGTGGTCGAGGCCGCCGGCCCCGGCCAGCGCCGCCTCCAGCTCGGCGCGGCGGCTCTCCATGGCCGGCAGATCCCGCTCGATCGCCTCCAGCTCCCGGCTCTCCCGATAGCTGCGCCGGCGCCCCGCCTTCGCCTCGGCGGGGCGCTCCTCCGGAGGGGCGGCGACGGCGGCAGGGATGGCGGCGGTGCCGGCCGTTGGGGTGGGCAGGGTCGTCAGCGGGCGGGCGCGGCGCTCCAGGTAGGCGCTGTAGTTGCCCTCGAAGCGCTCCAGCCGGCCGTTCTCGAAGCAGAACAGGCGATCAACGGTGCGATCGAGGAACCAGCGGTCGTGGGAGACCACCACCACGCAGCCGCGGAAGTCGTCGAGGAAGTCCTCCAGCACCGAGAGGGTGTGCACGTCCAGGTCGTTGGTGGGCTCATCGAGCAGCAGCACGTTGGGGGCCTCGATCAGCAGCCGGCAGAGGTGCAGCCGCCGCCGCTCCCCGCCCGAGAGCCTGGCCACCGGCTGGTGCTGCTGGGCGGGCGGGAACAGGAAGCGCTCCAGCAGCTGGGAAGCGCTCAGCTCCTGGCCGTCCACCTCCACCCGGCTGGCGGCTTCCTTCACCACATCGATCACCTTGCGCTCCGCCGCCCGGGCCGGATCGCCGCCCTCCAGCACGGCGCTGTGCTGGTCGAAGTAGGCGAGCTTCACGGTGCCCCCCAGCTCCAGCGTCCCGGAAGCCGGGGCCCGGCGGCCGGCGAGCACCTCCAGCAGGGTGCTCTTGCCCGCTCCGTTCGGGCCGATGATCCCCACCCGGTCCTCCGGGTCGAAGTCGTAGACGAAGCCCTCCAGCAGGGTGCGCTCCCCCACCGCCACCGCCAGATCATCCGCCGCGATCACCCGCCGCCCCAACCGCTGGGCCGTGGCCGCCATCGACACCCGCCCCTGCACCTGGCGGGCCGGGATCTCGCGCAGGGCTTCGATGCGCTGCAGCCGGGCCTTCTGTTTGGTGCTGCGAGCCTTGGGGCCGCGCCGGAGCCAGGCGAGTTCGCGTCGCAGGGTGCCCCGCAGGCGGGCTTCGCCGGCGGCCTCGGCCGCCGCCTCGGCGGCCCGCAGCTCCAGGTAGCGGCCGTAGCCCCCCTCGTAGGCCCGCGCCTCACCCCGCTCCACCGCCACGATCCGGCGGGTCACCCGATCGAGCAGGTAGCGGTCGTGGGTGACCAGCACCAGGGCGCCGGCGAAGCGCTCCAGCCAGTCCTGCAGCCACTCCACCCCCTCGGCATCGAGGTGGTTGGTGGGCTCATCGAGCAGCAGTACATCCGGGGCGGCCACCAGGGCCGCCGCCAGAGCCACCCGCCGGCGGTTGCCGCCGGAGAGCTCCCCCATCCGCCGCTGGCCGTCCCCCACCCCCAGCCGCTCCAGCACTTCCCGGCACTGGCGTTCCAGCCCCCAGGCATCCAGCTCGTCCATGCGGCGGTGCAGATGCCCCAGCCGCGCCAGCAGCTCCGGGTCGTCCGCGGCGCCGGCCAGGGCCAGGCTGATCTCCTCGTGCTCCCGCAGCAGCGCCTGGCGCTCGCCGCCGCCGGCGAACACGGTCTGCAGCACGGTGGCCGCCGGATCGCTGGGCGGGTCCTGCTCCATGCGCACCACCCGCAGCCGCGGGGCGACCCGCCGCTCGCCCCGATCCAGCGGCTCCTCGCCGGCCAGCACCCGCAGCAGCGTGCTCTTGCCGGCGCCGTTCGGGCCGATCAGGCCCAGCCGCTCCCGCTCGCCCACGTGCAGCTCGAGATCGGCGAAGAGCGGCCGCAGGCCGAAGTCGCGGCCGGCCCCCACCAGGCTGATCAGGCTCATCGGGCCCCTTCAGGCCGGAGGCGCTGCTGCTCCAACCAGAGGAACACGCTCTTGTCGCCCACGTCGGCGGCGGCGGGCATCGGGAACTTGCGCAGGGTGAGCACGAGCAGCAGCACGGCCTCGATCGCCAGCAGGGCCACGGTGGCCTGGGGATCCAGCAGGCCCACCAGTCGCCCCAGCAGGGCCAGGGGCAGCAACAGGGTGACACCGATCGCCTCGGGCCGGCGGAAGCAGAAGAACTCCTTGAAGCCCACCCCGGCCAGGGCCGCGAAGAACGGTCCGATCGCCAGGATCCAGAGGGGCTGGGCCGCCAGCGCCGGCAGCAGGCCGGCGGCGCCGACCCGCAGCGCCAGGGCCACGCCCCCCAGGCAGCCCAGCAGCCAGAAGAGCTGCAGCAGCCGGTGCAGCGGCCGCAGATAGATGTGGATCCAGCGCAGCGCCAGCCCCAGGCCGGCGGCCATCACCAGCAGCCAGGGCCAGAGAAGTTCGGGCCCCAGGGCCCGCCACTGGGCCAGCAGGGCCAGCTGGGCCACGGCCACGGCCGTGAGAGCCAGGCGGTAGCTCAGCACCTCCCGGCGGTCGTCGGCGGTGATCGTGTAAGGGCCATAGACCCCTTCGAAGACCGGATCGGCCGCGGGGGAGGCGGCGCCGCTGCTGCTCATGGGGGGCTCGGGGGCTGGCTGTTCACCAGTGTGGCCAGCTCCGGGCCCGCCGGGACGATGCCGGAGGGATGGAGCGGGAACAGGGCCCCGAAGTAATCGGCCCGCCAGGCAGCGGCGTCGCAGCTGGCGGCCACCCCCGGCAGGGCGAAGAAGCGGGCGCGCCAGGCCCAGAGGGCGGGCAACTGCCAGAGGGGCTGGCGGCTGACGCCGAACAGGGGGGCGTAGACCAGCTCCAGGCGGATCAGGGTGGGGAAGAGCACCACATCGGCCAGGGTGGGCTCCGAGCCGCCCAGCCAGGGGCCCTGGGCCGCCAGCTCCGCCTCCGCGGCCGCCAGGGTGTCGAACAGCTCCGCCTCCGCTTCGTCGTAGGCGGCCTGGTGGCGGGCGAAGCCGCAGCGATACACGCCATCGTTCACCTGATCCTGCAGGCGCTGCCGCCAGGCGTCGATCGCGAGCCGCAGCGGTTCGGGGTTGAGCCGCGGCGCCCCCTCGGGTGCCGGCCAGAGGTCGAGCAGCTCGATCAGGCGGGCGCTCTCGTTCAACACAATCCGCTCCTGCCGCCGCGACCACAGGGCCGGCACCGTGGCCGGGGCGGAGGCGGCGGCGCCGCTGCGGCGGTAGAGCTGGCGCAGGGTGTGGCAACCGGCGAAGGGGGTGGGGAAGCGCCAGCGGCCGGCGGCCGGATCGGGCTCCACCACCAGCAGGTCGATGCTTTCCCCAAGCCGCCGCAGGGTCCACAGCAGCCAGGCGCGGTGGGCCCAGGGGCAGCTGCGGCCCACGATCAACACGTGGCCGCTCGGCTCGGCGGCGTCCTCCGGCAGGGGCGGCAGGTCGGCGAAGGCGGGGGCGGGGCGGCGGTAGCGACCGGCCGCGTCAGCGGGGCCGAGCCCGCCCATCAGCAGCCGCCACTGCTGGCGCCACAGGCAGCGGGCCGACTGGACCAGGGCCGCGGGCGGGGGCATAGGGGCGGGAAACGGCGGATCCCCCCGATCCTGCGTCAGGCTGGAGCGGGATCAGCGGGGAGGGTGATGGCCAGGGTGCTGGTGGTGGGGGCCACCCACGGAAATGAGCGCAACGCCGGCTGGCTGCTGGAGGGCTGGCGGCGTCGACCGCATACTCTGCGGCGCCATGGGCTGGCCGTGGAGCTGGTGATCGGCAACCCCGAGGCCTTGGCGGTGTGCCGCCGCTACATCGACCGCGACCTCAACCGCAGCTTTGATCCCGTGCTGCTGGCGGATCCGGCGCATCAGGAGCAGGAGGTGCGGCGGGCACGGGAGCTGTTGGCCCTGCATGGACCCCACGGCAGCGCCCCCTGCCCAGTGGTGCTCGACCTGCACAGCACCACCGCCGCCATGGGCAATTCGCTGGTGGTGTACGGGCGCCGACCAGCCGATCTGGCCTTGGCGGCGGGGCTGCAGGGTCGGCTCGGCCTGCCGGTCTATCTGCATGAAAAGGATCCACAGCAGAGCGGTTATCTGGTGGAGCAATGGCCCTGCGGGCTGGTGATCGAGGTGGGCCCTGTGCCCCAGGGGGTGGTGAACGCTCGCATCTGCAAGCAGACTCAGCTGACGCTGGAAATGGCTCTGGCTGTGGTGGCTGAAGCACGGCGGGGCGCACTGCGTTTGCCGCCTGAACTCGTGGTGCATCGCCACCTGCGCAGCCTTGATGTACCGCGTGATGGCAACGGAAAAGCTTGCGCAGTGCTGCATCCGCAACGGGAGGGTCGCGATTGGCAACCGATGCGTGCCGGAGAGCCACTGTTCTTGAGTGACAACGGCGTAACAATTGCGTGGGAACCCTCCGAGGGGGATCCGCCAACCGTATGGCCACTGTTCATCAATGAGGCCGCCTACGAAGAGAAAGGTATTGCTCTGAGCATTACCAAACGCACATGCATCCCATGCCAAGAGAATTGGTGCAACTACCTCGAAGAAACGACCGGCATCTGAAATCGCAAAGAGGTAAACGCCATTCACAAGCGGCCAAAATTGGCAACTTGTGAATGGCGCAAAGAGACAATTTACCTTCCTGGTTATTTAATAAATCAATCCAGCCTGCTCAAAGCACGCCTACGCAAACGACGAGTGAAGCCGAACGCAGTGATGGCACCTAACATGGGAAGTGGCCCTGGCACCGGAGGAGGACCTGGAGTTTGATAGACATAATCGGAGAAAGAATTCAAAGAACCGCCATTAACCGTAAAGGAACCACTAAACGCTAATGGACCAGAATTTGGAGTGGTAAAGATGTAAGCGGTTGAATTAGTAGAACCACCATTAACAGTAAGGTTGGCAGTTTCTCCAGGTGTTGATGTTAAGCTCTTTGAAATAAGTCTTGACGCACCCCCACCTGCAGAAACGTCAGTTTCAAAGCTTGCAAACTTTTTAGATCCCGCAATTGCAACGGTGTAAGAATAACTTAATGTGCCAGACGTAATGCCTAAATTGGAGGCCTGAAACTCATGTTGATCACCAATTGTAGTATTGGGTACTTCATTGAACGCGAAAGACGAGGCAATGGGAAATAAATCGAATCCAGAAAAGTTGGAATAAATTTTGTCTCCCTTCTGGCAAGAAAAATTAGATGCTGAAATCTCAGCTACTGTGTAGTTGTTGGTGCCTCTGCATGCATCGACGGCTTTCACAGATTGTGGGAAAACCGGGAAGGATACGGCCGCCGCTACCAGAAAGTGAGGAACTGATGGTTTCATAGAAAAAAAGGTTGCGACCACAGTTTAGCAAAGAATCAGCGCTCCGGGAAAGATTCGACGCGTGTTTTCAAATCCACACAGTGCTCTGCTGAAGCTTGTGGGGGTTGGACGCCACAAGGCATCGACGCCACAAGGTATCAGGTAAGGAGTCTGCACCCCTCAGCCGCAGACAAGGGTGGCCTGCTCCTTGGTGCACGGCAGATCGGTGGTGCTGCCGTCAGCCCAGTAGATGCGCAGCCGGTCGTCTTCGGTGCCGCTGCGCAGGGTGAGCGACTTCACCACCCCCGCGGGGGGCTTGCCGGTGCGATCGGCGCCGTTGGCCCGCTGGGCCGAAACCTTGTTCAACCGCTCCTCCAGCTGCTGGATCTTGAACTCCAGCTCCTCAAGGCGCTGCTTCTCGGCACTGGGACCGCGCTCGCAGCCGCTGAGCGCCAGGGCAAAGGAGAGACCAAGGGCCAGGGTGAAGGCGCTGGCGCGGGAGGCGGAGCGGGACACAGCCAGGGGCATCGGGTTCGGCGGCCTTGCCCTTTCCATCTAGCAAGGGCGGCCGAGAGAGAACAGGGGGCCGTCCCGCCCCCTCCGGTTTTTCTTCATGAACCCCTCTTTACAAAACCCGCAACATCCCGTTACGTTGTGGTTGGCGGGATTCCGCCCCTCCATCCGCTTTGGCCCTCGTGGCCTGAGCTTCCCCTCCTGTACTCATGACTGCCACTCTCCAACAGCGCTCCGGCGCTTCGGCGTGGAACCAGTTCTGCGAGTGGATCACCTCCACCAACAAC